>NZ_CP019067.1:2727204-3054408 GCF_001989615.1 Halorientalis sp. IM1011 | reverse complement strand
TTCGGGGTCGGTCTCCCGGAGCGTCTCCAGCACGTCGTTGACCGTGATCCCGCTGGGCACTTCGAGTTCGATCCGGTACGGGTCGATCTCCATGCCGACCGAGGAGCCGGTGCGCTGGCCCAGTAGCGCAGACAGGACCCGCCCGAGTGTCTCGTTGATCGTGTGCCCGAAGTGGGCGTTCAGGACGACCTCCCGCCCGTGGGACTCCACGAGGATCCGGTCGCCCGACGGGATCGGCGCGTCGTGGCGTTCCAGCTGGTCGAGGGCTTCGCCGATGGTGTACTCGTCGGCGGGGTACCGCCGCGAGAGGTCGCGGGCGACGGCGTCCGTGCCGACTGCGCCGTCGACCCGGGGGCCGTCGTCAGCCGGCCGCCCGCCGTTCAGTTGCCGCCCGCCCACCTCGCGGATCTCGCCGACCTCCCGGGCGACCGCACGGGGGACGGGAATCTCCTGTCCGACCCAGGAGGGGACCTCGCCGGCGGGGTCCTCGACGGGCGAGACGAGCACCTCCTCTTCCTCCTCGTCGACCTCCGTGATGCGCCACATCTCGCCGCCCTGGATGAAGATCTCGCCGGGCTGGGCGAAGTTGACGACGAACTTCTCGTCGAGAGTCCCGACCTGCCGGCCGCTGGCCACGTCGCTGACCGCGTAGGTGGCCTCGTCGGGGATCATCGAGAGGTTGTGGTAGAAGTACTGCCACGTCCCGCGACGCTTCTCCAGGCGGTCCTCGCGCTCTTCGAGCCAGACCACGCGGTTCTCGGCCAGCTCCCGGACGACCGACTTGAAGTCGGCCTCGTCGAGATTCCGGAAAGGGTACGCGCGAGTCACGACCTCGTAGGCTTCCATCGCAGAGATCTCGCCGAAGTCCATGACGAGGCCGGCGATCTGGTTGGCGACGGTGTCGAGACTGCCGTGGTGGATGTTCGCCGGCTCCACGTCGCCGGCCTGGCCCTGCCGGGCGATCGCCAGCGCCTCGAAGGTGTCGTCCGGTCGCGTCGTGATTACGGTGCCAGAGGAAATCTCGTCGCGACTGTGGCCCGCTCGCCCCACCCGCTGGAGGAGCCGTGAGACCTGCCGCGGGCTCCGGTACTGGACGACGTGGTCGATGCTGCCCACGTCGATCCCCAGTTCCATCGAGGAGGTACAGAGCAACCCCGACAGCTCGCCGGCTTTGAACCGGTCTTCGACCTCGATCCGGGCCTCCTTCGAGAGCGAGCCGTGGTGGACCTCGATGTCGGTCCCTAACTCTTTGAACCGCGAGCCCAGCGCCTCGGCGGTCTGGCGGGTGTTGACGAACACCAGTGTGGATTCGTGGGACTCGACGATCTCCGCGATCGCCCGGACGTGGCTGGCGACACTCGCGTCGGTCATCAACTCGCTCGCCAACTGCTCGTCGGCGTCGGTCACCTCGGGTTCCCGAACCGCGATGTCCAGTTCGCTCCCCACGTCGACCTCGACGATCTCGCAGCCGCGGTCACCGGTGAGGAACTTCCCGACCTCCGCTGGGTCGCCGACGGTGGCCGATAGCCCGATCCGCTGGAACGGTCCCGAAACTTCGCGCAACCGCTCCAGTCCGAGCGTCAACTGCGCGCCCCGTTTCGAGGCCGCGAGTTCGTGCACCTCGTCGACGACGACGTGATCCACGTCTTCCAGCGCGACCCGCAACTTCTCGCCGGTGAGCATCGCCTGCAGGGTCTCCGGCGTCGTCACCAGCACGTCCGGCGGGTTCTCGGCCTGTTTCTGTCGCTGGTAGTCCGTCGTGTCCCCGTGGCGCACGTCGACTCGGAGGTCCAGCGTCTCGCCCCACCACTCCAGTCGGTCGCGCATGTCGCGGTTGAGCGCCCGCAGCGGCGTCACGTACAGCGCGCCGATCCCGAAGTTTTCCGTTCCTTCTAGGGCATCGAACACCGGAAGCATCGCGGTCTCGGTCTTGCCAGTTCCGGTGGGCGCGACGATGAGGCCGTGCTCGCCCGCTACGAGCGGGGGGATCGCGCGGCGCTGTGGCTCCGTTGGTGTGGAAAAACCACGGTCGGAGAGCGCTGCGCGGACCGCCGACCCGAGTTCGGCGAAGGCCGCAGCCGACCCCGTTTCTGCCATCGACAGGCCTAGCGGAGCGAGCCGATTAAGCACACCGCTTTCCCCGGTCGCCGCCCCTGCGACCCCCTCACACGCGGCTGTACTCGCCCAGTCGCGTCCCGTCGAGGAGATACGCCTGTGCCCCCCGAAAGCCCTCGGGGAGGAACGGCGCGAGGAACTCCTGGCCGGCGACGTTCGTCCACGTCCCCCCCGTCAGATCGTTGAACGACGGGAAGACGACGAGTTCACCGTCGGCATTCAGGTCGGTGTCGTGGAACTCCGAAAACGGTGCTGGGTCGAGCGGGCCACGGAGCCAGGCGCGCTCGGCCCGCGCACCGCCGACCTCGTCTTCCAGTCGGATCATCGGGTGTTCGTGGCCCATACAGATCACCTCCGCGGCGAGCACGTCCGGCGAGGGCCACGTATGACCGTGGACCAGCCCCACCTCACCGAGGCGGACGCCGTGTCCCGGCGTGATCTCGACGCCGTCGCGTTCCGCCAGCAGATCGGCGAGATCGCCGTCGTGGTTGCCCTTGACGACCGTGACGGGTACGGCGAGGGCCTCGAGGAGCGTCTCGATCTCCTCGCGTTCCTCGCCGCCGGGGCCGCCGATGGCGTGTTTGAGGTCCCCGAGGACGATCAGTCGGTCCGCGTCCGTTCGGTCGAGCAGGTCCACGACCGACTCGCGGCGCTCGTCGGCGCGGCTCCGGAGTTCCACGCCGTCGTATCGCAGGCCGACTTCGAGGCCGGCGTGATAGTCGGCGATCAACAGGGCCCGCTCGTCCGGCAGGTCGGCGACGGCGGCGGGTTCGCCGGGCACCGGTTCGACCGCCATCAGATGGCCTTGAGCGTCGCCTCGTCGGGCTCGTAACAGCGCCCGTCCATCAGCGCGTCCTGCACGGCCTCCTCGACCGCGTCGGGGTCGGCTCCCGTCCGGTCGGTGACCTGCTCGATCACCGCCGCCCGGTCGGCCCCGTCGCCGTCGTCGAGATCGTTCATCGCGTCCATAACCGCATCTTCCAGGTCCACGTCCTCGGCGGGTTCGTCCGCGGACGCTTCGTCCGCCACAGATTCGGCGTCCGCCGGTTCCTCTGCCGCCTCGGAGTCAGCAGCCTCGGTCGGTTCGTCCGCCTCTGACTCGTCGGTCGCCGGTTCGGCGGGTTCGGCGTCGGTCGCCGGCTCGCCCTGCTCGATCTCTTCCGGATCGGCCGTCTCGATGTCGGCATCGCCGGGTTCGCCGACCTCAGTCCCGGTGGAGAAGTCCGTGCCGAACTCCTCCTCGATCTCCTCGCGTTCGTCCTCGTCGAGTTCGAACTCGCCGGGGTCGAAGTCCCCGACCTCGTCGTCTGCGCCGGCGTCGCCGGCTTCGGTGTCGCCGGTCGGCTCGAAGTCACCGATGTCGTCGTCGGCCGATCCGGTTTCCGGTTCCGGCTCGGTCTCGACGGGTTCGGTCGGTTCCGGCTCGCTCGCCGGCTCCTCGTCGGTTTCGACGCCGGGCGTCTCGGTCCCGGCGTCGCCGGAGACCGGTTCCGTTTCGGGTTCGTCGCTGGTCTCCGGTTCTGCCTCCGTGCTGGACGGTTCGGTGTCGACGGTAGTCGACTCCACGTCGTCGGATTCGATGCCGCCGGACTCGTCGCCCGTCGGCGCCGTCGTCTCGGGTTCGGCGGTCTCCGTGGATTCAGCGGTTTCAGTCGTCTCGGCCGTCTCCGCGGTCCCAGTGGCTCCAGCGGCCGAGATCTCCAGTCCGTCGAGATCGGCCACCGTGACGGACCCCTCGTCTCCGGGCGCGACGGTCAGGGAGTCGACCTCGTCGACGTCCCCGGCGACCACGCGGGCTGCGTCCAATGCGGTCTCCCGGAGCGCGTCCAGATACGTCGGCGTCGTCCCGTAGTGTTCCAGCGCGAGCGCGGTCCCGGCGGCCAGCCCCTCGTCGACACCCGACGCCACGAGGGTATCCCGGAGATCGTCGCCGCGTTCCTCACGGCCGAGCGCGCCAGCCATCGTCTCGACGCGGTCCAGCGTCCGTTCGGCCGTCGCGACGGTCCAGCGGTCGCGGGTCTCCGCGTCGACCTCGTTGATGCTCTCGGGTCGAACCGAGGTGTAGACGGTGTCCGAATCGTCTGGCTGGAAGGTCCGGGCTTTCCCGGTTAGCGCGACGAAGGTCGGCGGCTCGGCCCGATCGAGGAAGGCCATCTCGTCGGGCTGGTACTGCCCGGCGTAGGCCACGAACGCGCCCGTCGGGTCGACGATGCGGGCGCGCAGCACGTCCTCGTTGACCTGTTCGACCTCCGTCAGGACGCCGACGACGAACAGCCGGTTGACGCGCGCGCCACTGGGTGTGACCACGTAGTTCGGGGCGCGCTCCTCGTCGCTCTCCGAGTAGGAGAAGTCGGCGTCGTCGTACTCGGCGGCGAACATCCGATAGGCGACCTCGCGGCGGCCCGCGCCGCCCTGGTCGCCGTCGTCATCGCTCGAACTCATCCGTCCACCTCCGCGAGCAGGTCACGCGCACGCTCGGCGGGGTCGTCCCCGCTCCGAGCGAACGCGGTCGCGTCGAGGTTCGCGCCGTACTCGTCGACGGACAGCGAGCCCCGGACCGCGTACTCGTGGCCGACGACGCTGTCGGCGATGGCCTCGGCGACCACCGACTGGTCCATCTCGTCGCGAGCGTGCTCTTTGGCGTCGTCGAGACCGCCGCCGTACACCTCGGCGGTCAACTCGGCGTCAAGCACCACAGTCACGGTGCCGGTGCCGTCGTCGAGGATGGCCTTGGTCCGCAGGTCGTCCTCGCCCTCGACCGCGCCGTGGCTCCGGCACTGGCCCTTCTGGATGACGCGACCGCAGTCGGGACAGCGCTCGATGAGGCCGGAGCCGTCACGGATCGAGATGACGTTGCCGACCAGTTCCACGTCGTAGGCCCCGCCGCGCTCGACGGCATGGCGGATCGGCAGCCGTTCGGGGTCGTCGCGGGCCTCGACGCCACCGGAGAGCGTCTCGGCGCGGGAGAACTCCGAGAGGTTGACGGAGGGGACGCCGCGGAACTCCCGGACGTAGACGTTTTCGAGGCGGAGGGAAGCACCCTCCTCCAGTTCCGGGCGGGGTTCCCAGTCGGTGAAGGGGAGTCGTGCGCTCTCGTCGGCCAGCGTTCCGCTGAGGATCTCGGTCTCGCCGTCGCGGCCGTCGATGGTCTTCGCCTCGCACTCGACGACCTGGACCTCGAGGTCGACACCGCGGTCGCCGGGCGAGAGGTCCGCGAGGTCGGCGTCGCCACCGATCGGATAGTCGACGGCGATGTCCTCCTCGACTCGCGAGAGGGTCGTGCTCTCACCGAGGTTCAACTCCGGTTTGCCCTCCCACTCGCGGACGCCGGCGTTGCCCATCTCGACGACTTCGCCGGCTTCGAGGCCGAAGTCCTCCCACGCGGTGTAGGAGATCTTCCCGGTCTCGTCGGCGAGTTCGCCCTCGAAGATGACGTGATCCTCGCCGCGGTAGTGGATCGGGCGCTTCCCCACGGTGAGCACGCGGGCCGTGACGGTGACGTTCGAGTCGTCGGGCGACACGTCGGCCACGTCGACGGCGCTGGGCGCGCCGGTCGAGCCCGTGGAGCCGTCGCCGTACTTCCGGCGGAGGCTCTGTTTGGCCTCGTCGACGGGCACGCTGTAGCTCACCAGGTTCTCAAGGTCGGATTTGACCTCCTCTTTGTCGACGCCGAGGTCGGAGGCGAGGTCCTCGGCATGGTCGTCTAACTCCATGCCCGCCCGTTCGGGAGGGTGGGATAAAAATCGTGTCGTGCCCGGCCGCGGGCGGGTATCCCGCCACCCGGTTTCGAGCGGCGACGTTCCCGCGTCGACCCGGCCGACCGTCAGGCTTGTGTCGGAGGTGTGTGAATGGAAACCAATGGCAGGAAGCGACGACGCCGGAACCGGCGAGGAACCGTACGAGACGGAACTGGCAGAAATCGCCCAGCAGGACGAGGCAACCATCGAGTTCTACGGTGGGAAGGGGGTCAGTGCGCTACCCATCGGCCTGTTCATCGTCTGGGCCATCGTCCAGAGCGGCCTGTTCGGCATCTCCGACACGACCGGGCTCGTGATCGGCATGCTCCTCGCGCTCATCACCGGGATGCTGTTCGTGAAGGGCGACTGGAAGGGGTACGCCAACACCATCTTCGAGGGGATGACCCAGCGGGTCGCGGCGACGGCCATCGTCGCGTGGCTGTGGGCCGGAATGTTCGCCTCGACGCTGCAGGCCGGCGGCTTCGTCGACGGCCTCGTCTGGGCCGCGAGCGCGCTGGACATCGGGGCCGCGCTGTTCCCGGCCGCGACCTTCGTCCTCGCCGCACTGCTGGCGACCGGCATCGGCACCGGCTACGGGACCGCCGTCGCGTTCACGACCCTCTTCTTCCCGGCCGGCGTCCTGCTGGGCGCGAGCCCGGTCCTCGTGTTCGGCGCGATCCTCTCGGGTGCAGTGTTCGGCGACAACCTCGCACCCGTCAGCGACACGACCATCGTCAGCGCCGTGACCCAGGAGGCCGACATCGGCGGCGTCGTCGCCTCCCGGTTCAAGTACGCCATCGTCCCGGCGATCGTCGCCTTCGCCGCCTACGTCGTCGCCGGCAACCTCATGGAGGGCATCCAGGTCGCCGGGCAAGCCCGCGAGATCTTCGTCGAGAGCGCAAACCCCGCCGGACTCCTCCATCTGGTCTCGATGGGCGTCGTGATCGCCACCGCCGTCCGGGGCCGCCACATCGTCGAGGCCATCTCCTGGGGCCTGATCGTCGCGATCGCGTTCAATCTCGTGTTCGATCTCGCCGGCCCGGCCGACATGCTCCTCTTTCGCGCGCCGGCCCGCTCGGGCGTGGCGGAGGCGGCCTCGTGGCTCCCGATCGTCGAGGTCGCGGGCTCGGGCGAGTCGCCGGGCGTCGCGGGCAGCCTCTACAGCGGTGCCGAGGGTTTCTTCCCGCTGATCGTCCTGACCCTGCTGATCGTCGCCGGCGCGCGCATCATGATCCGTGGCGGTGGCTTCGCCGCGCTCCAGGAGTGGCTGCTCTCGAAAGTCGCCACGACCGTCACCCGCGCCGAGACGACGATGGTGCTCGGGACGGCCGCCGTCAACGCGATGATCACGATCAACACCGCTGCGGAGATCGCCATCGCCCCCTACGTCTCGACCATCGGCCGGCGGTTCAACCTCAACGGCTACCGTCGGGCGAACATCCTCGACGCCAACACCTCCGCGCTGGGCTACATCTTCCCGTGGGCCGGCGGGGTGCTGGTCGGCGTCGCCGCGATGCAGGGCCTCCCAGAGGAGTACGCCTGGTTCGAGCCGAGCATGATGGTCAACCCCGTCGCCGTCGTGCCCTACGTGTTCCACGGCTGGCTGCTGGTGGCGACCTTCCTGATCGCCGCCTGGACTGGCTTCGGGCGTGAATACGTCTCCGACCGCGAATCAGGGGAGGTGGAGCGCGCATGAGCCTCCGCGAGAAGTACCTCGCCGGCTGGCGGTTCCGGACGCGAGCCCCCGTCTTCGAGCCGGGGGAGGAACTCCTCGCCTACGTCACCGACGCCGACGGCGGAACGAGCGTCGTCCGGATCGGCGACTCCGTCCTCGAACTCGACGACGACGTGCCGGCCGACGCGAAGGTCCGCATCCGCGTCACCGACTTCGACGCCGAGACCCATCGCGGCGAGGCGGAACTGCTGGACGTGGTCGGGACCGCGACGTTCTGAGCGGTCGCACCTGCAGGGCCACCGCATCGCACTCCCGGCGTTCCGTAAGGGAATTGTCGACGCCACCGGAACGGTGGGGTATGCACGTGGTCGTCAACGCCGCGATGAGTGCCGACGGCAAGCTCTCCTCGCGGGAGCGGACGCAGATCGAGATCAGCGGACCCGACGACTTCGACCGGGTCGACCAGTTGCGGGCCGACAGCGACGCGGTCATGGTCGGCGTCGGCACGGTCCTGGCCGACGACCCGTCGCTGACCGTCGACAGCGCCGACCGACGACGGGCACGGGGGGAGCGCGGCGACCCGGCGAACCCCGCCCGCGTCGTGGCCGACTCCCGCGTCCGGACACCACCGGACGCCACGGTGCTCGACGGTGCCGCCCACACCTATCTCCTCGTGAGCCGGGCCGCACCGACGGACTTCGTCGAACAGATGGAGGAGGCCGGCGCGACCGTCCTCGCGACGGGTGAGGACCGCGTGAACCTGACGACCGCGCTCGGCAAACTGGAGGGCGAGGGGATCGACCAGCTGATGGTCGAGGGTGGCGGCGAACTCATCTTCTCGCTGGTCGAGGAGGGACTCGTCGACGAACTCTCCGTGTTCGTCGGCCCGAAAGTGATCGGCGGCCGGGACGCCCCCACGCTGGCCGACGGCGACGGCTTCACCGAGGCGTTCCCCGAACTGGAACTCCGGTCGGTCGAGCGACTGGATGCGGGCGCGCTGCTGGAGTGGGACGTAGTCTGAAAACGCGGAAATCTACTGGTCGGCTCGCCGCTCAGTGGTCGTGGCCGGTCATGTCGGCGAAGGTCTGACCGAACCGCTCCTCGAAGAGATCCATCGTCACGTCTTCGGCGGCCTGTACGTCTTCGCCGGGTTCGCCCTGCGCGTGGTGGATCGCGCCGTGGATGCGCTGGGCCATGCCGATCATCGCGATGTCGCCGACGATCTCGGGGTCGGTCTCATCGCTCTCCCGGAGCATGTCGAGCAGTCCCGTCGGGACTTCGAGTTCGTCGCTGGTGCCGTCCTCGGTCTCGATCGTCAGCGTCGCAGTGTCTGCCATGGCCCTGCTTCGGGGACCCGACTAAAGGGTCTGTTGGGTCCGGGAGGGCGGATCGTACCGAGAACGACCACCGCTGCGCCATCAGTCGGCGTCCCGCGCCGTCAGCGTCAGCTCCAGGTCCGCGCCACAGCTGTTGCACTCGCCCGCTCGGATCACGTCCTTCAGCAGCATGTCCTTGAAACAACAGGGACAGGAGATGCCGGTCAGCGGGCCCGGCATGAACTCGAACGTGTTGTTCCGCGTGACAGTGAACTCCTGTTCCCGCGGCGCGACACCGTCGTCCGTTCCGGCTGGCTCCGAAGACATGCTAATCGGTACCACACCACACCTTGTAAATCTTCGTCAGACATCGGGGACTGCAGTGGAACGAGGAGTCAGTCGGCCGCGGCGACGGCCTCGGCCAGCAGGGTCGCACCGAGGTCGATCTCCCGCTCGGTCACGTCCAGCGGCGGGAGGAGTCGCAGGGTCTTCCGGCCGCAGCCGAGCGTGAGCAGACCGCGGCCGAAGGCCGCGTCCATCACCTCGTCGCGTCGCGCCTTCGTGTCGAACTCGACGGCCAGCATCAGTCCCTTCCCACGAACGTCGGTCATGGCCGGTCCGGCCTCGAACGTTTCCCGGAACTGCCGACCGCGTTCGACGGCGTTGTCCATCAGGTTCTGCTCGTGGATCACGTCGATCGTGATCGCGCCCTGCGCGCAGGCCAGCAGGTCGCCAGCGCCCCACGTCGAGGAGAGGCGACTCTCCTCGTCGGGGAACACGTCCTCGCTGGCGATCGTGGCACCGACCCGGAGCGCCTTGCCCGCCGCGATCACGTCGGGGTCGAACGGGTAGTGGTCCGCCGCCCAGAACTCCCCCGTTCGACCGATCCCCGACTGGATCTCGTCGGCCACGAGCAGGAGATCGTGTTCGTCGACCACCGCCGCCAGTTCCGCCGCGAAGGCGTCGCTGGGGAACCGGTAGCCGCCCTCGCCCTGTACCGGTTCGACGATGACGTACGCGACCTCGTCGGGATTCACGAACCCTCCCGGCCCCAGCATCCGCCGGAGGCGGGACCCGTCCTCGAGGAAGAAGCCACACCCACAGGTCTCTGGGTCGCAAGTCCGGTCGGAACAGAAGGGCACGTCGTGGACGGTGGCGATTTCGGGGAACCGCCGGCGGTACACCTCCTTCGAGCGGTTGAGCGAGAGCGCCCCCAGCGTCCGGCCGTGGAAGGCCCCCTCGAACGTGATCGCGTACTTCCCGGCGGTGTGGTCGTAGCTGATCTTGATCGCGTTCTCGACGGCCTCCGCGCCGCTGTTCGAGAGGAAGACGGTGTCCATACCGTAGTGGTCGGTCACGTCGACGAGGCGGTCCATCAGGTCGGCAGGGCCGGGAATCGGTGCCTCGCCGACCGGGCCGCTGGCGGCGTAGAAGTCCTGCCCGGCGATCTTCGTGGGGTCGGTCGGGTCGAACTCGGCGAGGCGCTCCCGCAGGGTCGGATTGTCGTAGCCCAGCGGGGCCGCCCCGACGTGGCCGGTGAAGTCCATGAGCACGTTCCCGTCCACGTCCGTGCAGAACGGTCCCGCCGCGGGTGCCGTGTGATCCCAGACGAACTCGTAAACGTAGGTGCTCGGCGCGGCCGTCTCGTGGTGGTAGGCGACCTGCTCCCGGGCCCGCTCGCCCGGCAACTCCTCGACCTCGGGCTCGACACTGTCCCGGTCCATGCTAACAATTCGGTAGCCGATCCGATAAGTAGTTCGTCCGGTCACACCCGGTCGCCGCCTCGATGGGCGGTGGTCAGGCGGTTATCGCGACCGTGACGAGGGTCGCGCCGGCCATGAGCGCGAGGCTCCAGGCGGTGACCCGGTAGGCGAACCCCCGGTTCGGGCTGGCGACGGTCAGCCCCGCCTTGACGAGGATGCTCGCTGCCGTCGCCAGCAGGATCGCGAACACCGCTTCGGGTCCGGTGAGCGACCCGCCGCGATAGAGCACCACCGCCGAAGTCGTCGCGCCCGCACTCGACACCAGCCCCGAGATGGCCGCCGTCACGTAGAACCCGGCCGTGCCGAACAGCTGGCGGGCGACGCTGCCCGCGAGGACGATCAGCAGGAAGATGGCTCCGAACCCGAGCGCCTGCCGCAGGGAGAAGGGGCTCTGGAGGTCGATGTCGACGGACTCGCGCCAGTCGGCGGTGTAGGCGGCCACCGCGACGCTCCCCAGCACGACCGCCCCGAGGGGGACGACAGCGCCCAGCAGAACCCCGGACTGGAGGGTGAACACGAGCGCGATGACGAGGTTCCGCAACGCCATCGCCGCGTCGGCCAGCAACACGGCGGCCACCGCGTAGGAGGTCGCCCGGTCGTGCTGGCGGACGTGATCGAGCATCGTCCCGACCACCGCCGTCGAGGAGGCCAGCCCGCCGAAAAAGCCCGTCACTGCGATCCCGCGTCCGCCGTAGGTCTGGACCACGGCGTAGTTGACGATGCCGATCCCCGCTACGGTGACCACCATCAGCCAGACGACACGCGGTTCGAGCGACACGGTGAGAGAGGAGACAGTCAGACTCCGCGACCCGGCCGGCAGGAGCGGATAGACGACGAACGCGAGGATGGCGAACTCCGTCACCGACTGGAGTTCCTCGTGGGACAGCCCCCAGGCGAAACTGTGGAGTTCGCGCTTGAGTACCAGCACCAGCGACGAGACGACGGCCACCGTGACGCCTTCGAGGACGTATCCGCGGGCGACCAGCGCCCCCATCCCGTACGCGACGAGCATCGAGACCGAGGTGGTCAGCGAGAGCCCCTCTTCCTCCGAGAGGAGGCCCTGAACCGCAAGAACGACGCCCTGGACGATCACCAGTACAGCTCCGGCGACCACCAGAAGTTCGACCCCGACGACGGTGAAGACGGCACCGAGCAGGCCGATGAGGGCGAACGTCCGGATGCCGGCCGTCTTCTGTGACCACTCCCGTTCCAGCCCGAGGAACATCCCCAGTGCCGCCGCCAGCACCAGGCGCGTCACCTCGGCGTCGAGCGGTGCAGGGATCGTCTGCAGGAGGAGATTCACCCGTCGGGCTACGCCCTTGAGCCGGTTAAGTACCACGGCGGCCGCCCACCGCGCCCTCCGCGGTTCTTATTAGGTAAGGTGAAAAACGGGGGGTATGGTCGATCTCGACGTCGACCGGGCGCGAGCGTTCTGGTGGGGTCTCGCGGCCGTGTTCGGCCTCATCGTCGCCTACGTCGTCCACGCTTTCATCGGTACCTTCGTGTTCGCCATCTTCATCTACTACGCGACGCGACCGGCGTACAAGCGCATCCGCCGACGGATCCGTCGTCGTAGCGTCGCAGCCGTTCTCTCGCTCGCCGTCTTCGCGCTGCCTGCCGTCGCATTACTCGCGTACACCATCGCGATAGCCCTCCAGGAACTGGACAAACTGAACGGAGACCAACTCGGGCCGGTGATGGTGCTGATCGAACCGTACGTCAACGTCTCCGACATCGTCGAGAACCCCGCGGGGCTGATCGAACAGGGCAGCGTCGAAACCGCACAGAGCACGCTCCTCGCCGCACTCGACTATATCGGATTCGTCGGCACCGGCCTGTTGCACCTCTTCGTGATGTTCGCGCTGGCGTACTACATGCTCAAGGACGGCAGTCGGCTGTCGCGCTGGTTCATCCAGTTCGGCGACGAACGGGGCGTCCTCGAAACGTACGCCAGAGCGGTCGACCAGGACTTCGTGAGCATCTTCTTCGGTAACATCCTCAACGCCATCATCACCGGCGCGATCGGCGCCATCTCGTTCAACCTGCTCAACCTCCTCGGCCCGCCGAGCCTGCAGATCCCCTACCCGGCACTGCTGGGGGTGTTGACCGGCGTCGCGAGCCTCATCCCGGTCGTGGGCATGAAGATCATCTACGTCCCGATGCTGGGGTATCTCGGCTACGCGGCCTATCTGCAGGACGGTGGTTTCGGCTTCGTCGCGCTCGTGGCTGGCGTGACCATCGTCGTCGTCGACCTGTTGCCCGACTTCATCCTCCGCCCGTACGTCTCCGGGCGGAACCTCCACATCGGGCTCGTCATGTTCTCGTACATCCTCGGTCCCCTGCTGTTCGGCTGGCACGGCATCTTTCTCGGCCCGATCATCCTCGTCCTCGTGTTTCACTTTGCCCGGATCGTCCTGCCTGAATTACTCTCGGGCGCGACGATTCGCCCCGTCGCCGTCGATCCGACGTACCTGACGCGGACCGAGACGACGCCACCACCGGACGATCCGAAGTATAGCGTCGACGGCAGCCACGACGATGCGGACGATCCGTCACCGGCCGACCAGCCGGTAGACGGGGCGTCGAACAGCGACGACGGACCGAAAACACGCTAGCCCGAAGGGAACGAGACCCCTCGGTCTCAGGTTCCGACAGATCCGTGACCCGACACCACGCCAGCCGTTTCAGAGGTCGACGTACTGTTCTTCCCACTCGCGTCGGGCGTCGATCTCCCGCCGTCCGCGTCGCGTCAGGCTGTAGAAGTTCGTCCGCCTGTCGCGCTGGCCTTTCTCCACCAGCCCCTTGTCGACGAGCGTGTCGAGGTTCGGATAGAGGCGCCCGTGATGGATCTCTTTCTCGTAGTACTCTTCGAGTTCCTCCTTGATCGCCAACCCGTGTGGTTCCTCCCGGCCGGCGATGACGTACAGCAGGTCACGCTGGAATCCCGTCAGGTCGTACATCGGTAATGTCCATCTCCCAATTAGTGTCGGAATATCATAAACATATCGAACTTCGATACGTCCATAGGGGTCTGGAGGGGTATTTCGTGCGGATTCCGTCGTATCACATCGGAGAAACAGTCCCGAACTTATCGCTGAGTTTCTCTGACGTGTCGCTACATTTCGGCCGGTAGGTCTCCGACTGCCACGTTTATCTGCCGCGGTGGTGTACGGTCAATCTATGCCCGAGAAAGTGCTGTTCGAGACCGAGCACGTACAGAGCCGCGAAGACGTCGCGACCTACCTGCGGACGGTGGCCGACAAACTGGACGACGGCGGACCGATCACCCTCGAAGCGGGCGACCAGTCCGTCACGATGGAACCGCCAGCGAACGTCGAATTCGAGGTCAAAGCCGAACGAGAGGGGCCGACCGACGCGCCCGGCGAATTGAGTATCGAGTTCGAACTCGAGTGGGACGAAGATACCAGTGGCTCCGACGGATCGCTCAGTATCGAGTAAGTAATCCTGTAACTCTTCGGTCGTAGTACACGTCGAATGGAAAGCGAACCACGCGGAGGTGAAAAGACCCCGCGTGGTTGCTTGCCGCCCTGAATTGGTCCCCGCTGACGCTTCGGCCCTCCAAGCGAAGCGTCACCTGAACGCAGTAGCCATAATCACTTAAATGTACCGGCCACGCCAATCCTATTCGCCGTTTCGCCGTTTGCCGTTATTTTTCAATTTCTGTGTCCGAGTCTTAGCCAGCCGTCGACTCTCGGCGGAGTAGAGTGACCGATCAGATATACTCTTCCTCGAGCACCCACCCCAGAGCCCGCTTGTAGTACGTGAACATCTGTCTGACGCCCTGGTGGTTCATGTTCTCGTCGTCGAGCTGTTCTTTCAGGAACTCGTACTGCTCGCGGATCTCCTCTTCGTCGCGCATATTCGAGTGCAGGGCCAGGAGAGGGAAGTATTTTCACACTCACTGGGGCCGAAACGGGGCGCGAGCGGGCCAGTTTTGAGGCTGGCACCGAAAGGGTCGGGTATGAAGATCCGCGGGGACCGGGAGTGTCAGTCCTGTGGGACGCGCTGGTCGTACTACGACACCGGGAGCGTCGAGTGCCCCGAGTGTGGGAGCCTCCGGAGCGTCGGCGTCGACGACCGGACGGAACACACCGCGAGCGCCGTGTCGCTCGATCTGACCGACGTGCGCAACCGCATCGACGACGACCCACTGTCCGAACTGGCTGCAGACGCCGCCGAGCGGTGTCGGGAGTACGTCCGACAGCAGGGGTTCATCGACGCCGGCGAACTTCGGGCACTTGACGGTGCCTACCTCGCGGCGCTGGAACTCGCCCACGCCGCGACGCAACTGGACCACAGCATGCGGATCGACGACGAGGAGGAGTACTACGTGCTGGAGTTGCTACGCGGTGCCGATCAGGGCGAACGGCCCGGCCCGTCGGCCGTGCCGGAGTCGATGCGCGCTGCTCGCGGCCTGGCCTACGCCAGTGCCGTCGACGATTACCACGGCGATCTTCGGACCTACCTCGACGACGAACCCGACGAACTCGCACGGGACCTCCTGGGTTCGCTGCGCGAGCACCGCAAGCGCGTCGAGGCCCTCGACGGCGACGTGTCACTGGCCGATAGCGAGGCGCTCATTGGAGCCGCACAGGCCGTCGGCCACTATCTCTCCGAGGGCGACGAAGGGGCCCTGGCGCAGGCACGACACCACCTCGACAACCTCGATCCGGACGCCTGACACTGCGTCCAGCCGATCGAGCCGCCGCTGCACGCCATAGCGAGCAGGCGATCCAGTTTCGCCCCGACACGGCGGATCGCACACCCGCCTCGACCGTGCCGGTCGACCGTCAGCGCACGGGCCGGACTGGTCACGGTTCCGTACAAAAGGGTTCGCCCCCGTGCCAAGTTTTAACACAGCAAGCGACGAATGAGCGGTCGCCGTTGGGAACGACAACTATGGTTTTCAAGAAAATCACGCTGATCGGTACGAGTTCGGAGAGTTTCGATGCGGCGGTCGACGACGCGGTCGACCGTGCGGAGAACACCCTCGACAACGTCTACTGGGTCGAGGTAGAGGAGATGGGTGTCGAGATCGCGGCCGCGGAAAATCGCGAGTACCAGGCGGAGGTTGAGGTGGCCTTCGAGCTGGCCGACTAGGTCCGGAAACTCTCGCCACAGCCACACTCCGAGACCACGTTGGGGTTCTCGACGTGGAACCCCTCGCCCTGCAGGCCGTCCTCGAAGTCGAGGACGCTTCCCTCGATGTAGTTCATGCTGGCCTCGTCGACGAACACGCGGAGACCGTGGTGTTCGAAGACCGTGTCCTCGCTTTCGGGTTCGTAGTCGAATCGCATGCCGTAGGAGAGCCCGGCGCAGCCGCCCTGCTGGACGAACAGGCGCAGTCCGGCCACGTCTGTGTCCATCTCTTCGCTCTCCAGCAACCGGACCGCCTCCTCGGCCGCGGTTTCCGTAACCTCGATCTCCGTCTCGGTGGCCGCAGAGGTTCCGCTCATGGACGAACGTATTCGGCGAACGGTGTTAACTGTGTTGCCGGCGGCGTCTCCGTGCCCGAGTGGTACGCTCGGTGAGGGCTTCAGCCGCGGTTACGGGGCGTAGGGCACTATTACCGGCGTATTCGGTCGAGTCGGGCGGTTCGCCATCGGGACTCCCTAATCGTTTTGGCAGCAGAGTCAACCCCGCTACCGAGAAAGGTATAGTTACATGACCAGCAAAGCACCGGTCCAGTTGGAAACCGACCAGGCCGAGCCGCGGACCACGTCACAGCTGTTCACGGTCCTCGCGGACAGTCGACGTCGACGGATACTCTCACTGCTCGACGAACGGCGTGGCGGCGTCACGGAACCCGAACTCGCGACGCTGGTGGCCAGCGAGGAAGCAGACGTCCCGCTGCGTACCGTCTCCGACGACCAGCACGAGCGGGCCCTCGTCAGACTCCAGCACGACCACCTCCCGGCGCTCGAATCGGCCGGCCTCGTCGACCGCTCCGGGACGACCGTCCGGACGGCGTACAGGACCGAGGTCGGAAGGGGCATCGTCGAACGGATCCTCGACATCGACGGCTCGCCCGCGGACACGATGACGACGCTCGATCTGCTCGCGTCGGAGCACCGGCGACTCGTGATCCAGTACCTGCGTGCCGAGGGAGAGGCGACCGTCGACGACCTGGTGTCCGCGATCAGTGAGACGAGCGACCGGAACGCCCGGATCTCGCTGCTCCACACGCACCTCCCGAAACTCGCCGATGCAGGTGTGATCGCCGACGACGAGCGCAGCGACGACCGATACCTGGTCTACGAGGGACTCCCCCTCGACGACACTACGGTCGAGGAGCTGATTCCGGTCCGGAACGGCGATACACCCGACGACACGGTCGACGAGGGCGTTACCGGGACGGCCGAGTCCAGCGTTCGGACGCTCGAAGGACGAGACGCCATCGTCGGCCACGGCCAGTCGCTGTTCGACCGGGCCGACGACGAACTGTTCGTGATGATAACGACGGACGGCCTGCTCGACCCGGCGTGTCTCGACGGGCTCCGGGACGCCATCGACCGTGGCGTCGACGTCTACCTCGGCTCGCAGACGCAGGCAGTCCGGGACACGATCAGGGAGGAAGTACCGGGCGCGACGATCTGGGAGCCACAGCGGAACTGGATCGATCTGCCGCCGACCCGCGACCGGCTCGGTCGGCTCGTGTTCGCCGACCGCGAGTCGGTCATGCTCGGCACCGTCGGCGAAAGCGGAGAACACGCGCTCGTGGGGAACGGCGAGGACGACGCCCTCGTGATCCTCCTCCGGGAACTGCTCGGCGACCGACTCGACCATCTCGACGGACAGAGCGGGGACGTCCTCGCTCACCTGCCCCTGTAGCGCCGACTCGACGTCCGTGAATCGCAGCGTCAGACTCCCGACCGCGTTCGCAGAATCGGCCGCTATTCCTCGAACCGTTTCCTGACGCTTTCGGCGTGTGCTTCCAGCCCCTCGGCCTCCGCCAACGTCGTGATCGTCTCCGAGAGACTGTCGAGTGACGTCTCGTCGAGTCGCTGGACGGTCGTCGACCGCAGGAACGTGTCGACCGAGAGCCCACCGTAGCGACGCGCACCGCCCCCGGTCGGGAGGACGTGATTCGGGCCGCTGGCGTAGTCCCCGGCCGCGACCGGGGAATAGGGGCCGAGAAAGACGCTGCCGGCGCTGTCGATGCGGTCGAGCAGGGCCTCGTCCTCGTCGGCGACGATAGCCAGGTGTTCGGCGGCGTACTCCTCGACGAACAGCACCGCCTCGCTCATCGACCGCGCGAGGAACACGCCGCTCTCGTCGTTGTCGAGCGCGCCCCGGATCGTCTCCTCGCGCTCGCGACCGGGGACCTGTTCCGCGACGGCCTCGGCGACCGCCTCGGCCGTGTCGGGGTCGTCCGTGACCGCGACGACGGAGGCGTGGGTGTCGTGTTCGGCCTGGGCCACGAGGTCCGCGGCCACCAGTTCGGGATCGGCCGTCTCGTCGGCCAGCACGGCGATTTCACTCGGACCGGCGAGGAAGTCGATCTCCACGTCGCCACGGACCTCGGCCTTGGCGGCCGTCACCCACCGGTTGCCCGGCCCGACGACGGTCTGGACGCGGTCGACTGTCTCGGTCCCGTAGGCCAGCGCGGCGATCCCTTGCGCGCCGCCCACCTGATACACCGCGTCCGCGCCAGCGATCCCGATGGCCGCGAGCGTGACGGGGTTGAGTTCCTCTGCGGGCGGGGTCGCGACGGCGACGTGGTCGACACCTGCAACCTTCGCGGGGATGACGCCCATCAGCGCGCTGGAGGGGTAGGCGGCGGTGCCGCCGGGGACGTAGACGCCCGCGCGCTCGACTGGCGTGAACAGACGACCCAGTTCCCGGCCGTCGAAGTCCTCGCGCCAGTCGTCGGGGACCTGTCGTTCGTGGAACGCACGGATATTCTCGGCGGCCGTCTCGATGGCCTCGCGAATCTCGTCGTCGATCTCCTCGACGGCGCGTTCGGCGGCGTCGGTCACGTCGAGGTTGCCCACCGAGACGTCGTCGAACTCCTCGGAGAACTCCCGAATCGCCACGTCACCCTCCTCGCTGACGCGGTCGACGATCTCTCGCACGTCGTCGCGGATCTCGTTAATACCGGCGTCGCGCTCGAAGATCGCCGCCCGCTCGTCGGGCCGCAGTTCCGAAATCTCCCGGACGTTCATACACCTCCTCGTCGGGCCAGGGAAAAACGGTTGTCGAAGTCGGGGCCGGTTCAGGCGGGCGTGTCGGCGCCGTCGGGGCTGTACGTGTTCAGTCGGTAGAGCAGGCGGGCGACCGCCAGCACGACGACGGCAGCGAAGATCCCCGACAGGATGGCCGGCGGGTCGGTGACGGCGAACGTGAGTCCGACTACCAGCGCCGCGATCCCGATACGGAGGACGGTGTTGCCGACGATGTTCGCGGCCACGTCCGAGGGCACCGGCGAGGTATCGTCGTAGCCGGCGATGAGAAATGTCCACTCGCGGTACCTGATCAGGTAGCCGAGCGCGATCACGAGCGCACCGGCACCGAGGTACTCGATCGCGATGGAGGGCAGTCCGAACATAGTCGACCGTTCGGCCGGGGGAGGAAAAAGCGTTACTCAGTGTGACTGTTGGGCGATCCCGGTCAGTGCGACCCGGTGAACTGCCCCTTCTCGTCGCGCTCCTGCGTTTGGGAGGAGTGTTGCTCGCCGCGAGAGCGAGTCTCCTGGGTCAGCCCACCGGAGCTACCGCCTCGTTGCTCCTGCTGCCCGTGTCGACTACCCTGTTCCTCCTGACCCTGCTGGCGTTGCTGGCCCTGCTGACCCTGCTGGCGTTGCTGGCCCTGCTGACCCTGCTGGCGTTGCTGGCCCTGCTGTCGGTGTCCTCTCTGTTGGCCCTGTTGTCGCTGTCCTCCCTGCTGTTCCTGCTGGCCGGTGAACTGCCCCTGCTGGGCAGGACCCCGGGACTGCACAGTGTGTCGGCCGCCCGTTTGCTGGCCCTGTTGGCTCCCCTGTCGCCCACCGGGTCGCTGGCCCTGCTGGTGCTGACCTTGCTGCCCACCGAACTGTCGACTCTGCTGACCGCTGGGCTGTCGACCTTGCTGATCGCCCTGTGACTGGTACTGACCGGTCTGTGAGCCCTGGGGCTGTCGCTGGGACTGCTGGTGTGTCTGTCGATGGAACTCCTGTGAGTGAGCACGGCCGGCCTGTCCCTGCTGTGGCTGCTGACCGTGCTGTTGTCCATGCTGCCCCTGCTGCTGTCTCTGTTGTCGCCCCTGCTGCTGTCCCTGCTGGCGTTGCTGGCCCTGCTGATGTCGCCCACCAGGTTGCTGGCGCTGCTGGCCACGTCCCTGTGTGCCGCCGTACTGGGACCCACCTCGCTGATCCTGCTGCCTGTTCTGTCGTCCCTGTTTACCATATTGTGGCTGCTGCCCTTGCTGTCCGTGCTGGCCCTGCTGCCCTTGCTGTCCGTGCTGGCCCTGCTGCCCTTGCTGAGCCTGTCGTCCCTGCTGCCCTTGCTGAGTCTGCTGTCCCTGCCGACGCTGCTGCTCTTGTTGACCCTGTTGACCTGTGAACTGGCCCTGTTGTTGTCGGTAACCCTGTCGCTCACTGCGTCTCTGTTTTCGCTGATCGTCTGGACTCATTAGAAGACCCGGTCGGAAGGCACGACCGAGACGTGGATAAACGCCGTCTATCGTTCTGGTGTCGAAACCGGACCTTATACCGCCCGTGGCCAGTACGCGAAGACTACCCGCTATCCGCTCACGAAACAGGGTCATCCTACGCGACCGGACGACCGACGTTCGACGTACCCAGTCGAACGGCGACGGTGACGGGTTTCGGTAGAGCCGTGGCCCCGGAGTCCACTAGCTCCAGTTGTCGACTACGGCCGACACGCACCCGTCGTCGGGCAGCGGGAAACTGTCGTGGTCGCTCACGTCGTCGGTCACGTCGTACTCCTCGTAGTTGTCGGGGGTCTCGCCCTCCGCACCGGTGTCGCCGACAGCCCTGTCCCACTCTTTCAGGGTGTAAGTCCACCCGAGGAACTCGTCGTCGGTCTTGTAGTAGTTGCGACAGGTGTCGCAGTGCTCGGCGATGGCCTGCCCGTACTGCCCGTCGGTCGCGACCGAGTCGTTGTCGATCGCGCCGCCGAGGAAGTCGACGGACGTGACCGAGGTGTCGTACCCCCGATCCATGAAGAACTCCAGACACTCCGCGACGGTTTTGGCCCCGCCGCCGTGTGCCACCAGCCGCACGTCCGTGTCCGGATTTTCGTCCTGGTAGTCACGGACGAACGTCCCGAGTTTGTCGGCGTTTCGGTCCGCGATCTCGACGGTCTGGTTCCAGCGACCCTCGTCTGCGTCCCAGTCCAGCCCGATCAGCGCTTCGTCGTACCCTGCCGAACGGACGGCGTCGTTGAAGCCCCGGAGCGATTCCAGTGCGCCCGTGAGTCCCTTGTCGTACCGGTGGACGAACACGACCAGTTCGGACGGCGAGGCGTCGTCGGTGAGCCCCGGAATCGTCCCGCTGGTCCCGTAGTTCGTCCGCGTGTTCCCCTTCGTCAGGTCGACACCGAGGAACAACTGCGCTATGAAGTGATTTCGCGTGAGTATCCGGCCGGCGTAGGAATCCTCGAACGCCCCCGCCGTCCCGGTCGCCGCCGTCCCCAACCCGACCGCGGCAGCCGCCCCGGTTCCAACTGTGTGCAGATACGTCCGTCTCGTGACTCGTGTCGATTCGTCCCCACGTCCCATTGTGCCACATTTTCGAACCGACCGATTTAATATATAAATTATGCCCCACACAGCCATGTCTTTATACGCTGTGGGCGTCTGACGTGTGTCTGCCGGGGAGTTTTGGCTGTCGCCGTCGATGGGTCAGATATGGGTTCTGAGTTCGTCTGGGGGGCGACGAAGGTCTGGCACTGTCAGGTGTGTGACAGCCGCAACGTCACGACGGAGACGGACGTGTTCAGCGATCAGTGTCGCAACTGCACTATCTACAACGAACTGGACTGGACGGAGAACGGCGACGTGAGCGTCGTCGAGGCCCGCCGCGTCGCCGAGGGGATGGAGGCCGACTAGGAGTACACCTGCGAGACCATGTGGAGGACCGAGAAGAAGACGGTCGCCCCGAGCAACAGGAGCGAGACGAACAGCATGGGGACGGAGGGGATCCAGGTCATGATCAGCCAGACGGTGACGAAGGCGCTGATCAGGAATACGAAGTGAAAGGCCAGCCAGGGACCAACCTGTCGGAGCGCGTCGCGCAGGGTCCCGACACTCACGTCGTCGGCCGCCGTCGCGGTCGGTTCGTATCCAGAGGGAGTGTAGGCGCTGGTCGACGCGTGTGCTGCCTGCCAGCCGTCGGCCCGCGCCCGATCGCGTGGGTCCGCACGGTGTCCACCGGTCGCCGTCGATGTCGACGACCCCGAGAACGCCCAGTCCTGTCCCCTGTCCGTCGACCACCTACCGTACTCGTCCGTGTCGGTTCCGCCGGTGTCGGTTCCGCCGGCACTCGTTCCGCCGGTGTCGGTGCTACTGGCGTCGGGTCCGGTGGTTCGACCGGTTCGCTCCGTTCGTCGCCGTCGCCCCGTCCGACCCGTCCCGTCGCGTCCGCTCGTACCGGTGTCGGCGTGGCTGGACCGGTAGCGCTGGTAATTTTCCGCGTTCGAGTCGTCACCGGGACTGCGTCCCGACGAGCGCGTCCGGCCGGCCGATCCGCCGCTATCGCTGGTTCCCGTATCATCTGCGAATCCACCCGATTCCGATCCGGTCGAACGGTCGTCGGAATCCGACACGTCGGCGGACCAGGCGGGGTTGTCGAGGTGGTCGCGGACGTAGGCGGTGTGGCCGACGCGGTCGTACCGGCGTCGGCGCATCTCGTCCACCAGCACGTCACGGGCGGCCGTGAGACGCTTGAAGGAGTCGGCGGCGTCGTCGTCGTCACTCACGTCCGGGTGGGTCTCCTTGACCTGGGCCCGGTAGGCGTCCCGTATCGCCTCGGTGTCGGCATCGGACTCGACGCCGAGGACGCTGTAGAACGTCTCCGCCATGCGGATGCCTGATTGGCAGTAGTTCGTTCCCCTGAAGGTTAAAATTTCACCAAGGTTCCACCCGTGAATCGTCCCCACCGCCGGACTACTTGTGTCCGGGGTGAGTACGGCCGGTATGACCTCGCACGTGCTGGTACCGCTCGACGGGTCACCGCTGGCCGACGACGCACTGGTCCACGCGCTCGATACCTTCGACTGTCCGGTGACGGTGCTAAACGTCGTCACACCGCTCGACACGTCCATGAGCGAGGGTGGCGTCCTCGAACCGGGAGCGGACCGCCAGGAAACGGCCCGCGACCGCGCCGAGAATCTGATCGACCGGGCGCGTCGACGAGCCGACGAGGCCGAACGCGACCTCGACACCGCCGTCGAAACCGGTGATCCGGCCGAGACCATCCTCGCGTACGTGGACGAATACGACGTGGACCACGTCGTCATGGGCGGCCACGGCGGCGAGAAACGCGGTCTCGCCGACCGCCTGCTCGGGACGGTGGCGACGACCGTGGTCGGCGAAGCCCCCGTCACGGTGACGGTCGTTCGCTGATCGACGATACCGCCCTACCCGAGCACGACCGCCAGCACCCGATAGAGCCCGAACCCGATACCGACGGACGTGACGAGCGTCAGGACCCAGAACGTCAGCGTCACGCCGATCTTCCGGCGGGAGACGCCGGCGGAACCGCCCGCGAGGCCGCCCCCGATCACCCCCGAGATGATGATGTTGTTGAACGAGATGGGGATGCCGAGCGCGATGGCCGACTGGGCGATGACGAACCCCGGAACCAGCGCGGCGATGGACCGGCGGACGCCGAGTTGCGCGTACTCCCGGGAGGTAGCCTGCAGCAACCGCGGTGCGCCCATCCACGCCCCGCCGAGGATGCCGACCGCGCCGACCGACAGCAACGCGATCCCCGGCAGTCCGAGTTCGACCTGGTAGAGGTTTTCGAGCGGGCCGGTCGCCAGTCCGACCTGACTTCCCCCGCTGGAGAAGGCCACGAGACTGCCCAGCGCGACGAGGAACACTTTCACTCCGCGGTCCACCGACTCGAGCGTCTCCCGGCGGATCAGCTGGAAGCCCCCGGCCGCGAGCAGGAGGGTCACGACCGCGGTGGCGGCGAGTTCGGCCCCCGCCACACCGGTCCGGGCAGCGGTCCCGGCGGCGTAGCCGGCGATCGATCCCTGGGGCTGGCCGGTCGGCGACGGGATGATGCTCAGCTGGACGTGCGCGACGATGCCACCGACAACCGCGGCGAGCAGTGGCACGCCGACCGTCTCGGGAATATCGTCGCGCCTGAGGATCGTCGCGGTGAGGTAGGCCAGGCCACCCGAGACGGGCGGGACGAGCGCCCAGAACAGCCCGATCCGCTGGTAAGTGTCGTAGGCGGGTGCACCGCCCAGCGAGAGTCCGACGCCGACCATCGCACCCGTCGTCGCGAACGCAGCAGGCACCGGATAGCCCGAGTAGATCCCGAACGCCATGAACCCCGCGGCGGTCAGCAGGCCAGCGGTCGCCGCCAGCGATGTGAACGCGACGCCGTCGATCAGCCCCGCACCGACCGTCTCGGAGATGCTCCCGCCCTGCGTGAGCGCGCCGAGGAAGGCGAGGATGCCGATCAGGAAGGCCGCCCGCATCGTCGAGATGGCGTTGGCACCGATCGCGGGCGCGAAGGGCGGGGAGTTACTGTTGGCCCCGAGCGTCCAGGCCGTCACGAGCCCCGTCAGCGTCGCGAACGCGACCAGTCCCCAGAAGACGAGTTCGACCACCGAGTCATCGACCTCCGGGAGCGTCGAGGGTGTCGTAGCAGTCGCGACCAGCGGCAGGCGGGCGGTGTCGAGCCTCGTGCATCGGAGACCGTTCGTACGCGGGGGTCAAAACCTTCGTGGCGGAATCAGCGTCGTCGGTGCCAGATGACGATGCCCGTGGCGAGCCCCATCGCGACGAGTCCACCAGCGACCAGCGGGACGCCGAGCGTCCACTGCCCGCGGAAGCCACCGTACATGAGTCCGAGACTCGCCGCGAACAACCCCGCCTGTGCGAGGAGAGCAGCGGCGATAAATCCCCAGAACGTCGCCGCGTCGGCCCGCGAAATCGAGTCCTCAAGGCCCTCGGGTGGCTCCGTGAAATCCTCTTCCTCGATGACACCGAACGGATCGAACATCAGTCGAACCCGGGAGGCAAACCAGTGTGTTTGACGCCACTTCGCTCCTCGATCAGGAACCGGTAGACCGCGATGTCGGCGCTGGCCGCGGCCTCCTCGATTACCCCCGGCCGCCACGCATCGGCCAGCAGGTCGTGGATGTCGTCCCACTCGGACTCGGGCACCTCGTCAAGTCGCCCCGTCAGGAAGACGCTCTCCCAGTTGTACGGCGATTCGGCGCTGTAGGCGAGAAAGCTGGCGTGCTCGGCCCGCTCGCTCAACCGCTCCTTCCGACTCTCGCCGCTGCGAACGTACGTGAAATACAGCTGCGAGGACCCGTCGAAACCGAACGAGAGCGGGAGCATGTACGGCCCGTTCCCGGTGGGAAGTCCCAGCACCCCCATCCGCCGGTTTCCGAGGAAGGCCTCGATCTCGTCGTCGGTCAACTGTTCGAGCCCGTATGCCCCGAGTTCGTCGATGGTCATCATGCCACACACAATACTCCGAACGGCCATCAATCGCTCGCCGTCTGTCGAATAGCGGATCAATCGACTATCCGAGAACACTGGACCGTCCGACGAACAGTGAAAGAGTCAACCGTGATTGCCGCGGAACCGGCGGACGACTTCGCGGTCGACGGTATTCTCCGGCACGTCCTCGACCCACTCGACGGTCTCGATCCCTTCGCCGTCGAGGCCGGGATCGGCCGCGAGTGCAGTCGTCTCCGGGGTCGCGGTGTAGTGGGCGAAGTAGAATGCGAGCCGGTCGTCCGCACACTCGAAGGCGGCCTCGGTGACGGCGACGAGGTCCCCGACGCCGATCTCGACGCCCGTCTCCTCCCGTACTTCCCGGACCAGCGCTTCTTCGTGGGTCTCGCCGGGTTCGACCTCGCCGCCGGGTGCGAGCCACTCGCCGTCCTCCCGGACCAGCAGGACGCGGCCGGCATCGTCGGTGACGACTGCTCCGACGGCCCAGGTCATCGGGTCGACCTTCGGCTGCAGTTCGGCCAGGCGATCGGCGTCGACGGCCTCGGACTTGCGGCGGTCGAGTACGTCGTCCCGGGCCGCCAGATCCTCGAACGCTGGTTCGCTCGCGGTCATCCTCGGCACTCCGCTCAGGGCAGGGTCACGTCGGTGTCGGTCTGGAGGCTCGCGGCCTTGACGGTGTTCCAGAGCAGCATCGCGCGGGTCATCGGTCCCACACCACCGGGGACGGGCGTGATCGCGCCCGCGACCTCCTTCGCGCTCTCGTACTCCACGTCGCCGACGAGTTCGTAGCCCTTGTCGTTGTCCGCCTCGACGCGGTTGATCCCCACGTCGATCACCGTCGCGCCCTCGCCGAGCATGTCGCCGTCGATCATCTCGGGGACGCCCGCCGCGGCGATCACGATGTCGGCCGCGCGGGTGCGAGCCGCCAGATCCTCGGTCCGGGAGTGACACACAGTAACCGTCGCGTTGCCGCCCTCGGCCTTCTGGAGCAGGAGGTTCGCCATCGGCTTGCCGACGATGTCCGAGCGGCCGACCACGACGGCGTCGGCTCCCTCGGTCTCGACGCCGGCGTCGGCGAGCAGTTTCTGGATCCCGTGGGGTGTGCAGGGCTTGTAGCGGGCGTTTCCGGCGACGAGTCGGCCGACGTTCTCGGGGTGGAAGCCGTCCACGTCCTTCAGGGGGTCGATCCGCCGGAGGACCTCTCGGTCGTCGACGTGGTCGGGGACGGGCATCTGGACGAGGATGCCGTTGACTTCGGGGTCGTCGTTCAACTCGTCGATGGTGTCGAAGAGTTCGTCGGCGGGCGCGTCGGGATCGATCTCGACGTCCCGGGCGTCGATGCCGACCTCCTCGCAGTCGTCCTGTTTCATCGAGACGTAGGTCTCACTGGCCGGGTCGTCGCTCATCAGTACCGTGGCGAGCGTCGGTGTGGTCCCGTCGTCGGCGAGGGTGTCGATGGCGTCGCCCAGTCCGTCGCGAATTTCCTGTGCGACGGCGTTCCCGTCGATGATCTCGGTCATGGCTGAACAGGCGTTGGGACGACCCTTGAACGTCTCGAAAGCCCGCTGACCGATCAGCGGAGCGCGATCGCAACGACCCGCGCCAGATCCGTGACGACGAAATACGTCGCGAGCGCCAGCGCAGGCACCCAGATCGATCGCGTCCGATCGTACCCGACCGCGGCAGCCGCCGCGACGACGGCGTAGCTCACAGTCGAGGCGAGCGTCGTCACCCCCGGGAAGCTGCCGGCCGCGAACGGGATCAGCACGGCGAGCTGTGAGACACCGACGCCGAGCAGGACGGCGACCGCGGTCCCGGACGCGTCGGTCGCGGCCGTGACCCGCGGCACCGCGGTGGTCGCCAGCGCGGCCGCGAGGACGCCCAGGGCTACGACGGCCGCGGCGGTAGCGACGCCGGTGAGCAGGCTGGACGGAAGCGTCGCGACAGACGACCAGATGAGGAACCCGAAGGCCGCCGTCACGCCGGCGACCGCGCCGGCCGGCCCGGCGAGTCGCTCAAGCCCCGTCTGGACGGCCCCGTTGTAGAGGAACGCCGAGCCGACACCGAGAACGGCCGCCGGGAACAGGGCGGACTCCAGGAACCAGCCGACGGAGTAGGATGGCCGAAGCCGAAACCGCTGCCCGCCCAGAACCCCAGCGTCGAGAGTTCGCCCGTCGCGGCGAGGACGAGATACGGCACCGCCGCCACCGCTCCAGAGACGGCGACCACCGCCCCGACGACGGGGATCGAATCGGGATCGGGACCTTCGATCCCCGGGTCGATCCCGCGGAGTCGCGCGTAGCCGATCCCCAGCAGCGCCGCGCTCGCGCCACCGGACAGGGTCGTTACCAGCAGGTCCTCCGGGAACACGGGGAGCTCCGTGGCTCCGACAAGCGCGTACGCGGCGACGTAGGTCACGAGTGCGGTGAGCGCGCCGGCGGTGACCCGCTGGTCCCACTGGAGTCGGTGCCAGCCCGCCCTGACCCGTCCCGAGAGCAGGTAGGCGGCCCCGGCCGCCACCAGAGCGAGCACGACGTAGCTCAGCGCGCCGAGCAGGCGCGATTCGAGGACGACGTTCCCGAACAGGAGCGGTTCGGGGTCGCTCAGGAGCCACCCGTCCATCCGCCTGACGAGGGTCGGGACCACCACGTCGAGGACCGTCGCAGCGAGCAAGAGCAGGAATAGCGAGCCGTACGTGACGATGCGGGGATTATCGGGGCCGGGCACGCGTTCGGCGGCGGTCTCCTGGAGGGACATACGTCGAACTGTTCGTTCGATCTACAAAAATGGGTGGGTCGGAACGGGTGCCTGCCTACTCGTACAGCGGGTGCGCGTCGGTCAGGTTCTGGACGCGCTCGGCGGCCTCGGCCTTCACGTCCTCGTCGTCGTAGTCGTCGATCACG
Organism: Halorientalis sp. IM1011; assembly: GCF_001989615.1. Lineage (NCBI taxonomy): Archaea > Methanobacteriati > Methanobacteriota > Halobacteria > Halobacteriales > Haloarculaceae > Halorientalis > Halorientalis sp. IM1011. The sequence goes on along the minus strand of NZ_CP019067.1, from coordinate 3,026,232 downwards.
TCGGCGATGATGTCCGCGACCTCGCGGCAGGCGTCCTCGTCGAAGCCGCGCGTGGTCAGTCCGGGCGTGCCCGCGCGGATGCCCGAGGGCTCGAACGCCGAGCGCGTCTCGCCCGGCACCGTGTTGGCGTTGAGGACGATCCCCACGTCCTCGAGGGCTTCCTCGGCGTCCTTGCCCGTCGTATCGGGGTGGGAGTCGCGCAGATCCACGAGGACGAGGTGGTTGTCCGTCCCACCGGAAACCAGCGAGAGTCCACGCTCCTGCAGCTGGTCGCCCAACGCTTTCGCGTTCTCGATGGTCTGTTCGGCGTACTCCTCGAACTCGGGTTCGAGAGCTTCCTTGAACCCGACGGCCTTGCCGGCGACGTTGTGCATCAGGGGGCCGCCCTGCCCGCCGGGGAAGACGGCGGCGTCGATGTCGTCGGCGTACTCCTCGTCGCACATGATGATGCCGCCCCGACCTGCGCGGATCGTCTTGTGGGTCGACCCCGTGACGAAGTCGGCGGTGCCGACGGGGTTCTGGTGGACGCCCGCGGCTACGAGGCCGGTGATGTGGGCGATGTCCGCGAGGTGGTAAGCGTCGACGGCGTCGGCCGCCTCCTGGATGGCCTCGAAGTCGACCTCGCGCGGGTACGCGGAGTACCCCGAGACGACGATGTCGGGGTCGAAGGCCTCGGCCTGCTCCCGTAGCTCGTCGTAGTCGATGTAGCCCGAGTCGGCGTCGACCTCGTACTGTTCGACCTCGTAGAGCTGGCCGGTGAAGTTCGCGGGGTGGCCGTGCGAGAGGTGGCCGCCGTGTTCCAGATCCAGCGAGAGGATCTTGTCGCCGGGTTCGAGCATGGCGTAGTAGACGCCCTGGTTGGCCTGCGTCCCCGAGTGGGGCTGAACGTTGACGTGCTCGGCACCCCAGAGCTCCTCGGCACGCTCGATGGCGAGTTCCTCGACCTCGTCGGCGTACTCACAGCCGGCGTAGTAGCGCTCGCCCGGGTAACCCTCGGCGTACTTGTTGGTGAGCGCGCTGCCCTGCGCTTCCAGCACCGCCTCGCTGACGTGGTTCTCGCTGGCGATCATCGCCAGCGTTTCGTTTTGCCGCTGTACCTCGCCCTCCAGGGCGTCCGCGACCGCCGGGTCGACCTCCCGGACGTGCTCGTAGTTCATGTTCGTGGCTCGGACCCGGCCCGTCAATAATCTACCTTTCCCGTCCCGGCGTATTCATCGGCTTCCCCACCCTTGTAAAAAAGGGCCGTCAATCGTGGGCTATTTAATACACCGGACATACCCCGTCCGAAAAATAATGAGAGAGTAGGACGTGCGAACGAGTGTACCATGTTGGCCTGGGTGGCGGCCAATGGGGGGGTTAGAGCCATTGGGGGGGCCGGGGAGGCGACGGTCCGGACTGTCGACTGGGAGGATCGAGAGTCCGGACCGACGCTGGTCCGGCCAGTCGAGGAGTGCGTGACCGGAACGCTCTCCGAGCTACAGGTCCCGGTGGAGACGGCGACGCTGACCGACGCGTCCGGGGGACGCCGGTACGACCTGTCCGAACCGGTCGCACTCGACAGCGGCCAGTTTCTGCTCGACTGTCGACTCGCGGTCGGAGCGTCCGGGGAACGGGAGCCACAGCGCGGGGCCGGAATCCAGCTATACTGTCGGTTCGACGGCTCCGCGTTCGTCCGTCGGGAGGGGAAACGAGTCGTGGTCAATCTCGGGGAACCACGGCCGGTGACGCTCGGGTTCCGGGAGCACCGCGAGGACCCGGCGTCGATCACTGTCCCGCCGACGCCGGAGGGCGTCGCGGACGCGATCACCCACCTCGCGGCGTCCCTACGGACGACCGGCCCGGAACGCTCCCATCCGTCGATGCGGGATCACCCGCCGGTCGTCGAGGTGGGCGACGAGCGATCGATACCCGACGCGGTAGCGGCGGCGACACCCGAGACGGGTATCGAACTCCGACTGCCGCCGAGTCTGGACTACCTGTTCGTCGGCGCGCCGCTGGCGTACTATCTGGGCGCGACCGTGACCGTCGAGGACGGGGCGACGCCGACGTTACTCGCGCCGAGCGCGGACGTGAACTGTCGATTCCGTGAACTTCCGACCTTCCAGCACGGCGTCGCGCGAGTGCTCAGACAGGTGTTCTTCTACGACACGCTGGTCCGGGACGTGGAGGGGGAGTCGCCAGCCCGCCGGGACTGCCTGCTCGATCGGTTCGAGCTCGATCCAGCGACCCTTCGCAATCGGTCGCCCGCCGAGCGACTGGCGCGGTACTTCTGCGTACAGGAACCGAACTTCGACGAGTTGCTCCCCGAGTGGCACTTCTCGACGTACGCTGCACCCGAGTTCGAGAACGTCCAGTCACTGCCGTACCTGCTGGACGCGCTGAGCCTGATCTACCTGCCCGAGGCCTCGGAGTTACGGGGGACGGAACTGCTCGAACGGACGCTCGACGACTTCTACCGGTCGGGCAGTCACGCCGGTCGGGGCGCGGTGGCCTCGGTCGACCGGGTGGACCCGGAGCTTCGGGCCGGGCGCATCCACGCCTGGTTCGCGGACGGCGCACCCATCGACGCGTTCAAGACGACGCCCCAGGCCTACGAGAACCGGCGACGGTACCAGGGTCGCCGGGGGACGCCGCTGTCGGTGACCGTCGTTCTCAACGACGAGGAGATGTACGACGAACACGACGCCGTGGCAGACATCTACGAGGAGCGGTCGGCCGATCTCCCGCTCGACGTCTCTATCGAGGAACACCTCACGAGCGGCGAACTCGCGGAGGTGTTCGGCTCGCCCAACGACTTCGTCCACTACATCGGTCACTGCGACGCGGACGGACTGGAGTGTCCCGACGGCCGGTTCACCGCGTCGTCGCTGGACGAGTGTGAGACGCGAACGTTCTTCCTCAACGCCTGTGGCTCCTACCACGAGGGGCTCGAACTGATCGAACGCGGCAGCGTCGGCGGCGCGGTCACGCTGACGAAGGTGCTGGACCGACAGGCCGCGACGGTCGGGACCGCCTTCGCCCGCCTGCTCGTCCACGGGTTCGGACTCGAACCCGCGATGCAGTTGTCGCGCCGCCGGATCATGATGGGGAAAGACTACGCCGTCGTCGGGGACGGCACCTACACGCTCGCGCCGACGCCGGACAGCCCGGTCGTGGGCTTTCTCGAAGGTGACGACGGTCGCTTCCGACTGTCCTGTGAGGCGCTGACAGGCCGACGAATCGGCGACTGCTTCCAGCCGCCCTTCGCCGACGAGTCTGCTTACCACGGGACCGCGACCGAAACAGTCCTCGCCCGGGAGGAACTGGTCGACGTGCTGTCAGAGACACCGCTTCCAGTCATCTACGACAGCGAGTTCCACTGGTCGGACGACCTCGCCGCGAAACTGGCACCGGACCGCTGACCGTTTTCACTCTCGAAACGCCGTTTCGATCCGCCAGTAGCCACCACCAGTGAGCCTGCCGGCGATTTTACTACCCATCTGGTGATCATATAATCACGTTTGATATTCAAGCCAAAGGCATATAATTAGCCGCCTCGAAGCTCAGATGTATAATTGTTGGCCGCGTAATTCAACTCGTTATCAACGATAAAATTAAATACCGTAATACAATATATACATTCATAGGACGATGAGCCAAAACTTGCTTGCGGACGGCATCGCGGACCTGTTACGGACCGAGTTGTCGGCCACCCCCACCGAATCGTATCTGATAAACCCCTCACGGGAGACCATCGAGGAACTGGTATCGGTAATGAGCACGCTGGAGTCTCCGCCCGGTGTCAGACTGCTGGCGGCCGAGCGGCCGCTCAAGGACGTGATGGACGACTTCCTCGTCGCGAGTCGGGCGGCGAACCTCGTCGTCGACGGCGCGCTGTCGATCCGGACGGTCGAGGAGCCACCGGAGAACGCACTGTTCGTCACCGACGAGGAGGTCGTCGCCATCGTCGCGGCCGGCGAGTCGGTGGCCGGGCTGACGACCGACGACGCCGACTTCGTCGGCAGCGCTCGGGAGCAGTACGACGCCATCTGGGACGACGCGAGCGAATACAACCTCAGGACCCCGCCGCTGACGGAGGTCCAGGAGACGCTGTCCGCCGACATCAGCGAGGCGACGGCGACGGACTTCGACGAGGTGCTAGCCTCTCTTCAGACCGCACGCGGTAACGGGGACGGCCTCGACGAAGTGACGATCAGCCTCCTCGTTGCCGCGAAAAACGGCGAGCTACTCTACGATATCAGCAAGTGGGGCGAAGACATCGGCCTCGCCTCGAAGGCGACCTTCTCCCGGACCAAGACCAAACTCGAAGACATGGGCCTGATCGACACCGAGAAGGTCCCCATCGACGTGGGCCGACCGCGGCTCCGCCTGATGCTGGGCGACGAGCGACTCGAAGATGCCGACTCGGACCAGCTGGCCAACGTGGCCCAGAGCCTGCTGTCGAGCTGAGGCACGCGCTTTTTTGACCCCCGGTCGCGTTCGACCCCCAATGACAGTCGCTCTCGTCGGTTCGGGACCGGCGCGCGAGGCGGTCGCCGCGGCGCTGGGAGACGTCGACGCGCAAGTCACGGACCTCGACCCGGCGGTCGTCGGCGGGTCCGACCTGGCGGTCGTGGTCGGCCAGGCCGGCGACGTGGCCTTCGAGACGGTCGACGAACGCGCGCGCGAGGCGGGGGTCCCCTGGCTCGCGGTCGAGATCGGCGGCGTCGGCGGCTACCCCGTCGTCGAGGCCGCCGTCGCCGGGTTCGGCCCCGGGACGGCCTGTTACCGCTGTCTCCAGTCCCGGGTACGCTCGAACGCCGATCCCGATCAGGAACCGCAGGCCGCCCCCGATCCCGAGACCGCCCGCTTCGCCGGTGCCATCGCCGGCCGTGAGGCCGCGAAACTCGTCGGGGGTAAGCGATCCTCGGTGATCGGGAGCGTGATCGAGGTTCCCCACGCCCAGCGACAGTTTCTCCCGGTCCCGGGCTGCGTCTGTGCCGGCGAGCGCGACCGGCGACTCCACCTCGATCACGTCGACCGCGATCTGGAGGAGGCGCTGACCCGCGCCGAGCAGGGGCTTGACGACCGGGTCGGCGTCGTCGCCGAGGTCGGCGAAGCCGAGTCCTTCCCGGCCCCCTACTACCTGGCGAACGTCGCCGATACGAGCGAGTTCAGCGACGCGACAGCGCCTCGACAGGCCGCCGGCGTCGACGCCGACTGGAACGCGGCGTTCATGAAGGCGCTGGGGGAGGGCTACGAGCGCTACAGCGCCGGCGTCTACCGCACCGCCGAGTTCGAGACCGGCACGGCCGCCGAAATCGACGACGCGGTCCCGCCCTCGACGTTCGTCTGTGCCGACGGCGACGGGTGGGCGACCGCCGACGAACACACAGAGGTCGAGTGGGTCCCCGGCCGGAACCTCGACACGGACGGCGACGTGTGGCTCCCCGCCGAGTTCGTCCACTTCCCGCCGCCGACCGAGCGGTTTCGGCCGGCCGTGACGACGGGTCTCGGACTCGGCAACAGCACCGTGGAGGCGCTGCTCTCGGGGCTGTACGAGATCATCGAGCGCGACGCCGCCATGCTGTCCTGGTACTCGACGTTCGACCCGCTCGGCCTGTCGGTTGAGGACGAGACCTTCGGGACCCTGCGCCGCCGGGCGAAGTCGGAGGGACTCGACGTGGTCCCGCTCCTGCTGACTCAGGACGTGGACGTGCCCGTCGTCGCCGCAGCCGTCCACCGGGAGGAATGGCCCCGCTTCGCCGTCGGCCTCTCGGCCCACCTCGATCCGGCCCGGGCTGCACGGTCGGCGCTCGCCGAAGCTCTCCAGAACTGGCTCGAACTCCGCGGGATGGGCCGGGAGGACGCCATGGCGGAGAGCGGTGCCATCGGCCACTTCGCGGACTTTCCCGGCGAGGCCCAGACGTTCCTCGCCGTCGGGAGTAGCGTCCCGGCCGAGCAGGTCGGGCCCGCGGAGGTTCCGGCCGGCCGGGACCATCTCGACGCCGTCGTGGAGCGGCTGCGGGACGCGGATCTGGACGTGTACGGCTCGCGACTCACCACTCGCGACGTAGATGCGCTCGGGTTCGAGGCGGTTCGTGCCGTGGTCCCGAGCGCCCAGCCCCTCTTTTTCGACGCCCCCTACTTCGGCGAGCGTGCCGAGTCGGTTCCCCAGAGCATGGGGTTCGAGGCGCGACTCGACCGGGACCACCACCCCTACCCGTAGTGACAGGTCTGCGAAGGTTTATTGCACAGTGTGCGAGACGTACACATAGGGTGGCTCGCGGATCGGTACGCACCGACCGATAGCGACCTACGTGTCCATGACGACCGAATTCGACCTCCCGTGTGCGGACTGTGGCCAGACTCTCGTCCGGCGACAGGTCGAGCGCGCGGGTGCGACGGTGACCGTGGCAGCGTGTCAGAACTGCGGCGGTCGGTACTACCCGGAGTCCGCACTGCGGAAACTCTAGATGCCGAAGGTAGCGCGGATCATGTCGCGCGTTCCGGGCCCGAGCCCGACCGCGACGATGGCGGTCAACAGGAGCAACGCGTAGCGCGGGCTCTCCTCGAATATCTCCCGGTCGAAGATCCACACCACCGCCAGCGCGACCGCGAGTTTCACGAGCAGGAACGGCCAGGACGAGCCCAGCGTCGAGAGCAGCGACGCCGGCAAGACGGTCTCGGCCACACTGATGATGAAAGCGTTGGCGGGATGTTTCGGGCTGTACCTGATCGCGGCGGGCAGTCCCAGCGCGCCGAGCCAGTCGGCCGCGACGACGTTCGCGACGCCGTCGATGGCGTGGCCCCACAGCACCACCAGCCCGATCAGGCCCGTACCAGCGTTGATCTCCGGCCTGAATCGGTCGACGCCCAGGTAGATGCCGACGGCGAGCAGCGTCGCGATGGCGACCACACTCAGGAGGACCTGCGGGTAGAAGTTCACGTAGTCGGCTGTGAAGGCGAGGCTGGTCAGGTAGCCGAACGTCAGGAGGAAGGCCGCGCTCCCGACCGCCGCCATCGGTCTCGCGTACGTCTCGACGTAGCCCTTCCGGCGGAGGTAGATGGTGACCAAAAGCGAGGCGAGCGTCACGAAAAAGACCGTGAAGTAGATGACGGGGCTGATGATCAGCGAGTTCCACGGGTAGGCGATGGCCTGACTGACCCCCTCCGGGACGGCGTCGTTGGCGTCCTCGACGACCCGCAACGCGCCGCCGAAGAGCATGAACGGGACCAGCGCGAAAAACAGGTCCCGGTCCCGCCCGACACCGAGCCGGCGGACCAGCTCGAGGACCCCGATCAACCCGAACAGCAGGAGGATCATGTAGCCGACCTCCGAGACGATTGTGTACCCCGGTTCGGCGACGACCTTGCCGGCGGCCATGGCCTGTTGGCGCGCCGCTTCGCTGTACAACAACTCCACCGAGTCGCCCTGGTGAACTGCCGCCACCGCGTTGTGCGCGTCGGCGTATACCGGCCCCCAGAAGTAGTGCCAGACGAACCCGCGGTAGACCGTATCGTAGAACACCAGCGAGCCCAGCACCAGCGCCGCGATCCCTGCCAGGGCGGCCGCCGTCCATGCACGCCCGGCGTCCATCCGCTCGAACACCTGCATGCTCGACACCGCGCAAGCCGCGCGTTTCAGGGTTCCGATCCTGTGCGATGGACGAACACGATCGGGTTCACGGCTCGCCCGCTCTCTCGCTCACCCGTCGACGCGTGCAGCCACGTCCCGGGCCAGATCCACCAGCCGTTCGTGGTCGGCCCCGTTCGAGGCGACGAGTCCCTGGCTGTCCAGTCGCCAGCGCCCGCCGTTCAGATCCGTGACGGTTCCGCCGGCCGCCCGGACCATGTGCGCGCCGGCGACCGAATCCCAGGGGTTGGGTCGCCGCGTCGTGATCGCAGCGTCGAGACCCCCGCTGGCGACGAACGCGAGCGCGGACTGCATGCTCCCGAACCGGCGCATGTCGCCACACTCCCGCACCACCGCCTCCGAGAGTGCGGCGTACGCGTCGCGCTCGCCGTGTGGCCCCCAGCCCAGCACCGCGACCGCGAACGTCTCCGGATCCGTCCGGTCGCTGACCGAGACCGATTCCCCGTTCAGTCGCGTCTCGCCGTCGTCCGCCAAGAACTCGTCGTCCATCGCGGGCATGACCGTCGCCCCGGCGACCGGCTCGCCGTCTTCGACGCGCGCGACGCTAGTCGCCCACAGGCGCATCCCCCGGAGGTAGTTGGCCGTCCCGTCGATGGGATCGACGATCCAGGCTGGACCACTCGCCGGAACTGTCGACGGCGTATCCGCCTCTTCGCCGACGACCGGGGCGTCGCTCTCCCCGGAGAGCAGTGCGACGACGCGGTCCTGAGCGGCGGCGTCGGCGTCGCTCACCAGGTCGTTCTTGTGTGCTTTCGTCTCGAAGCGTACGTCCGACCGGAAGCGTTCGGCCGCGACGGTACCGCCGGCACGCGCCGCCCGGGCGGCGAGGGAGATCGGATCGTCCATACCGAACCCTCGGGGACCGGGGACAATTAAAGGATGATCTGACTGGCCGTGCGCATGTCCGAGGCGATCTCGTTCGAGTGGACGGCCCGCTCCGCCGCGCGTCGCGCCTCGTAGAACTGGGGCTGGGCCTCGTCCTCGACCTTCACCTCGGCGGCCCGGTGCAGCGCCTGCGCCGCGCCTTCGAGTGCCCCCATGACGTCGGCGACTTCGTTCGCTTTCTCCTGCATCCCGGTCGAGTCCTCGACGCCCCCGAAGTCGGACTGTGCGGTTCCGAACCTGAACTCGGCCGTGTTGAGCGGCGACAGTGCCTGCTCGTAGTTCCGGTTGTAGAACGCGGGAACGCCCTTCTCGAACTTCTCTAACGCGTTCGCGGCGGATCGGATACCACTGTGGAAGTCCTGGAACGCCCAGATCTCCGCGCGGACCTGGTCGATCTTGTCGTCGTAGACGGCACCGACCGGCTCGAACACGGCCACCGCCTCGGGGTCGATCTCGTTTTTGAGCGGGCGGTACAGCGACCGGCCTTCCTTGTAGTGTTCCTTGATCTTGGGCAGCGCCGTGTATTCGAGCTGTCCCGTATTCTCCGCGTAGAGCCGTTCGACCGCGTAGCGGAACTCGTCGTGGGCCTCGTTCAGTTGTTCGCGGACCCGCGCCAGATCTTCGAGGAATATCGTCACCTGTACGAGCGACAGGATGATGTTCTTCTGGTCTTCGGGCGCGTACTCGGTGGCTTCTTCCAGCGGGTCCCGCGCCTCCTGTGCCAGCCGCCGGATCCGCGGCGCGTTGAACGACTCGATGGACGCGTTAACGTTCATTAGATTCGCGTCGGATCCAACCTGCCCCACATAGGCCTCGTAGGTCTTCTGAATCTTCTTCATCGACTCGGTCATCAACTCGGTCGCGCGCGGATCCGTCTCGATGGGCGTTTGCGTCTCGCCACCGTCTTCGCCGAACCGCGACTCGAAGTCGGCCTCGAACGCGCCCGCTTCGAACTCGAAGTCCCTGTCTTCGATCTCCCCCATGGAGAAGTTCTGGTCCTCCCCCATGCCCTCGAAGCTCATATCCGAATCGCTGATGTTGGTTACCCCGTCGGCGTAGGCCCCACGACCGTTGCCGCGCCCACCGCTCATAGCCCCGCACCCAGCGGTGAGTAACGTGCCAGCCGTCGCAAGGAATGCGCGACGTCTCATGGACTACTCGACAGTAATCCGCCTCAACCTATTTAAAAATGCCCCGGCTAGAACCGGTTCTTTTTACCGAGGGCCCAGCCGCACCGCTCGCGAGTGGACAGTTCGTTTCGTCTAGTGTGAGGTTTGCGAGGGAAGATCGCTCCTGCTCACGGGACATTGCGTTCCCTCACGGGCTCCGCCCGTTCGGATATCGAGACTCTTCTTCCGGCGAGTCTCGCTTGTCCCGTTCGCTTCGAGGCCTCCCGATGGTCGGCCTCGCTTCGGATCTTCCTGCACTGTTTGCGAGGGGCCGTAGTGGCCAACAGTGCGAGGGAAGGGATTTGAACTTCAGTCGGACACGGTCCGACAGCGTTCAAACCCTTCGTGCATCGGCCGCGGCGCGTGGTAGCGCCGCGTGCGATGCGAGGGAAGGGATTTGAACCCTTGGACCCCTACGGGAGCGGATCTTGAGTCCGCCGCCGTTTCCAGGCTTGGCTACCCTCGCACGCGTCCTGTACTGGATAGTCTCCGATATAAAGATTCCACGGAAAACGGTTGGACGAGTGATTTCTACATTTCTAACGATCGGAGATATAGAGTGTCGAAAATACAGTTTGTGCGAGTGTTGCAAAGTTGCTGTAGCTTTATTTGGGCAAAAAGTGGTCGGACGGGCTAGTTTTATTGTAGAGTGTTCACAAACGAGGAGTGTCGAAGCGATGGATCGAGCACCCCGAATCATCGAGACGATCCGCGAACGGTTCCGTTCGAGTCCGACCTACCGCTGTGGCGGCTGCTCGCTGACGTTCGAGCGCGAGCGGTTGAACTGTCCGGCGTGTGGCTATCCCGAAATCACGGAAACACGCGCCGGTCGGTGATACCGAACTGTCGATCGCTACCGGTTCTAGTCGGACGCGGCAGGCAGCGTGATTCTGATCGCCGTCCCGCGCGGATCGTTGTCCTCGACCCGGAGATCGCCCCCGGACTGCTGGACGAACACGCGGACGAGCCACAGGCCGAGCCCCTGTGAGTGAAACATCGGTTCCTCGATCCCGTCCTCGAGGACTCTCCGCTCCATACTGGGGATCCCCGGGCCGTCGTCCGCGACCACCAGGGAAACGTCGCCAGCGTCGTCCGTGGCGACGCTGATCCGTATCGTCGGGTCCGGTGCGTCGTGGTGCTCGACGGCGTTGCCGACTAGTTCTCCCAGGACCACGTCGTACTGGTCGACGACGCTCGCGACGGCCGCGTCCGCTAGCTCCGTCTCGATCGTCGCGTCCGGATACGACGCGTCGAGTTCCGGAACCAGGTCACGCGTGCGCTCACTCAGATCGATGCGGTGTGTGGTGTCGTCGGCTTCCAGCAGCGATTTCAGGTGCTGGGACTTCTCGCTCAGGGCGACGAGGTCGTCGGTGGTTCGACGGATCCGTGCCAGCGTCTCTTCGTCGGCCCGTTCGCGCTCGATCAGGTCGGAACACGACCGGACGACGGTACAGTGATTCCGGAGGTTGTGTCGGAGCACGCGATGGAGGATCGACAGTTGCGTCCGGGACTGCTCCAGTTCCGTCCGCGTCTCCCGGAGCGCCCGCTCCCGGTAGGAGATCATCGCGTACAGGACGACGCCGGATACGGCGACGAACAGCCACCCCTTCCCCGTCATCACGGCGTCGAACAGCGGCCCGTCGGAGAACAGCGCGACCAGCGCACGATCCGAGAACGCGATCCACACGGCACCGGCGACGGCGTACGCGAGCGCGATTTTCAGCGGGGTGAGTCCAGCGAACCGTGACGCGTTCATCGAACTCTTTTCGATTTGCCGAGACAATAATATAAATGCAGTGGCGAGAGCCAAAATCCGGGGTTCGTCGGTCGACGGATTGACGAGCGTGACAGCCCAAGATCGACTCGATGGACGAACACACGCGCGACGAGTCGGTCGGGCCCCCGGTACGAGGGGAGCCGACGGGGTGGCTCCCGGAGCAGGATCGCTGGGAACACGGTACCCTTCGGCGCGCGACGATCCACGGCGTCGCCCTCTACAACGCCGGCGAGTACCACGACTCACACGACTGCTTCGAGGACGAGTGGTACAACTACGGACGCGGGTCGACCGAGAGCAAGTTTCTCCACGGGATGGTGCAGGTCGCCGCCGGCGCGTACAAACACGTCGATTTCGAAGATGACGACGGGATGCGCTCGCTCTTTCGCACCGCGCTCCAGTACTTCCGGGACGTGCCGAACGACTACTACGGCGTCGACCTGCTCGACGTCCGGACGGTGTTGACGAACGCGCTGACCGATCCCACAGTGCTGGCAGGGTGGCAGGTGACACTCGACGAGCGCCGGCCGGAGGCCACCGAGGCCGACTTCGCCTACGTCGAGTCGCTGGAGCACTGACCTGTCTCGCGGGAGACCCGTCACAGTTTCGTGGGTACTAAGACGAGTCGGCCGCTGTAGTGAACCGATGCGAGTCGAGACCGTCGGCGACGGCCCCGCGGAGATCGCGGTCATCGGCGGGATCCACGGCGACGAACCCTGTGGCGTCCACGCCGTCGAGACGCTGCTCTCGGCCGACCTGGAGTTCCAGCGGCCCGTCAAGTTCGTGATCGCCAACGAGAAGGCCCAGGAACAGGACGTCCGGTACGTCGACGAGGACCTCAACCGCGCGTTCCCGGGCAACCCCGACGGCGATACCCACGAGTCCCGACTGGCACACGAGCTCTCGATGGAAGTGTCGGACTGTCAGATCCTCGCGCTGCACTCCACCCAGTCCTACGAGGGGTTGTTCGCGCTGGTCGACGAGGTCCGCGAGTACGAACGTCGGATCTGTCCCCGGCTGTCGGTCGACGCCGTCGTCGAGACCTGCGATTTCAAAGAGGGCCGGCTGTTCGAGGTGACCCGCCGGCTGATCGAGGTCGAGTGCGGGTTCCAGGGCTCGGACACGGCCGCCGAGAACGCCGTGCAGGTGACCCGCGAGTTCCTCGCCGCCACGGGTGCGCTGCCCGACGACGACGCACCCCACCGCGACGAACTGCCGGTCTACCGGCTCACGAACGCGGTGCCCAAGGACTCGGCGGAGGCTTACGACGTGTTCGCGACGAACTTCCACGAGGTCCCGGCCGGCCAGCCCTACGCCGCGGCCGACGGTCGGGAGTACGTCGCCGAAACCGATTTCTATCCCGTACTGATGTCGCCGTACGGCTACGAGAACGTGTTCGGCTACGCCGCCGACCGCGTCGGGACGCTGGAGTCCTGACCGCGAGGGCCTGTGCCGTCAGTCCTCGTCGGCCGGCGGCGCGAACTCCACGAGTTTCAGATCTCGATCGAGCATACAGTAGTCGTGCGGTGGCTCCCCGACCACCTCGTCGATCCGGTACTCCTCGTCGAACTCCGCGCCAGCCGGTTCGCAGTATTCGTGGGAGGGACAGCCGGTGTGCGGACAGGGGCCCTCCAGCGTGGCTTTGCTCCCGGCGTAGGCACCTTGAGCGTCGACGTTCGCGACGACCGGGGCCGGCTCGACCTCGACTGCGGTGACTCCCGAGTCGTGGACGGCACAGTCGAGCGTCGAGGCGTTCTCCCGGATCGCGGCCACGCGGTACTTCTGGCCGGTCGCGAGGTTGAGACACTGGTCCCGGTAGGGACAGCCCTCGCAGGCGTCGGCCTCCCCCTGATAGACGAACTCGGTCCCGACTTCGGCGAGCCGGGTCCCGACGAGCGTGACCGTCGTCATGGGCGACCCTACTCCCGGGCGGCGGTTAAGCTTCCCGGCCCGGAACGTGAGAAAGTATTCAGCCCAGTGAGAGTAATCGGATACCATGTACCGGAAGCTGACGAGGCGGCATGCGGTCCGGACTATCGGAGCGGTCTCCGGAATCGGTCTCCTGAGCGGGTGTTCGTTCGGCACGAGCGGTGGTCCCGATCCGGGCGACCTGGAAATCGAAAACGAGGACGATCGAGCCCATTCGGTGACGGTTATCGTCGAGAAGATCAGTGACGACGATGACGACGCGTTCGGTCCAGAGCGGGCACCGACGCCGACCTCGACGCCGATGTCGGAACGCCGAAACCGATTCACCGTCGCCGCGGGCGATACCGCAAGAGAGAGTGGCTATCTGGACGAGACGGGATCGTTTTTTGTCCGCGCACGGACTGACCGAGAGACCAGCGCACAGGGGTGGATCGGTCTTTACAGTGCCAGCGGCGGTGGCGTGGTCGAGGAGTACCTCGAAATCACGGTTCGTTCCGACGGCGGGTTGACGGTCTACGCCCAGCAGGCCGGGGCGTGAGGACGGAATCGCCACGACGACTCGTGACGATCGCTTATTCCCGGCTAGCGTGCCGGAAGAAGGCGATGGCGGCACCCAGCAGCGTGAGGTTCTGGAGGAAGGAAGTGAGTTCTTCACCGCGCTGGTCCTCGTCGACGGCCCAGAAGTCGTGCATCAGGGGTGTGACGCCGACGAAGAAGGCGGCGACGCTCCCGGCCGAGAGCCGCGGGAGTTTCCAGGCACCGATGCCGAGACTGCCACCGAGGAGGAGGCCGCTGGAGAGCGGGACGAGAGTGTCGGCCAGCGGGACCCCCTTGGCGTCCGCGTAGGCGATCCGGCCGTCGAGGTCGTCGAGGTTCCTGAGTGCGAGGACGGCGAGCCCGCTCGCGAAGAGGAGTCGGCCTACGAGCGACGGGGGGCTATCGTGTGTCGAGTCGGGTTGGGGCATCAGGCTAGGAAGGTCGTCGAGCGTGTTAATCCCCACGCTCGACCACGGGTCCAGCCGGCTCGGCACCAGAACGAGGTTCCGTCAGCGGCGGTCGTCGCCGTGCTCGCCGAGCAAGGCGTCGAGTTCGTCCAGATACTCCTCGCGGGGTACCTGATAGTACTCGCGAGGGTCGAACTCGCCGGCGGCGAAGCGGGCGGCGAGGTCGTGGACGCCGTCGACTGCCTCGGCCCGGTCCTCGTACCGCTCGGCCGCGACCTCGATTTCGGGTTCCAGATACAGCGTCACGTACCAGGGGTCGTCGGGGACGGGCCGGTGCTGGCCGGGACGGCGACCGCGCTGTCCCTTGGTCAGGTAGATCGTCGGCAGACAGGGCGCAGGGAACTCGCTGCTGTCGAACACGTCCGGCCGATAGGCCAGCACGTATCTGGTCTCGCCCTCCGACCAGACCGCCCACCCGGCCGCCAGATCCGCGAAGTCCATACCCGTCCATCCGTCCGGTCGGCCTTGAGTGGCGCGGTCTCAGTGGCCCGGTTCCGCCCGTGTGTCCACCGTGCGTTTAAATGGTGGTTCCGACACGTGTAGAACTCGACCGTGGTTCCGGGTCCCGTGGGCGAGTTTCGGCCGTCGAACAGTGCGGAACGAACGCCCGGAAAAGGGGGCCTCGGGGGAACGCTTATGCTCGTGGGATTCTCATTAAATAAATAGTATCGGTGGTAAGCCCACCCATACACGACCCCCACCACCGCCCCCGCTCTCGCCGTCCAGGCACCCCGGTATTTTTTCGGGAATCACCGACTTCGGGCGTTCTGGGCCGGCGGGAGTGGTACGTATACACATGACACATACCCGATACGCTCGCCGTCGACGGGCGCGCGGTTGCTCGCGTCGCGCGAGCGCGCCGTGTCGGTGGCGGAGTGTGGGCTGGTGTGGTGGACTCCACCGAGATCTGCGGGTACGCACCCGTGGTAGCGGGGGCACGCGCGGCGACCGCCGTGGCGGCCCCTCGTTCAAACTGTCCATGATAGCATGACCGATACGAAAGAAACCCTCGCAGAGCTGAGTCGGGAGTACCAGGATTCGATCCCAGCGGACCTCAGAGAGACCCGGACGTTCGACTGGTATCTGGACCAGCTGTACGACCACCCGCGGATCGCCCGCAACGCCCACCAGCGCGTTGCCGACATGTTCGACTACTACGGGACCGAGTACGACGAGGACGCGGGCGTCGTGGAGTACGAGCTCGCCGCCGAAGACCCCCTCAACGACGGGGAGAACACGTTCTACGGCCGCGTCATCCACGAGGCCATCCACGAGTTCGTCAACAAGGTCAAATCCGGAGCCCGCGGACTGGGCCCCGAAAAGCGCATCAAACTCCTGCTGGGCCCCGTCGGCTCCGGGAAGTCCGACTTCGACCGGCAGGTCCGGCGCTACTACGAACACTACACCCGCACCGACGAGGGGCGGATGTACACCTTCCGGTGGAGCAACCTCTGTGACATCATCCAGGACCAGGACCCCGCCGACGACACCGTCCGGTCCCCGATGAATCAGGACCCGCTCGTCTTGCTCCCACAGGAACAGCGCGACCGGGTCATCGAAGACCTCAACGAGGCACTCGACGCCCCCTACACCATCCGCAACGAACAGGCACTCGACCCGGCCAGCGAGTTCTACATGGACCGGCTACTGGCCTACTACGACGACGACCTCGAAGCCGTCCTCGAGAACCACATCGAGATCGTCCGCATCGTCGCCGACGAGAACCAGCGCCGCGCCATCGAGACCTTCGAGCCCAAAGACAAGAAGAACCAGGACGAGACCGAGTTGACGGGTGACGTCAACTACTCCAAGATCGCCATCTACGGGGAGTCCGATCCCCGCGCGTTCGACTACTCCGGAGCCTTCTGTAACGCAAACCGGGGCATCTTCTCCGGGGAGGAGCTGCTCAAACTCCAGCGGGAGTTCCTCTATGACTTCCTGCACGCGACGCAGGAACAGACGATCAAGCCCAAGAACAACCCGCGGATCGACATCGACCAGGTAATCGTCGGGCGGACGAACATGCCCGAGTACAAGGACAAGAAGGGCGACGAGAAGATGGAGGCGTTCAACGACCGGACCAAGCGGATCGACTTCCCCTACGTCCTCCAGTACGAGGAGGAGGCCCGCATCTACGAGAAGATGCTCCGGAACGCCGACCTCCCTGACATCCAGGTCGAGCCCCACACCTTAGAGATGGCCGGCCTGTTCGGCGTCCTCACCCGGATCGAGGAGCCCGACTCCGGCACCGTGGACATCGTCCAGAAGGCCAAGGCCTACAACGGCGAGGTCGACGAGGCCGAGGACGTCGACGTGAAGAAACTCCGGGAAGAGGCCGCGGAGATGGCCGAGATCGGCGAGGGCATGGAAGGCGTTTCGCCCCGGTTCATCGGCGACGAGATCGCCGAGGCCATCATGGACTCGATGCACCGCAGCCGTGACTTCCTCTCGCCGCTGACCACCTTCAACCACTTCGAAGAGAACCTCGAGAACCACGGCTCGATCCCGGAAGACCGGTTCGACACCTACTACCGCTACCTCGAACTCGTCCGCGAGGAGTACAAGGACCGGGCCATCGAGGACGTGCGTCACGCGCTGGCCTACGACGTCGACGAGATCCAGCGCCAGGGCGAGAAGTACATGGACCACGTCATGGCCTACATCGACGACGACACCGTCGAAGACGAGATCACCGGTCGCGAGCAGGAGCCCGACGAGACGTTCCTCCGGTCCGTCGAGGAGAAACTCGACGTGCCCGAAGACCGGAAAGACGACTTCCGCCAGGAGGTGTCGAACTGGGTCTCACGGCGCGCCCGGGAGGGTGACACGTTCAACCCGCAGGACAACGACCGCCTGCGCCGGGCGCTGGAACGCAAGCTCTGGGAGGACAAGAAACACAACATCAACTTCTCGGCGCTGGTCTCCAGCAACGAGATGGACGACGACGAGCGCAACGCGTGGGTCGACGCGCTCATCGAACAGGGCTACACCCGCGAAGGGGCAAAGGAGGTGCTGGAGTTCGCCGGCGCCGAGGTCGCCAAAGCAGAGATGGAAGAGTAATGGCCGGACACGACTACATCGACGCCGCGGACACCGCCCTCGAGGAGACCTACCAGGAGCCGATGAGTCTCGGCGAGTACGTCGACCTCGTGCTGGAGCAGCCACAGCTGGCTTCCCACGCCTCGAAGTACCTGCTGTCGGCCATCGAGGCCGCCGGCACGCGGTCGGTGATCGAGGAGGGCGAGGAGAAAGAGCGCTACCGCTTCTTCGACGACCCGCACAACGACGGCGAACACGCGATCTTGGGCAACACGGACACGCTCAACCAGTTCGTCGACGACCTGCGCTCCATCGCGGCGTCGCGTGGCAAAGACGAGAAGATCATCTGGCTCGACGGCCCCACGGCCACGGGCAAGTCCGAACTCAAGCGATGTCTCATCAACGGGCTCCGCGAGTACTCCAAGACCGACGCGGGGCGGCGCTACACCGTCGAGTGGAACGTCGCCGGTGCCGGCGACGGCTCGTCGGGCATGACCTACGGCGAACAGCCGGTCAGCGACGAAGACGACTGGTACGAGAGCCCCGTCCAGTCCCATCCGCTGACGGTGTTCCCCGACGAAGTCCGGGCCGACCTGCTCGCCGAGATCAACGACCGCCTCGACGACCACGTGCCGGTCCTCGTCGAGGGCGACCTCGACCCGTTCTGCCGTGAGGCCTACGACTTCCTCGAGGAGCAGTACCGCCGGCAGGACACCGAGGACCTGTTCTCGGCGGTCACCGACCCCAAACACCTGCGGATCAAGAACTTCGTCGTCGACGTGGGGCGGGGCATCGGCGTCCTCCACAGCGAGGACGACGGCAGTCCCAAGGAGCGCCTCGTCGGATCGTGGATGGCCGGCATGCTCCGGGAACTCGATTCGAGGGGGCGGAAGAACCCGCAGGCCTTCTCCTACGACGGCGTCCTCTCGCAGGGCAACGGCCTCCTGACTATCGTCGAGGACGCGGCCCAGCACGCCGACCTGCTCCAGAAACTCCTGAACGTCCCCGACGAAGGGAAGGTGAAACTGGACAAGGGCATCGGGATGGACGTCGACACCCAGATGATCATCATCTCCAACCCCGACCTGGAGGCGCGGCTCAACCAGCACGCCGACCGGGAGGGCCAGGACCCGCTGAAGGCGCTGAAACGGAGACTCGACAAACACGAGTTCACCTACCTGACGAACCTGTCGCTGGAGGCCCAGTTACTGCGACGGGAACTCACGAACGAGACGGAGGTCTGGACCGCCCAGACGTGGGACGAACTCGAATCCTGGATCCGTGAACCGCTGACGATCCGGGTTCGAGACAGCGACGCCGAGGTCAACGAGAAAGAACTGGCACCGCACGCCATCGAGGCCGCCGGGCTATACGCCGTCGTCACGCGGCTGGACGACGAGGACGTGCCCAGCGGGCTCGATCTGGTGGACAAGGCCATGCTGTTCGACCGGGGCTACCTGCAGGAGGGCGACGAGCGCATCGAGATGGACGACTTCGAGTGGGACGGCAGCGCCAGGGACGGCGAGGGCGGCATCCCCGTCACCTACACGCGGGACGTGATCGCGGACCTGCTCCACGAGGAACAGGACCGCTACCACGCCGACCTGCCCGTCGAGCACGTCGTCATGCCTCGGGACATCCTCAACGCGATGGCCGAGGGGCTGGTCGACGCGCCCGTGTTCTCGGGTAGCGAACGCGTCGAGTTCGAGAACCAGGTGGTCGCCGTGAAGAATCACGTGTTCAGCCAGCAGGAAGACGACGTGCTCCGGGCGATCATGCGGGACAAGCGGGTCGACGAGGAGACCGTCGAGGAGTACATCGAGCACGTCTACGCCTGGGAGGCCGACGAGGGCATCGAGAACGAACGCGGCGAACTCGAAGACCCCGACCCGCTGAAGATGAAGGTGTTCGAGATCGAACACCTCGGACGGTTCTCCGAGGACAACTACGACGGCAACGACCCCGACGACGCCGTCGAGAAGTTCCGGACGGACAAGATCATCACCGCCCTCAACCGCCACGCCTGGCACAACCGGGACGAGGAGTTCCAGATCTCCGACGTGAACCCCAAGGAGATCCCGGTGATCAAGTCGGTGCTGGGCACCCACGACTGGGAGGACGTGCGCCGCACCTACGAGGACTTCGACCCCCGGCAGTGGGACAACCCGCCGGGCGGCACGGAGACGGCGAGCGTCAAGGCGGCGACCATCGAGAACATGCAAGAGCTGTTCGACTACAGCGAGGCCTCCGCCGAGCTGACCAGCCGCCACGTCATGAGCCAGGTGAGTTACAAATGGGACTGAAAGACGATCTCGACCGCTACCGCGAAGTCGGCGAGGAGCGCCGGCAGGACCTCGCCGACTTCATTCAGTACGGCGACCTCGGCCAGTCGCGGCCGGACGAGGTGAAGATCCCGATCAAGATCGTCGACCTCCCCGAGTTCGCCTACGACCAGCGCGACATGGGCGGGGTCGGCCAGGGCGAGGACGCCGAGGAGGGCCAGCCCGTCGGCCAGCCCGAGCCCCAGCCGGGCGACGGCGACGAGGACGGCGAACCCGGCGAGGAGGGCGGCGAGCACGAGTACTACGAGATGGACCCCGAGGAGTTCGCCCAGGAACTCGACGAGGAACTCGGCCTCGACCTCGAACCGAAGGGCAAGCAGGTCATCGAGGAGAAGGAGGGCGACTTCACGGACATCACCCGGACCGGCCCCACCTCGACGCTGGACTTCGAGTCGCTATTTAAAAAGGGGCTGAAGCGAAAGCTGGCGATGGACTTCGACCGGGACTACCTGCGGGAGGCCCTGAAGGTCGACGGGATGGGCCCGGCCTCGGTCTTCGAGTGGGCTCGCGGCGAGAACATCCCGGTCTCGAAGTCCTGGCTGGAGGAGGAGTACGCGGAGCTGTCGAGCGAGGAGAAGACCGAGTGGGCCTCGATGGACGAGATGGACGAGAACGTCGACCAGCAGTCCACCGCCGAGCGCATCCGCCGGGAGGGGGTCGACCAGATCCCCTTCCGCCGGGAGGACGAGCGCTACCGCTACCCCGAGATCATCGAGGAGAAAGAGAAGAACGTCGTCGTCGTCAACATCCGCGACGTGTCCGGGTCGATGCGCGAGAAGAAACGGGAACTGGTCGAGCGGACGTTCACGCCGCTGGACTGGTACCTGACGGGCAAGTACGACAACGCCGAGTTCGTCTACATCGCCCACGACGCCGAAGCCTGGGAGGTCGAGCGCGACGAGTTCTTCGGCATCCGGAGCGGCGGCGGCACCCGGATCTCCAGCGCGTACGAACTCGCGGCGGAGATCCTCGAACAGGAGTACCCCTGGCACGAGTGGAACCGCTACGTGTTCGCCGCGGGCGACTCGGAGAACTCCAGCAACGACACCGAAGAGCGGGTGATCCCGCAGATGGAGGAGATTCCCGCGAACCTCCACGCCTACGTGGAGACCCAGCCCTCGGGCAACGCGATAAACGCGACCCACGCCGAGGAGGTGGAACGCCACTTCGAGGGCAGCGACAACGTCGCCGTCGCCTACGTCTCCAGCCCGGAGGACGTGGTCGACGCCATCTACGAGATCCTGAGCACCGAGGAGGTGGAAGCATGAACTCCGATCGCTACGAAGCCAAACGCATCGCCGAGGACCTCGAAGAGCCGGTCGACGAGGCCTCGAACCTCGCACAGAAGCTGGGACTGCAGCCGTACCCGGTCAACTACTGGATCGTCGACTACGACGAGATGAACGAGTTGATCGCCTACGGCGGGTTCCAGAAGCGTTACCCCCACTGGCGCTGGGGGATGCAGTACGACCAGCAACAGAAACAGAGCCAGTTCCTCGGCGGGAAGGCCTTCGAGATCGTCAACAACGACGATCCCAGCCACGCCTTCCTCCAGGAGTCCAACTCGATGGCCGACCAGAAGGCCGTCATCACCCACGTCGAGGCCCACGCGGACTTCTTCGCCAACAACGAGTGGTTCGGGATGTTCTCCGACGATCCCGACGCCGCGGCCATGCTGGCCCGCCACTCCGAGACCATCGAGGAGTACATGCAGGACCCGGATATCGACCGCGCCGAGGTCGAGAAGTGGATCGACCACGTCCTCTGTCTGGAGGACAACATCGACCAGCACCGGCCGTACGCACCGGTCGAGACCGACGACCGCGACGAGGTGCTGGACCGCGACGAGGACGTCGAGGATCTGGAGACGAAACTCGACGAACTCGACCTCTCGGAGGAGGTCGTCGGGCAGGTGTTCGACGAGGACTGGCTGGAGGCCCAGCGCGACGAGGACGGCGAGATCACGTTCCCGGCCGAACCGGAGAAAGACGTGATCGGCTTCCTCCGCCAGCACGGGATGGCCTACGACCGCGACGCCGAGAAGGCCGTCACGATGACCGACTGGCAGAAGGAGATTCTCGAGATCCTCCGTCGTGAGGCCTACTACTTCGCGCCCCAGAAGATGACGAAAGTCATGAACGAGGGGTGGGCCGCCTATCACGAGTCCACCATGATGACCAAGGAGGCCTTCGCCGGCGACGACGAGTTCGTCAAGTACGCCGACCACATGGCCCAGGTGCTTGGCTCGCCGGGCTTCAACCCCTACAAACTCGGGCTGGAGCTCTGGCAGTACGTCGAGAACACCGAGAACCGCAAAGAGGTGATCGAGCGTCTGCTCCGCGTGGAGGACATCACCTGGCGTACCCTCCACGACCGCGTGGACTTCGAGCAGGTTCAGGACCTGATCGCGCCCGATCCCGACCTCACCGACGTGCCGGGGTCCCTCGACGACCTCGATCCGGAGGACCCGCGGGTCGACGCCGACGCGCTCGACCGCGCCCGCGACGGTGAGATCGACGTGGAGACCTACCCCTGGAAGGTGCTGACCTACGAGGGACTGGCCGAACGCCACTACTCGCTGGTCCAGCCACAGAACCGCGGGTTCGTCTCCCGGATCGGACAGGAGGAGCTCGAACGGATCTCCCGGTACATGTTCGACGATTCCCGGTACGACAGCGTCGAGGCGGCGCTTTCGGACATCGACTACACCCGCGGCTGGGACCGGATGTTCGAGATCCGGGAGAGTCACAACGACGTGACCTTCCTAGACGAGTTCCTCACCCAGGAGTTCGTCGACGAGAACGACTACTTCACCTACGAGTACACCCAGTCGACGGGCGACTACCGGGTCACCTCGACCGACTACGAGGACGTGAAGAAGAAACTGATGTTGCGCTTTACCAACTTCGGGAAGCCGACCGTCGTCGTCGAAGACGGCAACTACAACAACCGCAACGAGTTGCTGCTCGCCCACAGGTACAACGGCGTCATGCTCGACGTGGAGCAGGCCACGGACACCCTCGAACGCGTGTTCGAGTTGTGGGGTCGGCCGGTGAACCTCAAGACCATCGTGAAGGAACTCGACGAACACGACATCGAGGTGGCAAAGCGCCGGGACCGCGAGCCCGAACCGGACGAACAGGGCAAACTCATCCGCTACGACGGCGAGGAGATCACGACCCGCGACCTCGACTGGGACGAGGTCGAACACCTCGCCGCGACCGACGTGGACTACGACACCAAGCCCGACGAGTGGCTGGCGTAATCGCGGGAGCGCCTCAGGGCCGCCGGTGGGTGCGCCCGCCCGTCGGTCCCCACATATTAATCTGACCCTCGTGTAGCGGAATGAGTCGTTAGGAGCCATTAACAGCGAAGAGAACTGCTTTCGAACCGAGAATGTCACCGGACAGAGACGGCTGGAGTCGCGTCCCGGCGGGCGCGGACGGAGCCAGGAGGTGATCATGGGAGCACAGACGAAAGAACGAGACGACCTCGACGCGGGCGAGATTCACGATATCCTTCGCAACGACCGGAGACGGCTGGCGATCAAGTGTCTCCGCGAACACGACGGGCCTCTGAGCGTGCGCGACCTCTCGGAAGACGTGGCGACCCGCGAGACAGGTGAGTCGCCGGCACCCCGGGACAAGCGCCGGAGCGTCTACGTCTCGCTCCACCAGACCCACCTCCCGAAACTCGACGAACTCGGCATCGTCGACTACGATACCGACGAGAAGGAGGTGCGCCTGCGCGACCGCGCGGCCGAGATCACGACCTACATGGAAGTGGTCCCCCGTTACGGGATTACCTGGGCGGAGTACTACCTCGTCCTCGGGATTCTCGGCTTCGGGACCGTGCTGGCCGCCAGTCTCGGGACGCCGCTGCTCGGCGCTATCGGGACGCCGGCGGTCGCCACGACCTACCTGCTCGTTCTGACCGGGTCGGCCGCGTTCCACGTCCGATCGCAGGACCGGGAGTTCTTCGAGGGACTGCGCGCCTGACACCGGGTTTCAAGCGGCCGTTGGCCGTGGCCCCAACTATGCACGCCGAGTTCGAGATTTCGACCGACGAGCGAGTGACGACCGTCGACGTGACGGAGCGCGTCGAAGATCAGGTTCCGAACGACGCCGATGGCACCGCCACCGTCTTCGTCAAACACACGACGGCCGGGATCAGCGTCAACGAGGCCGAACCGCGTCTCCTGAGTGACATCGAGACCGCACTGGAAGACATCGTTCCGGAGACGGGCTGGGAGCACGACGAACTGGACGGAAACGCGGACGCACACCTCCGATCCATGCTGCTCGGGCGGGACGTGACGGTGCCAGTCGTCGACGGGCGACTCGACCTGGGCACCTGGCAGTCCATCCTGCTCGTCGAGTGCGACGGACCCCGAACGCGAACGGTGACGGTAACCTGTGAGTGACAGGTCGGCGATAGTCGGGATGGAAGCGCTTCGCGGGTCCCTGATGTGTGCCGAAACACATAATGTGCCGTGTACGAAAGGGACGATGACATTCGTTCGCTAACGAGACTCTCACATGAGGTATTTCGATTTCACAATCTCGCCGGAAGACGGGGCGATCCATCCCGCGGACAAGTTGATCGCCGAGCAGCCGGGGGTGACGCGGGACGCACTGATGCACGTCAATTCGCTGGGCGACGGGACCGGTGTCCTCCTCTACCGGATCTACGGTGATCCCGAGTCGGTGACCGAGGTCATCGACGAGTCGAACCAGGT
The DNA here is from genome assembly GCF_001989615.1 of Halorientalis sp. IM1011. Lineage (NCBI taxonomy): Archaea > Methanobacteriati > Methanobacteriota > Halobacteria > Halobacteriales > Haloarculaceae > Halorientalis > Halorientalis sp. IM1011. The sequence goes on along the minus strand of NZ_CP019067.1, from coordinate 3,001,713 downwards.
GCTCGCGTGGGACGTGCTCGACGTGCAGGACGACGTGTTCCACCTCTACCTCCACGTCCCGCCGGGCCAGCCCGCCGGGGGACTGATGGCACTGGCACAGAAGTACGCCCTCATCATCGACACGCCGCTGAAGTACACCGATCAGGGCGGTCTCCGCACGACCATCGTGGGCACTCACGAGATGCTCCGGAAGGCCCTGGAGGAGACCCCCGACGGCGTCCGCTTCGCCGTCGAACAGGCCGGCCAGTACTCCCCCGATCGGGAGGACATCCTCTCGATTCTCACCGAACGCCAGCACGAGGTGTTCGAGACGGCCATCTCGGAAGGCTACTACGAGATTCCCCGGGAGGCGACACACGAGGACATCGCCGACTCGCTGGAGTGTGCGCCCTCGACCGTCGACGAACACCTCAGGAAAGCCGAATCGCGTGTGTTGTCGGCGTTGATGCGGTAGGCGAGGGCGAGCGGAGCGAGCCCTCGGTATCGTGAGCGGGGAGGAGCAATGCGACGACCCGCGAGCAGCGAGACTCGATCGAGGGGCATCGAAAATGGGGGCCGATCCGGCTCGCGACTATCGCCGCTCGGCTGTTCGGGGACACTCCCGCCGGTCGCGTCCCCTAATCGTCCGCCGTCGCCGGTTCTCCTTCGTAGATCTTCGTCACCTGGTCCTCGAACTCGGATTTGATGTTGCGACGCTTCTTCTTCAGCGAGGGGGTGAGCATGTCGTTTTCCGGCGTCCACTCGAGGTGGACCAGCTCGAACTGCTTGATCGTCTCGTGTTTCTCGAGGTTGCGGTTGACCAGTTGCACGTCCTCGTTGACCCACTCGCGGACGCGCTCGTCCTCACAGATCTCCTCCTTCGAGTTCGGGAGGTCGATGTTGCGGTTCTGTGCCCACCGAGCGATGGCGTCGAAGTTCGGGACGACCAGGGCGCTGATGAACTTCTCGTCGTCGCCCATCACCATGATCTGCTCGACGCGCGAGGAGGTCGAGAACTCGTCCTCGATTGGCTCGGGCGCGACGTTTTTCCCCGTGTCCAGCACCAGCAGGTTCTTCAGCCGGTCGTGGTAGGTGAGGTAATCGTTTTCGGTCCGTTCGACGATGTCGCCGGTCTTGAACCAGCCGTCGGCCGTGAAGGCCTCCTCGGTCTTCTCCGGCATCTCCCAGTAGCCTTCCGTGACGTTCGGACCCTTCACGAGGAGTTCGCCGATCTCGCCCTCCACGTCCTCGAACTGGTCGTCGGCGACCTGTGACTCGTCGATCTTGACCTCGACGTCGGGCAGCGGCGGCCCGAGCGTCCCGGTTTCGAGGCTCTCCGGGAGATTCACCGACACCACCGGCGCGGCCTCGGTCAGGCCGTATCCCTCGAAGATAGGGATGCCCATGCCCTTGAACAGGTCCGCGAGATCCTCGCTGAGACTCCCACCGCCACTGACGAAGAAGTCGATGTTCCCGCCGAGTTCCTCTTTGACCTGTTTGAACACGAGCTGGTTGGCGATCGAGCGCTTGATCTTCAGTCCCAGCCCGGGACTGTCCGTCCGGGCGTAGTTCCGGGCCACGTCGACGGCCCACTCGAAGATTCGCTCTTTCGTGTCCGAGCCGCTGGCTTGCTCGCGCATCTCGTCGAAGATGCGCTCGTAGACCCGGGGGACGCTGGACCCGCCCTGCGGTTTGATCTTCTGGATGTCCTCGCTGACCGTGTCCGTGCTCTCCGCGTACCCGACGGTCGCCCCGCAGGCGAACATCAGGAAGTGACCCGTGGTCCGCTCGAAGACGTGTGCCAGCGGCAGGAAGGAGATGGACGTCCGGCCTTCGGAGACTGAGGGCACGTCGTCGTCCTTGTCGGGTCGGGGTCCGGTGCGTTTGCGGAGCTGGTTGATGTTCGCCCGGAAATTGTGGTGGGTGAGTTTGACCCCCTTCGGTTTGCCCGTCGTCCCGGAGGTGTAGATCAGACTCGCCAGATCGTGCATGTCCTGCTGTTCGATCCACGACCAGTACTCGTCCTCGTCGAACCCCTGGTCGCCGAGTTCGTAGACCTCCGAGAGCGTGTGGATCTGGTCGACGTCCTCGTATTTCTCCAGTTCGTCGATGACGACGACGAACTCCAGGCTGAGTTCGTCCTGGACCTTCACGATACGGTCGAGCAGGTACTCGTTCTCGACGACCACCCCGGTCGCACCGGGGTCGTTGAGCAGATACTTGATCTGTTTGGGCGAGGACTCCGTGTAGACCGTCGTGACCGTCCCGCCGGCGGCCAGCAGTCCGAAGTCCGAGAGCGCCCACTCCATGCGCGGGTTCGACATGATCCCGACGCGGTCGTCCTGCTCGACGCCGAGTTCTCGAAAGCCCGCAGCCAGCCGTCGGACGAGCCCGCGCATCTCCTCGTAGCTGAGTGACGTGTACTCCCCCGGCTCCGGCTCGTCGATGATCTCGGGCGTGAGCGACCGCGAGTAGATCCCACCCTTGTACATCTGGGCCTCGTTGTCCGGATACCGCTCGACCGCGTCCTCGAACATCTCCGGAATGGTGTTGTCCTCGATCACCTCGTCGGTATACTCCTGCTCGGTCTCTCTGATCGCCTCGATATCAGGTGGGGTCATGCATTGTGGTATCGCGTCAGTCGTTAAATATGCCCGGGTCGTTGATGCGACTCGAAACGCGCGTGGCCGCATGCGCGCTCAAGCAGGTCATTTTCGGGACTCAGCACGTGCGCCTCGGCCACTGATATCGGACCAAAAGTCCCTTTCCCTGACAGTTTTTGGATCCCGAACGCTGCTGGGAGACTGCGGTACAGAACCGGTCGCTATCGAGCCATATCGTCGCGAACGGAATGCACCGGCAGGGATTCGAACCCGATGGCAAACGCTCGCTATCGCTCGCGTTTGCGTGATTCAAATCCCGACAAGTCGCATTCACCGCTCACGGGTTGTGAGCGCCAGAAGTGCACCGTCAGGGATTTGAACCCTGGTCCTCGGCTGTCTTCCCGCGTCGGGTGACACCGAATTTCGCGGCCGAAAGGCCAAGATGATTGGCCGGACTACACCAACGGTGCGCATTCATAGCTGAGAGGGGTTCGGTAATAAACCCTGCTTTTCGGAGGCGGAGTGGGGATCACTCACAGAGGGCGCAGGTGGTGTACCTGTATCGGGTGGCCCAAGTCGAGTGCAGTAGCTCAGTGAGACGAGCGGTGTCGGCGTCGATCCATCGACGAAAGAAAAGTCGCGGGTATCGGCTCGGAGTTACTGACCCTCGAAATCGGGCACACTTCCGTTAGACCTGCGGTCTAACGACGTTCGCCCGATTTTTTCAGTTACCTTCGAAATCGGGCTCACCGTCGCCCATGAACGCCGTCATGCCCTCCATGACGTCGTCGGTGCCGATGAGGTGGCCGAAGGCCTGGGACTCGACTTCCAGCCCGGCTTCGGTGTCGTCGCGGCCCTTCAGCATGGCGCGCTTGGTCATCTTCTGGGCGACCGGCGGGCCCTGGGCGAGCTGTTCGGCGAGTTCGAGCGCCTCGTCGAACAGGTCGTCCTTCGAGACCACGTCGCGCAGGAAGCCGAAGTCTTCCATCTCCTCGGCGTCGTAGCGCTCGGCGGTCATGATGATCTCCTTGGCGGGGCCCTCGCCGATGACGTTGGCGAGACGCTGGGTACCGCCCCAGCCGGGCAGCAGCCCGAGGTCGAGTTCGGGCTGGCCGAACTCGGAGCGCTCGGAGGCGATCCGGATGTCGGTACACATCGAGAGCTCCATCCCACCGCCGAGACAGAAGCCGTCGATGCCGGCGACGACCGGGAGCGGGCTCTCTTCCAGTCCGCCGAAGGTGGACTGCCCCTGAACCGAGAGTTCCTGTGCCGAGAGCGGGTCGGCGCTGGTGGCCATCGACTGCACGTCGGCCCCGGCCGAGAACGCCTTGTCACCCTCGCCGGTGATCAGGATGGCGCGGACCTGCTCCTCCTCTTCGAAGATCTCGCGTGCCTGGTCGAGTTCGTCCAGCACGTCGAGGCTGATCGTGTTCATCCGGTGGGGTCGGTCGATCTTGATATGGCCGACCTGCTTCTCGTTGTGGCCCTCCGGGACGTCCACGTCGATGCGCTCGATGGCGATGACCTCGAAGTCCGGGCCGGTGTCTTCGTCCGCACCCGCACCCTCGTTGAAGCCGCCCTGCTCGGCGGCCTCGGAGAGGTACTCCGGCGGCTCGTAGCGGGCAGCACCTGTCTCCTCGTACAGTTCTTCGAGTTTGTTCAGGCACTTCTCGACGCCGTAGTCGTCGATGGTCTTCGTGGGGCCTTCGGGGAAGCCGGCACCCATCATGACGGCCTCGTCGATGTCCTCGGGCGGGGCGACGTCGCCGCCGACGAGGTTGGCGATCTCCTTGGCGAGTGCGGCGTTCAGGCGCTCCTCGACCTCCTCGGTGTACTCGTCGGTCGGGACGTCCGCGCCGTCACCGTCCTCGTAGTCGTAGAAGCCCTTGCCGGTCTTCTGACCGAGTTCCTCGGCCTCGACTTTCTCCTGCATGATCGGTGCCGGCTCGTACTCGTCGCCGAGCACGTCGTTCATGTAGTCCAGCACGTGGTAGGAGATGTCGATACCGGTCATGTCGGCCAGCTCGAAGGTGCCCATCGGCAGGCCCATGTGGTACTTCGTCGTGGAGTCGATCTCCTCGACGGTGGCCACGTCCTCGCTGAGCATCCAGCAGGCCTCGTTCATCAGGGGCACGAGGATGCGGTTGACGATGAAGCCCGGCGAGTCCTTCCGGACGCGAACGGGGGTCTTGCCGAAGTCCTCGGCCAGATCCACGATGGCGTCGACGGTCTCGTCGTCGGTGTGGGCGCCGTTGATGACCTCGACGAGGTCCATCCGGATCGGCGGGTTGAAAAAGTGCATCCCGCAGAACTGCGCTTCCCGGTCGGTGACCTCGGAGAGGTCGGTGATCGAGAGCGAGGAGGTGTTGGTGGCAAAGAGCGTGCGGTCGGGGGCGTGTTCCTCGACCTCGGCGTAGACGTCCTCCTTGATCTCCATCTGTTCGGGGACGGCCTCGATGATAACGTCGACGTCGCCCACGGCCTCTTCCATGTCGACCAGCGGTGTGACCCGGTCGAGGGCGGCGTCTGCCTCGTCGTCGGTGAGCTGGTCTTTCTCGGCCAGTTTCTGGAGGCTCCACTCGATGTCCTCGTAGCCGCTCTGGACGAACTCTTCTTTGATGTCGCGCAGGCGCACGTCGTATCCCGCGAGGGCGGCGACCTCGGCGATGCCGTGGCCCATGTTACCGGCACCCAGCACCGCGACGGTTTCGATGTCTTCGAGTTGCATGAGTCATTGGAACACTCTCTGCCTGCCCCTTTCAACGTTTTTCTTTGGCCGCAGAAACGGATTACAGAGTGTCTATCGTTTACTCTCGCCGGGAACATCTGTAAGCGAAAACCGGCCGTTCGCTTACAACGGTTCGTGCGTTGTAGACTGATCACAAACAATTATGTTCCATAAGACCTCACGATGGCGTATGGATTTTGAACTACCAGAGGGCATAGACCAGATCCGGAAGGAAATCCGCCGGTTCGGCGAAAACGAGATCGAACCAGTCGCGAACGAGTACGACCGCGAGGAGAAGTATCCCCACGAGGTCATGGACAAGGCCAACGAGATGGGCCTGCTCGGCGCGTCCATCCCCGTCGAGTACGGCGGTGCCGGCTACTCGATCCTCGAGAACATGATCATCGTCGAGGAGCTGTTCGCCATCGACCCCGGCATCGGGTTCTGTATCGTCGCGTCCTCGTTCGGGACCGAGGCGATTCAGGAGTTCGGGACCGAAGAGCAAAAAGAGGAGTTCCTCGAACCGGTCGCGAAAGGGGAGAAGATCTCCGGCGCGGCCATCTCCGAGCCCCACGCCGGTTCTGACGTCTCCTCCATCTCGACACGCGCCGAGAAGGACGGCGACGAGTACGTCATCAACGGCAACAAGATGTGGATCTCGAACGGGACGGTCGGCGACTTCTTCGTCGTCCTCTGTCAGACCGACCCCGACGCCGACGGCCGCTACAACGGCTTCTCCCAGATCATCGTCGAGGCCGACCGCGACGGCTTCGAGGCCGACAAGATCAAGGGCAAACTCGGCATCCGCGCCAGCGACACCGCGGAACTGATCTTCGACGACGTGCGCGTGCCCGAGGAGAACCTCGTCGGGACCGAGGGCATGGGCTTCCTCCAGCAGATGCAGTTCTTCGACGCCACCCGCGTCGGCGTCGCTGCGCAGGGCGTCGGGATCGCCAAGGGTGCGGCCGACGCAGCCCTCGACTACGCCCAGGAGCGCGAGCAGTTCGGCCAGCCCATCTCCGAGTTCCAGGCCATCCAGCACAAACTCGCCGAAGCCTACACCGACATCGAGGCCGCCCGGAACCTGACCTACAAGGCCGCCTGGAAAGTCGACCAGGGCGAGCAGGTCACCAAACTCGCCTCCATGGCCAAGGAGTACGGCTCCCGCGTGGCCGTGGACGTGGCCAACGAGGCCGTCCAGATCCACGGCGGATCCGGCTACGTCGACGACTTCCCGGTCGAGCGGTTCTACCGCGACGCCAAGATCACCCAGATCTACGAGGGAACCACCGAGATCCAGAAGAACATCATCGCCCGCGAACTGCTCGGCAAGGGCATGTCGTAAATCGGCAGTCACCGACTCGCTTTTTTCGATACACTGAGAGTCCGTATCAGATTCGATCGACCAGCGGTGATTATCGGTGGGAGAGACCCGCATGGACTTCGGATATCCCGGCAAACGGCGCAAAATCCCGGAGGAGGTCCGTCGGCGAGCGAAGCGGGATCCGACGCGCCCGTCGGTCGTATCCGTTCCGGATAGCATTTATACTTCGGCGGCGACGAGGTATCGTATCATGCGCGTCCAGCGTTCGCGTACGACCAGTTCGCCCGAAACCAGCCTCGCCGACCGGCGTGGCTGTTGCCGGTGCTGACTCCCTTCTCGACCCGCTGGACGCACCGGTCGTCGACCCGCCGAAACCAAATACCACAATGTTCGACCGACTCGACAATATCAGGAAACACGTCGTCGAAGACGTACGCACCGCACTCGCGAAAGACCCAGCGGCCAAGAGCGCACTGGAGGTCGCCCTGCTGTATCCGGGCCTCCACGCCGTCTGGCTCTACCGCATCGCACACGCCCTCTGGACCGGCGACCACCGGCTGACAGCCCGGGCGCTCTCGGAGGTCGCCCGGTTTCTCACCGGTGTCGAGATCCACCCGGCGGCGACGATCGGCCGCCGACTGTTCGTCGACCACGGCCAGGGTGTCGTGATCGGCGAGACTGCCGAGATCGGCGACGACGTACTCATATACCACGGCGTGACGCTGGGTGGGGACTCCATGCGCCGGGAGAAACGCCACCCGACGGTCGAGGACTGCGCGACCCTCGGGGCCAACGCCACGCTACTGGGCGCCATAACAGTGGGCGAGAGCGCGACCGTTGGCGCCGGCTCGGTCGTCACCGAGGACGTTCCCGCGGACGCGACGGCCAAGGGCGTCCCCGCCGAGATCATCGAGCGGGCTGCCGGGGACGAGGCGGAGACGCCGAACCCGACGGCCGACGCCGAATCCGAACCCCACTGGCTGGCCGACTGCTGATACTGCCGGACAGAAGTTCGTAAATATCATTCGTCGAATCTATGCAGAGACCGGTTGCCACCGTCGTTCTCGGCACCCGTCGGATGTGAAATCCCCTGTCCGGCAGTATGAGGAAACGCCTTTTGCCGCTCGCTCCCTGGCCGGAACGTGACGAGTCCACACGACGAGCTGTCGACCGACACGTATCTCGGGCCGCTGATCGAGGCCCACGGTCGCCTGCGCATCGAGCCGGCCGAGGACTTCTTCCAGCGGTTCGTGACCTCGATCCTCCGCCAGCAGGTGTCGATGGCCTCGGCGGCCGCGACCCGGGAACGGCTGTTCGACGCCGTCGAGGTGACACCCGCGGGGATTCGGGACGCCGACGACGACCTGCTCCAGGACGCCGGCCTCTCCCGGCAGAAGACCCGCTACGTCAACAACGTCGCCTGGGCCTTCGAGCAGCGTGGCTGGAGCAAGGCCCACTTCGAGGGGATGGACGACGACGCGGTACGTGCCGAGTTGACCGACGTGACCGGCGTCGGCGCGTGGACGGCCGACATGCAACTGATCTTCTCGCTCGGCCGCGAGGACGTGTTCCCGGTCGGAGACCTCGGAATCAGGAAGGGAATGACCACCCTCTTCGACGCCGACCTGACGCGAGCGGAGATGGTCGAGGAGTCCGAACGCTGGCGACCGTATCGGAGCTACGCGAGTCTCTACCTGTGGCGGGCCGAAGAGGACATCGCCGAGAGCGTGGCGGAAGTCGTCGGCGAGGGCTAGACCGCGAAGACGGGTCGGCTGGCGTCCCGGAGGACGCGCTCGACGACGCTGCCGATGTTACCCTTCGAGTGGGTCTTGCCCTCGAATCCCATCACGATGGCGTCGGCGTCGACCTCGTCGGCGTAGGCGATGATTTCCTGATGGGGCACGCCGTGACAGTTTCGGGTTACGACCTCGATGCCCTCGCGTTCGGCGCGTTCCGAGAGCGTCTTGAGATAGCCGTGACCGGTGTCTTCGATCTCGTCGATCACCAGTTCGGTGCTGCTCAGTCCGGGTTCGCCGTACAGGCGGGTGTCGACGACGAAAATCGAGTACAGCGTCGCTCCGAACCGCTCGGCGAGTTCGAGAGCGTGTTCGGTCGCCCGGTTGGCACCGTCGCTCCCGTCGATGGGTACCAGAATCGTGTCGTACATACCGGCACTGGGAGCGCCACGGGCATAGTTAGAAACTGGCTGTGAGTGCTGGGACCGGAGAACACACTGATCGGGACGAGCGTGACGTACCAGTCCGGGCTACCGTTCAGTAAGACAGGCTTACGGGTTACTCCTCGCCGGCTTCCTCCTCTTCGGTGTCGACTTCCGTCGTAGTCCGGTCGGCCCGCCGGGTCACGTCGACGTGGTAGTGTTCGAGGATGTCCCGGCCCAGAAGCAGCGGGTAGTCCATGTGGCTGCGGTCCTCGATGCTCGCGGTGACGGTGTGTTGACTGCCGCCGACGCCGACCACGAGGTCGACGACCGGCCTGGAGCGCCCCTCCTTGACGCTACCCGACCGGATCTTTACGATGTCCTTGATCGGCCCGGTGCCGATGTCGGCGGCCAGCGCGGCGTCGATACTCGTCCGGGTCGCGCCCGTGTCGGATTTGGCGTAGACGGTCTCTGCCCCCCGGGTTCCGCGGACGACGACCTCCTCCGTGTAGCCGATCACGACCGGTTCGGCCGGGTCCTCTGAGTCGACCTCGGGCATGCAGGCCGGCCGCGAGTCGTCGAGTTCCGTCGCGAGCTCCGCGACGGCCTCGTCGTCGACGGCCCCACCAGCCCGCTCGATGGCGAGTTTCGCGATGTACGGCGCGGGGTTGATCCCGGTCGCGCCGAACAGGCCCTTGAACCCGGCGGTGGGGTTGACCTCCAGCACGTACCAGCCGTCCGGGCCCTCGATAACGTCGATGCCGGCGTAGTCGAGGCCGACCGCGTCGGTCGCACGGCGGGCGATGTCCGCCACGTCCTCGGGGAGGCTGTCGGTCACGTCGGCGGTCTCGCTGCCCAGCGCGACGTTTGCGCGCCACTCCTCGCCCTGTGCGGTGCGGGACATCGCGGCGATCACTTCGTCGCCCACGACGTAGACCCGGAGGTCGCTGTGGTGGTCGTCGGTGGTGGCGAGAAACTCCTGTAGGAAGGCCTGCCGCGGCCCGACCTGCGCGTTGACGGTGTTGCCGGCGTCGACCTTCCAGGTGCCGCCGCCGTGCGTGCCGATGGCGGTCTTGTAGACGGCGGGGTCGCCGAAGCGCTCGCGGTCCGCGTCGAGGCGGTCGGTCGAGAGCGCCAGCAGCGCGTCTGGAATGGGGACGTCCGCTTCGGCCAGTGCGGTCGCCGTGGCGAACTTGTAGGTAGCCGACAGCGTCGGTCCCGGCGAGTTGAGCATGGGTCGCAGGTTGGCGATAGTGGCTGCGAGCCCCAGTCCCTCGGCGGGTTGTTCCTGTTTCGAGAGGAGGAGCCGGTTGACGATCACGTCGGCGTCGGGTTCGAGCGTGGCCCGGCCGTCGCGAACGTCGACGGCGGTGTTCTCCGCGCGGAGCCACTCGGCCTCGTAGCCCAGCGCGGTGACGGCGTTACAGATCGCCTTCGTCTCCTTGCTGGTGTGGAGGCTGAGGACGCCGATCGTCGGGTCCGTGGTGTCGGCCATAGTGGAGAGTACATCCCCCAGACCGTATGTGTGGTGATCGGCCGGCGCGACCGACTCGTCGCGTCGGGGACCTGCGGGTTTCCGGGCTCGAACCGGCAGGGCAGTTTTTGTACTTGCCTCCCCCTAGAGTTGCCATGGCCGCGGGGGATTTCACGTACAGCGGTGGCCGGGTCGAACCCGGCGAGACCGACGACATCCGCTTCCCGGTGAGCGAGACGTACCTCGGTGACCCGATCCGGATCCCGGTGACGATCATCAACGGTGCGAAACCGGGACCGACCGTCTTTCTGAGCGCCGCGATCCACGGCGACGAACTCAACGGGATCGAGGTCGTCCGCGAGGTCGCCCAGGAGTGGGATCACGACGGCCTCGAGGGGACACTCGTCTGTCTGCCGGTCCTGAACGTCCCCGGGTTCATGGGCCAGCAACGGTACCTCCCCATCCACGACCGCGACCTCAACCGCGCCTTTCCGGGGGCCGAGGACAGCACCAGCGCCCAGCGGATGGCCGCGCGGATCTTCGACGAGTTCGTCGAGCCCTGCGACCTCGGCATCGACTTCCACACCTCGACGCGCGGGCGGACGAACATGCTCCACGTCCGTGCCGACACGGACGACCCGCGAGTCGCCCGTCTCGCGAAGGCCTTCTCCTCGCACGTCATCATCTCCAGCGAGGGTCCGTCGGGGTCGCTCCGCCGGGAGGCCACCGACGCGGGCGTCCCGACGATCACCGTCGAGATGGGCGAGGCCCACCGGTTCCAGCGGGACCTGATCGACCGCGCGCTCGACGGCGTAGTGAGCGTTCTCGCGGAGTACGACCTCCGCCCGACCGAGGCGGTCAACTGGCCCGGCTGGCGCACCATCGTCGCCGATCAGGACGAGAAGACGTGGCTCCGGGCCAACGCCGGCGGCGTCGTCGAGATGCACCACGCCCAGGGCGCACTGGTCCACGAGGGCGACCGCATCTGTACCATCACGAATCCCTTCAAGGCCGCCTCGGACACCGTCTGTGCGCCCTTCGACGGCGTCATCGTCGGCGTCCTCGAAAACCCGCTGGTGTATCCGGGCAACCCGCTCTGCCATCTCGTGCGGCTCGACGCCGACACCCTCCGGGCGGTCGAACGGGAACAGAAAGAAACGGATTCTACGGGACGTTAGTCGCGGTACCGTGCCAGAAGCGCCGTCGAAAGCACCGCGAGCAGTGCGATCACGACACCGAATCCGGGACCGCTCCCGGAGGTGGTGCCGTCGGACTGGTCGCCGGACCCGCCGTCACTCGATCCGCCGTCCTGCACCGAGACCGACCGCGTCGAGAAGTGGTTGATCCCGACCAGCACTTCGCCGCTGGCCTGCGCGCTCGCCGCGTTCGAGACCATGAACCGGGAGTTGTCGCCGTTCTGCGTGGCGCTCTCCAGTTCCGTGACGCTCTCGGCTCGCGCCGCGGCTTCGCCGTCGACGTACACCTGTACGTCCTCGGCTGACTGGATCTCCTCCGCGAGCGAGGCGATGACGACGCGACCCTGCTGCTCGCTCCGTTCGACCGTCATGTTCACCGTGCTGGCGCTTTGCTCGGAGACCTCGACGGTGGTGTCCTGCCCGTAGTTCACCACGTCGGTTGCGTACTCGCCGCCCGATTCGGCCTGCGAGACCGTCACTTCCGCGGCGGCGGTCCCCTGGGCGATGAGACGCTCTTCCTCGGAATCGGAGTCGTCACGGCCGTCGGGGTAGGGTCGGAAGACGAGCGACCCGTCCTGCCCGATGCGGGCGGTCACGTTGCCGGCGTCGTTGACCGTCACCTCGCCGTCGCCGACGACGATGAAGGTCCCGTCGGCGCCGTTCTCCTGTGAGACGACGACGCGGCCGTCACCCTCGCTCTCGGCCGACGCGTCGCCCGAGAGGTTGACCGACGCGACCTGTGCCTCGTCGTTCGCACGAACCACGAAGATGCCCTGGCTCCCGTCGTGAGCGGTCATCTCGGCGCCACTGTCGAACGCGACCGACGCCGAGAGGTCGGTCTGGCTCCCGAGCGACAGGCCCGACCCGCCGATCCGGGTCACCGCCGAGAGGTCGAGACTCGCGCCCGCCCCCAGTCGCGATCGGGTGGTGCTCCGTGACTCGACGGCGACCGAGTCCAGCAGCGTCTCACCGTCGATGGCGTAGTTCACGATCGCGTCGTCTCGCGTCTCGAAGGAAACCGTCGCACCGGAGTACCCCGACGCCTGCTGAGCGTCGGCCGCTGTCGACTCCGCGACGGTCCCATCCGTCGTCGGAGCTACCCCCTGTGCGCCGACCACTCCACTCGCCGATACTGTCAGTGCAACTACCATCGCAGTTACAACTATGCTTCGTATTCGCTCTCCCATTGCATCCCGTCCGGAAGCAGGTGGTAGTCAAAACCTTTCCGGCCGAACATGATTGGAAAGTATAAGGAACGTGGATTTTCCTCCGATTCGATCGCGTCGGGCCGAGTTAGCCGTCGTGTTCGAGGCCTTGGACCATCGTCACGACCCGGTCTTCCTCACCGTCGATCCGTTCCGGGTAGATGGCGACGACGCCGATGAAGTCATCACCGTGTTCGAACTTGCCGGCGTGGATCACTACGTCCACCTCCTGACCGGCCAGCGTCGCCGTGCCGTCGAACTGCTTTACAGTCCGTTCGGAGCCGAGCGTCGTTATGTTGCGGCTCCCGGTCTGTTCGCCCACCTCGAGACCCCGATAGCTGGTCTGGGCCTGTTGGAGAATCTCGCGTTCGGACATCGTCGCGAGCGGACTGAACGACTTGCCGAGGACTTCTGCCTGTGGGCTCGAGAAGGCGACGAACACCGCGGCGCGCTGTTCGCCGAGCGGTTCGAGCCCAACCTGTCGTTCGTATTGGGCCAGGTGGTTCGTCGCGATGACCTCGCGAGTCTGGCCCGCGGCCTCGACCTCTTCCCTGATCACCTGTTCGGTCACGTTGGTCTCCTCGTAGCCGGTCTCCTCGACGGCCGAATCCGAGACCGTGACCTGGGAGGCGTTCAGTCGAAGGGGTTCGTTGCCCAACAGGAACCCACACCCTGCTGTCGCCATCACCGCTGCAACCGCCACTGCTGCGAGAATTCGTCGTTGCATGCTGTACTCGTGGGGATGGGAGACGACGAGCAGCAATAGGAGTTGTGGCCGGGACAGCGCCTGTCGACGGTTCACACCCGGAACGAGGGAAAAACACGTCGCCGAATCGAACGGTCGGAACCGAACATGACCGGGCCGTCGGCGGCTAAACGCTGTGATACGGAGGCGAGGTAGAAACTACTATACACCCCCAGTACCTGCCCACGAACGTTATGAGTCAGTCGTACGACCGGGGCACCATCGAGGACTTCGGCCGGTGGAAGGAGTTCTCGGCCGGCATGTGGGCCTGGATCTTCCACAAGTTCTCTGGCTGGGTGCTCATCGGCTACCTGTTTACACACATCGCGGTGTTGAGCACTGCGACCCAGAGCGGGACGATGTACACGAGCACCATCCAGGGACTGGAGTCGCTCGTCGTCGTCCGCGTGCTCGAGGTGGGTCTGCTCGCGGTCGCCGTGTTCCACATCCTCAACGGCGTCCGTTTGTTGTTCGTCGACCTCGGTGTCGGACTGGAGGCACAGGACAAGAGTTTCTACGCATCGCTCGTGGTCTCGGCGGCCATCGTCGCCGCGAGCGTGCCGACCTTCCTCGCGGGGGCGTTCTAACATGGCCGAGCACTACTCCTCGTTCGAGTACAAGGGGACGCGGTGGTTCCTCCAGCGGATCACCGCCGTGTTCCTGATCGGCGTGCTGGCCTTTCACTTCATGCTGTTGCACTTCGTCAACCACGCCGCCGAAGTCACCTTCCTGGGGACGCAGGCACGGATGCAACAGGTGGGCTACTTCGGCACCATGGTCGCGTTCCTCGTGACCGCGACCTTCCACGGCGTCAACGGCGTCTACAACGCACTGATCAACCAGGGCCTCGGCGGCACCCAGAAGCAGGTCGTCAAGTGGGTCCTGGTCGTCGCCAGCGGCGTGTTGATCGCCCAGGGAATCCGAACCGCACTCTACATGGCAGGGATCATCGCATGAGCACTGAAGTCCAAGAACAAGAGACCGAGACCGAGGCAGAGACCGAACCGGCGGAGTCGCCCCACCAGTCCCGCCGGATGGAACAGAAACGCCAGCGTGCCGCCCAGCGGGACCTCGAAGAGGAAGCCCGGACGGAGATCGACGACGCCGAGGAGACGGTCGAGATCAAGGTCTTCCGCTTCGACCCCGAGGTCGCCGGCAAAGAAGAACCCCGCTTCGACACCTTCCACGTCCCCTTCTTCAAGGGGATGACGGTGCTCGACGCGCTGATCTACGCCCGCGACCACTACGACTCCTCCCTTACCTTCCGGCACTCCTGCCGGCAGGCGATCTGTGGCTCCGACGCCCTGTTCGTCAACGGGACCCAGCGCCTGGGCTGTAAGACCCAGATCGCTGACCTCGAAGACCACCTCAGTTCGACCATCCGCATCGAACCGCTCCCCCACCAGGAGGTCGTCAAGGACCTGGTCGTCGACATGGAGCACTTCTACGACCAGATGGAGGCCGTCGAACCGTTCTTCGACGCCGACGAACTCCCGGACGGCGAACTCGAAGAGCAGCGCCAGGACCGGGAGAACCGCGAGAAGATCAAGATGTCCACGCGCTGTATCTGGTGTGGCGCGTGCATGTCCTCCTGTAACATCGCGGCCGGCGACAACGAGTACCTCGGCCCGGCGGCCATCAACAAGGCCTACCGGTTCGCGATGGACGAACGCGAAGGCGAGAGCCGCAAGCAGGAGCGGCTCAACATCATCGAGCAGGAACACGGCGTCTGGCGCTGTCAGACCCAGTTCTCCTGTACCGAGGTGTGCCCGAAGGACATCCCGCTGACAGAGCACATTCAGGAGCTGAAGCGCGAAGCGGTCAAGAACAACTTGAAGTTCTGGTAACCCCTAGCGAATCCATCTCAACACCCATGCACGAACACGACGTTCTTGTCATCGGCGGCGGCGGAGCCGGGTTGCGTGCGGCCATCGCGGCCCACGAGGAAGGCGCCGACGTGGCCATCGTGACGAAGCTCCACCCCGTCCGGAGTCACACCGGCGCGGCGGAGGGCGGTATCAACGCAGCACTGCGCGACGCCGACTCCTGGGAAGACCACGCCTACGACACGATGAAGGGCTCGGACTTCCTGGGCGACGCCCCGGCGATCGAGACGTTCGCGAAGAACGCCCCAGAGGAGGTCATCAACCTCGAACACTGGGGGATGCCCTTCTCCCGCGAGGACGACGGCCGCGTCTCCCAGCGACCCTTCGGCGGCCTCTCGTTCCCGCGGACCACCTACGCCGGTGCCGAGACTGGCCACCACATGCTCCACACGATGTACGAGCAGGTGGTCAAGCGAGGCATCGAGGTCTACGACGAGTGGTACGTCACCCGACTCGCCGTCACCGACCACGACGACCCCGAGGATCGGGTCTGTCACGGCTGTGTCGCCTACGACATCAAGACCGGTGAGCTCGCCGGCTTCCAGGCGTCAGGCGGCGTGATCCTCGCCACCGGCGGCCTGGGGCAGGCCTTCGACCACACCACCAACGCGGTGGCCAACACCGGCGACGGCCCCGCGATGGCCTACCGCGCCGGCGTCCCGGTCGAGGACATGGAGATGATCCAGTTCCACCCGACCACGCTCCCCTCGACTGGCGTCCTGATCTCCGAGGGTGTCCGTGGCGAAGGTGGCATCCTCTACAACGACGAGGGCGAGCGCCTGATGTTCGAGTACGGCTACGCGAACAACGAAGGCGAACTCGCCTCCCGCGACGTGGTCGCCCGCGCGGAACTCACCGAAGTCAACGAGGGCCGCGGCATCGACGACGAGTACGTCCACCTCGACATGCGCCACCTCGGCGAGGAACGCATCCTCGACCGACTGGAGAACATCCTCCACCTCGCGGAGGACTTCGAGGGCGTCGACGGCCTCGAAGAGCCGATGCCGGTCAAGCCCGGCCAGCACTACGCCATGGGCGGTATCGAGGTCGACGAGAACGGGGAGACCTGCATCGACGGCCTCTACGCTGCCGGCGAGTGTGCCTGCGTCAGCATGCACGGCGCGAACCGCCTCGGCGGCAACGCCCTGCCCGAACTGCTGGTCTTCGGCGGCCGTGCCGGTGCCCACGCCGGCGGCCGCGATCTGGGCGAGGCCCAGATTCCGACCGGCCAGTCCGCGAAGAGCGAGGACGAAGACGTCGACACGCCCGTCGCGCCCGGTGCCATCGACACCGGTGACGAGGACGTCGCCGCCGACGGCGCGCTGGTCGACCCCGACGAGGTCGTCGACCACCACGTCGACGTCGAGGAGCAGCGCGTCGAATCGCTGCTCGAGAAAGACGACGGCGTCAACCACGCCGAGGTCCGGGCCGACGTGCAGGAGACGATGACCCAGAACGTCAACGTGTTCCGCGAGGAGAGCAACCTCAAGGAGGCGCTGGAGGACCTCCGCGTCGCCCGCGAACGCTACCAGGACGTCTACGTCCGTGACCCCTCGCGCACGTTCAACACCGACCTGATCCACACCATCGAGACGCGCAACATCATCGACGTGGCCGAGGCCATCACGCTCGGTGCCCTCGCCCGCGAGGAGTTCCGCGGCGCTCACTGGCGCGCCGAACACCAGGAGCGCAAGGACGAGGACTGGATCAAACACACCATGCTCGCCTGGAACGACGGCAACCCCGACCTCTACTACAAGCCCGTCATCCTCGAGGGCGAGGACAAGACCTACGAGCCGAAGGAACGCTCCTACTAGACCACCTTTTTCTGCGTCGGGTTGCGCGCCGAAGGCGCGCAACCGCTCCTTGAAAAACGTGGGCGAAAAAGTCCTCGACGCTCGGCTTCGTCGCCGGTGCTACGCACCGGCTGCCCGAGGGACCGAAGGTCCCTCGACGCCTCGCGTCGAGCGAACCGCCGCGCCGGAGGCGCGGCGGATGCTTGTCTGCAAACCCGTTACTGCAAACGAACCGCTTCGTCAAACTCAGTTCACAGGCTAGCCGCTCGTCGCATTCTGTGATCCCGGTCGTGGTAAGTGAGTGACTTCCAGCGGGTAACCGTCGCGTGGCCAACGGAACCCGACGCGTAACAATGAGCGGGGAGGCGGTAGTCCGACCGCATGCGATCGTCGGGATTCTCCACCGCAACGTCGAGCACAGCGACGGGGGTCGTCCTCGGAATCGTCCTGCTGGTCACGATCACCGCCGTCCCGGCGGCAGGTGCGTCCGTACAGACGGGACAACACGCCGACGACGTCGAACCGGCCGACGAGAAAGAGACAGTCGACGATGAGGAGCGTCGGATCGTGGTTCCGGCGAGCGCCACGGCGCAGGATGATAGCCACGGCGGGTCGGTCGGCGATATCGTCGACATCGACCTGAGCGTGCCCGACGGTTCCTCGGGACGTCTCTACCTCGGATCCGAGGAGAAGGCGTACCTGACGAGCGTCGAATTCTCGGACGACGGAGACGGCGAGGTGACGCTCTCGCTCAACACATTCCTCGCTGGCGGGCACCTCGGTGCCGAAGACCGCGCGTGGTCGGCCGACAGCGGAACGATTACGAACGTCACGCGCCACACCGACCCGCTCACCGACCCGCTGGAGCCAGCCGTCTACGACGTGAACGTGACCGTCGGCGGTTCCGAGCGAGCCGTCACTCCCCTCCCGCTCCGTCCGGCGTCGGTCGACGGCGCGACACTCGCCGTGGCCCCGGCCGAGGAGTTCGGTGACGAACCGGGCGACCTCACGGCGACCCGGACCGAACGAGTCGCGAACGGCGACACGCTGCTCGCGAACGTCACCGCGACCGGCGTGTTCGGGATGCTGGCGGCCCAGCCCGGCGAGTCGGCGACCGCCCGATTCCGCTCGCTGGTGACCGGCGAGAACGCCTCGCTGGAGATCCGTCCCGACACCGTGGACGCCGATATCGCACTCGATCGGAGCTTCGAGAACGACGCCTTCGACGTCTACGTCGATCCCGACGCGGCGACGCTGTCCATCGTGATGGACACGGGCGCGCTCCGGTACGACGGTGACGCGAGCGGAATCGAGGACGACGAGCGCTACACTCTCGTCTTCTGGATCGAAGAAGAAAGCGAGCTCGTCGTGGACGAGAGCACAGTCGGGGCCGGGTTCGAGGTTCGCGAGCGGACCGCGACGTTCGAGACGGGGGAGAATGGGACCGTCCAGGTGGCTGCAGAGCCCGACGCACGGCTCTCGGGAACCACCCCATTGGCTCCGGGAACGGAGATCGAGGTCGAGGCCCGGGCCGCAGGGGCCTTCCTCCGGCGGAACGAGACGCGAGTCGGAGAGAACGGGACGTTCGACGCGAGTCTCAATCTCTCGGCCGTCGAACCAGGGACCGAATTCACCGCGAGTGTCGACGGCCTGGACGTGGAGACCCCCGGCATCGTGACCAACTGGATCGATCGCGACGCCGCGCCCGACCGGGGTACAGCGACCGATCAGGTGGGTGAAACCGGAACGACGGAACCGGGACCGAACGACGGGAACGTGCTCCCGGCGGCGGCCGCGGACACGGCAGCCCCTCCGACCGATTCGACGCCGGCCAACCACTCCGGGACCACGACCGACGAGTCGGGGGCTGGGTTCGGTGCGGTGGCCGTGCTCCTGGCCGTCGTGAGCGTCGTTTCGCTCGCGCTGGCCCGACGGCGGACCGCGTGAGGTCAGTCCGCGAACTCGTCCAGCCCTGACTGCTCGCTCTCGTCGGGTTCGATGACCGACGGGGAGTCGTTGCTGGGGTCGTTGACCGCCGTGGAGATGGGATAGGCGTCGAGGTCCTCGTCCGGATAGGGCCGGCAGAGGGCCTCGCGCTCGACCGGATCGGCCGTCAGCCAGGTCTCCTCCTCGTCGCGGGGGAGAATCACGGGCATCCGGTGGTGGATCGGCTCGACCACGTCGTTCGGTTCGGTCGTGAGGACGGTCACGGTGTCCAGCGTTCCGGTATCGGTCTCGCGGCGCTCCCAGAGGCCGGCCATGGCGAAGGCCACGTCACCCTCACGGTGGAACCGGTAGGGCTGTTTCGGGCCGCGCTCGGCCGGCTTCCAGTCGTAGAATCCCGAGGAGAGGACGAGACAGGGGCGGGATTCCCAGGCGTCCCGGAAGGCCGGTTTCTCGTCGGCGGTCTCGGCGCGGGCGTTGACGAACCCCTCGTCCTCGGCGTCGGCCCACTCCGGCAGGAGGCCCCAGCGAACGCGGTCGATCCGGTCGGGGGCCTCGTTCGTGACGACCTCGACGGGTTCGGTGGGCGCGACGTTGTACCGCGGCCGGTACTCCTCGGGGACGGTCGCGTCGAACCGCTCGCGGAGGTCGGCCGCCGGCGCGAACAGGGAGGTGCGGCCACACATGGACACCGATAGAGCGGGTGGACGGTTGGATCTGTCGGGAGCTTTTTGCCGGTCGGCCGTCGACGTGGTGGCGGCATGTTACTCGCGGGGACGGTCGTGGCCGACGACGAGACGGTGATCGAGGACGGTGCGGTCGTCGTCGACGGCGACCGGATCGAGGCCGTCGGATCGGCCGACGACCTCCGGGAGCGCTATCCCGACCACGAACGCCTCGAGTACGACGTCCTCGCGCCGGGACTGGTTGGCGGCCACGTTCACTCCGTCCAGTCGCTCGGGCGCGGGATCGCTGACGACACCGAACTGCTAGAGTGGCTCACCGAACACGTCCTGCCGATGGAGGCGGCGCTGGATGGGGAAGGCATGCGCCTCGCGGCCGAGGTGGGGTATCTGGAAGCCATCGAATCCGGGACGACGACCGTGATCGACCACCTCTCGGTCCACCACGCCGAGCAGGCATTCGAGGCGGCGGGCGACCTCGGGATCCGCGCCCGAATGGGGAAGGTGCTGATGAACCGGGACTCCCCGCCGGGACTAGTCGAGTCCGCCGCCGACGCGCTGGCCGAGAGCGAGCGACTGATCGAACGGTATCACGACACTCACGGTGGGCGGGTCCAGTACGCCGTCACGCCGCGGTTCGCGATCAGTTGCACCGAGGAGTGCCTGCGCGGGGCGCGGGAGTTGGCCGACGCGTACGACGGCGTCCGGCTTCACACCCACGCCAGCGAGAATCGCGGCGAGATCGAACGGATCGAGCGCGAGACCGGTATGCGCAACGTCGAGTGGCTCCACGAGGTCGGGCTGACCGGCGACGACGTGGTGCTCGCCCACTGCGTCTGGACCGACGAGCGCGAACGGGAGATTCTGGCCGAAACGGGGACTCACGTCACGCATTGCCCGTCTGCGAACATGAAACTCGCCTCTGGTGTCGCGCCGGTCGCGGACTACCTCGACCGCGGGATCACCGTCGCGCTGGGCAACGACGGCCCGCCCTGCAACAACACGCTCGACCCTTTCACGGAGATGCGCCAGGCCAGCCTTCTGGGGAAGGTCGACGCGCTAGATCCCACGACACTTCCCGCCCGGACCGTGTTCGAGATGGCGACCGAACACGGCGCGCAGGCTGCCGGGTTCGACCGCGTCGGCCGCCTTCGCGAGGGCTGGAGAGCCGACGTGATCGGGCTGCGGACGGATCGGATGCGGTCGGTGCCGATCCACGACGTCTACTCCCATCTGGTCTTCTCGGCTCACGGTGACGACGTGGCGTTCACGATGGTCGACGGGGCGGTGCTGTACGAGGACGGCAACCACGTCGGTGTCGACGCCGCGGACGTCCGCCGGCGGGCCCGGGCGTACGAGTGGTGACCGAGGCGGTCGATTTCGGGGGCACCGTAGGGTTCATACCGATCGGAATCTAAATGTTTGGCGTCTGGAAGGGTGGCTCAGTGGTAGAGCGCCGATGGTTGGACATGCCAGAAATCCGGCTATCGGTATAACCCGCAATGGGCTTCGCGTGGTTCAAATCCCGCCCCTTCCGCTTCAGCCGAATTTCCCCGCGAGGCGTGCCAACGCCGAGCGGTTCGTTCGGGTGAAGTGGGACACGGGATTTGAACCCTGGAAGTCACAGCCCGCGCAGGGCCGAAGGCCCGAGCAGGAATGTCTTCCTCTGGTCCAAATCCTGCCCCTTCTCCGACAATTCGTCCGACGAGCCATGCCAACGCCGAGCGGGCCCTCCGACAGTGAGCGGTCGGAATTCGAATCGTGTCAGTCTCGAACCGACGCGCAAGAACGGTTTTTCGCGTCATCGTGGACTAGCCGCTGGAACCGTGTTTTACCACGACGACAGACTCCAGTACGAGGTCGAGGTAGAGGACCCGGATCCGGTGTTCGGGAAGATGCTCCAGCAGGCGATCGGCGGCGTCGAGGGGGAGATGCGCGTCGCCATGCAGTACATGTTCCAGGCGTGGTCGGTCCCGGACGAACACGAGGAGTATCGCGAGGTGCTGCTGGACACGGCCGCCGAGGAACTGGGCCACATCGAGATGCTCGCGACGGCGGTCAAGAAGAACCTTCAGAACGCGCCCGCCGAACTGAACGAGGACATGGAGACGCTGGCCCACATGCAACCGCGACAGCTCCTGAGCGGTGGGATGAACCCGGTGGCCGCCGACTCGAACGGCGTGCCGTTCAACGGCTCGTGGATCGTCGCGAGCGGGAACCTCGCCTCGGACATGTACGCGAACATCATGGCCGAGTCGACCGGCCGGTTGCTGGCGACCCGGCTCTGGAACGCGACCGACGACCCCGGGATGAAAGACATGCTGTCCTATCTGGTCGGCCGCGACACGATGCACCAGAACCAGTGGATCTCGCTTTTGAAGTCGCTGGGCGACCCCGAGAAGGTGCTCGATGTCCACCCCATCCCCGACAGCTTCCCCGACGAGATGGAGAACCAGGAGTTCAACTACGCGTTCATGGGGACCAGTACGGAGCGCAAAGAGGACCCGGGGAAGCCCTGGACCACCGGGGACTCCCCCGACGGCGAGGGCGAGTTCTCCTTCGTGAACGAACTCGACCTCGACGCACCGACGATGAGCGTCCAGAAGCCGAACGCCGAGGTGTTCAACGAGCCCGCACCGCAGGACGAGGACTGACGACCTATCAGAATAGAGTCCCTACGCCGACCAACAGTCGGTAGGGCTTTGTGGGTGTAAGCGGCAGGGCCGGGCATGCAGGCTGTGATCCTCGCCGCGGGAGAGGGGACGCGGATGCGTCCGCTGACGGCGTCGCTGCCGAAACCGATGTTGCCAGTGGCCGACCGGCCGCTCTGCGCCCACACCGCCGACGCGGCGGTGGCGGCCGGCGTCGACGAACTGATCTTCGTCGTCGGCTACGAACAGGCGGTCGTTCGCGAGCACTTCGGCGAGCGCTACCGGGGCGTCCCGGTCTCCTACGCCGTGCAGGACGAACAGCTCGGGACGGCCCACGCCGTGAAAGCCGCCGAGGACCACATCGAGGGCGAGTTCGCGGTGCTGAACGGCGACGACCTCTACGATCCGGGCGCGCTCGCCGATCTGTTCTCCGGCGGTCCAGCGGTCGGCACCTACGCCGTCGAGGACCCCACCCCCTACGGCGTGTTCGACGTACAGGACGGTACGGTCGAGGGTATCGTCGAGAAACCCGAGGAGCCGCCGTCGAACCGGATCAACGTCGGCGCGTACGTCTTCCCGTCGGAGGCACGGGACTGGCTGGACGTGCCGATGAGCGAGCGCGGCGAACACGAGATCACCGACGTGCTGGAGCGGGTTATCTCGGAGTTCGACGTACGGACGGTCGACGTGGACCGCTGGCTCGGCGTCGGCCGCCCGTGGGAACTACTGGAGGCCAACGAGTGGAAACTGGGAGACCTCGAACCCGCGGTCAGGGGCGAGGTGAGCGGGGACGCCGACCTCCGGGGGCCGGTCGTCGTCGAGGAGGGCGCGACGGTCGAACCGGGGGTCGTGATCGAGGGACCGGCGCTGATTCGCAGCGGCGCGGACGTGGGACCGAACGCGTACGTCCGTGGGTCGACGCTGCTCTGTGAAAACGTCCACGTCGGCAACGGCGTCGAGGTCAAAAACAGCGTGATCATGCAGGGGTCGAACGTCCCCCACCTGTCCTACGTCGGCGACAGCGTCCTCGGACGGGACGTGAACTTCGGCGCGGGCACGCAGGTGGCCAACCTCCGGCACGACGATCGACCTGTGGAGTTGACGGTCAAGGGCGACCGCGTCTCGACCGGCCGCCGGAAGTTCGGCGTCGTCGCCGGCGACGAAGCCAAGACCGGTATCAACACGAGCCTAAATCCGGGCGTGACCCTCTCACCCGGGGCGACGAGCGAGCCGGGCGAGAGCGTGACGCGAGATCGGTAGTTCAGGGAACGGTCCCGGTCGCGAGGGCGACGGCGACGGCGGCGACCGCGAAGCTCACGAGCCAGACGACGAGACGTTTGGCGTTGGCGGCGACGGCAGCGGACATACCCGACGGTTCGACGGGCCGGGACTTAATTTCACGGCGTTCGGCTCGATCCACCGCTTCCCGTAGGGACTGCCGTTGCAGGAGTTATTTGAGGTATGCCAGAGTGGACCACTCACGGATGATCGAGACACCCGACCTGAGCGGTCAGACCGCGTTCATCACTGGAACTACCCGCGGCATCGGCAAGACGCTCGCCCTCGAACTCGCCGAGGCAGGCTGTAACATCGTCTCGACGGGCAAGACCGTCGACGACTCCGACAGCGATCTGGAAGGGACGATCCACAAGACGGCCGAGGAGTGCGCCGAGAAGGGCGTCGACACCCACGCGATTCAGCTGAACGTTCGCGACGAGGACGCCGTCGAGGCCGCTGTGGAGGAGGCTATCGACGAGATGGGTGAGATCAACATCGTCATCAACAACGCCAGCGCGATCCAGATGGCTAACGTCGAGCAGATGCCGGCCAATCGCTACGACCTCATGAACGAGGTCAACGTCCGCGGGACCTACCTGATCTCCCGGGCGTTCATCGACCACCTCAAGGAGGTCGAGGAGGACGCCTGGATCCTGACGAACGCCCCGCCGGTCGAGATCGACCGCTCGCCGGGCAAGGCCGCCTACTCGTGGTCGAAGATGGGGATGTCCTTCGTCACGCTCTCACTGGCTCAGGAACTCGGTGGGTACGACATCGGCTGTAACTCCTTCTGGCCGGTGACTGCCATCGATACGCGGGCGACCCGCTACTTCGGCATGGGCACCGAAGACGACTGGCGGACCCCCCAGATCGTCGCCGACACGGTCATGGAGATCCTCTCGCGAGACCCCACGGAGTTCACCGGCGAGGCGGTCTACGACGAGGAACTGCTCTCCGAGGCCGGCGTCACCGACTTCGGCGAGTACAACCTCACCGAGGGCGACCCTGCGCCCCTCTCCGCACAGATGTTCGATCCCGAGTACGAACGAACGATCTGATTCCCGGCCACAGACGGACGGCCGTGAACCTGCGTCGTTCGGTGCCGATATGTGGGATTAAGTACGTCGGTTCCACAGGTACACCCAATGGTCGATCCGACATCGGATATCGGCGAAGACGTATCGGAGGACGACGCGCCCGCCTGTGAGACGTGTGGAGATGTCGTCGTCGACGAACCGGACCACCGCGTCGTCACCTGGATCGAAGACGCACAGGTCCAGTCGGCACATTTCTGTAACGGGTCGTGTCGGACGGACTGGGACGGCGATCGGTAACCGCTATCTCTCGGGGCTGATCTGGTGGGTGTGTTTCCGCATCGGTCCCGCGATCGTATCGGTCGAGTGTGGCGGCTCGGTGACCGGAGCAGTCAGTCCCGGTCGGCGAACAAGCGGTCGAGGTGGTCGTTCTGGAACAGTCGGTCGGGGTCACACTCCTCGCGACACCGCTCGAAGGTCTCCCACTCGGGGTAGAGTCGGGGGACGTCCGTGCCGTCGAGCGAGTGGAGTTTCCCCCAGTGGGGCCGGCCGTCGCGCTCTCGGAAGATCGAGGCGGCGGCGTCGAAGTACCGCTCGTGGGGTTTGCGGTGGTACTTGTGGACCGCGACGAACCCCGAGTCACGGCCATAGGCGGGGCTGAGCGGGATGTCGTCGCCCGCGACGTATCGGACCTCGACAGGGAACGTGACCGGTTCGTCGTGGCGCTCGATCCAGCTTCTGAGTTCCCGTATCGCCGGCGCGACCTCGTCGGCGGGGACGCTCCACTCGCTCTCGGCGAACCGGACCGTCCGGTCGTGGGCGAACAGCTCGTGACTCGGACCGACAGCCCGGTCGGACGAGAACGACCACGCGGCCAACCGAGTCGCGTACGGGGCGGTCGACGGGATGGCGGTGGAAAGTCGACACAACCCCTCCCACGCGAGGTTCTCTACTGTGCTGTCGAAGTCGCCGCCCTCGCCGGTCCGCTCGGCGTCGGTCCGGTTCATCGTCTTGACGAAGGCCGTCTCCGTATGGGGGAACCAGAAGACCTCGAAGTGGCGGTTCTCCGACCGGAGTCGCGCGAGGTCGTCCAGACACTCGTCGAGCGACATCGGTCGCGTCCGGAGTTCGAGATCGTAGGCGGGCACCACGTCGAGCGTGACGGTCGAGAGGACGCCGAGTCCGCCGAGCGAGACCTGGGCGGCCCGGAACAGGTCCGGGCGTTCGTCGGGCGAACACTCGACGACCTCGCCGTCGGCGGTGACGAGTCGGAGGCGGGCGACCTGCGTCGACAGGATGCCCAGATCGCTGCCGGTGCCGTGGGTTCCGGTGCTGATCGCACCCGCGACGGTCTGTCTGTCGATGTCGCCGAGGTTCTCCATCGCCAGCCCGTGCGAGGCGAGTTCGCTCGTGAGTCGGGACAGCGGCGTCCCCGCACGAACGGTCACCTGCCGGGCCGCGTCGTCCACGTCGACGATGCCAGTGTAGTTCTCCAGGGAGATCAGTACGTCCGCGCTGGGCACGACCGGGGAAAAGGAGTGGCCCGACCCGGCCACGCGGATCGTCCCGGACTCGACGTCCGCGATCAGATCTCGCAGTTCGTCTTCGGACGCGGGCGTCGCCCACTGCCGGGGGTGACACGAGGCCGTCCTACCCCAGTTGCGCCACTTACCGCGCATCGTCGCCCTCCGTCCCAGGCCCGTCGCGTTCGGTCGTCGGTACCGCCGTGAGTTTCACACGAAACATCGGCCATCACCTCGGTACGTGGGAGCCGTCTCGACGACCTCGCCGTCGGCGACGAGCGCGAGCGAGTCGAAGTTACGGCACAGTTCGCCGGCCTTGGCGTGGCGCAAGACGACCGGATCGCCCAGCGAGAGGTCACCGTCGTACGTGATCGGCGTCTGGACCTCGCCAGCGCCCTCGGTGTCGGTCAACTCGGCGTCCGAGGGCCGCGCGACCGTCGGCGTCTTGTCCGGGCCTGCGGGCCCGGACGCGACGTAGCCGCCACCGCGGCAGGTGTAGATCCCGTCGGCGGGCTGCCGGACGACCTCGACGGCGTAGGCCGCCGCCGGCGTGTGCTGGAACGCGTCGTAGTGGTCGAACAGCGTCGGCGCGTAGAAGCCCGAGCCGACGGTCACCTCGGTGACCGCCGGGTCCGAAGTCGTATACTCGAGACTGCCGGTCCCGCCGCCGTTGACGAACCGGAGGTCGTGCCCGCGGTCTTCCAGCGCGTCGACGACGGCCCCGCGGCGGTCGGCGATCGCACCCCTGGACCGCCCTTTCAGCAGTCGTACGGCCGCGTTCACCGCCGCGTTGTTCGCTGGGTTCCGGTCCGGCAGGCCGGCGATCTGGCCCTCGTATCCCATCACGCCGTCGAGGCGGACGCCGTCGGTCCGCTCGATCGCGTCGGCTACCGTGAGCGCGTCGTCGGGGGTCCGAACGTCCGAGCGGCGTGTGCCGAAGAACACCCCGAGATGCTCGCTCGACATATCCACGTCGAGACAGAGCGGGACCTCGACGCCGGCGTCGGACGCGACCGCACCCACGCGTTCGACGTGGGCCTCACTGTCCACCATGAGCGTGATCGTCGTCCCGTCTTCGATACCCTCACAGACGGTTCGGAGCTCCGACGGCTGAGAGATCGGATAGGCCACGAGCAGATCCTCGAACCCGTGTTCGGCGAGGTGTGCGGCCTCGTCGCCGTGATAGCACATGACGCCGCGGAACCCGTCGTGGTCGAGGACGTACTCCATGACGGCGCGACATCGGAGCGATTTCGATGCGAGCCGGACCGGGAGCGACTCGGCGCGGGACCGCACGGCCTCGACGTTCCCGTCGAGGGCGTCGCGATCTACGAACGCCAGCGGTAACTCGCGGTCGGCGAACGTCCGTCGATAGTACTCGTACTCTCGCATTCGGGTCCCACCACCCTGTGGATGGATGAGGGGCCGAGCGGTCGGGTGTATAGTTTCGGGGGCACTGCTAGGGTCAGTTAAAATAGGCGGACGGTCGGCGACGCGCGGTGGTTACTCGAACTCGCCGTCGGAAACGTCTTCTTCGGTCTGCCCGGCCATCTCCAGCCGGTGGTGGGGCAGGAAATGCGCCAGGTCGGTCGTCGTGACGATGCCGACGGGCTCGCCGTCCTCGGTGACGGGCAACTTCTTGACGCCGTTGTTACCCATGCGATCACCGGCGTTCTCGACGGTGTCGTCGGGCCGGATGGTCACCACCGGTTCGGACATCAACTGGCCGACCGTGGTGTCCGCCGGGTCCTTCCCCTGACCGATGGACTTGACGACGTCGTACTCGGTGATGATGCCGTCGATCGGGTTCTCGCCGACGACGAGTGAGCCGACGCCCTCCTCCGCGAACACGCGCGCGATCTCCTCGACGGTGGCGTCCGTCCCGACCGTCTTGACCGGCGAGCTCATGATCTCGCTGACTGGCGTATCGTCTGCCATTGCTGTACGTTGGCGGTCGGACGCCGCACTCTTAAGCGTACCTCCGCCGACGGTCGGCGGATGCGACGCCCCGCTCTGAAACCAGCGGACCGCCGTTCGCCCGCCTCACTGCGAGAGCCGCTCGCGCAGTTCCTCCATCTGGGTTCGGAGCTGTTCGAAGCCCTCGAACGGCGTGCCGTCCGTTTCAACCTGGAGTTGCTCCAGTTGTTCCTCGGTTCGTTCGAGGAACTCGAGCGTCTGTGATTCGAGGTCCTCGTGGGCCTCCCGGAGCTGTTCGACCTGCTGGTCGACCGACTCGACGTAGGACTCGGCGGCCTCCTCGGCGTTCTCGAAACCGGTCTCGGTGAACTCGACTGCCTGTTCGTTCGCCTGCTGGGTCGCCTCTTCCGCGGCGTCGAACTGCTGGTCGACCGCTTCGTGGATCTCCTCGAAGTTCGCCTCGCCCTCGGGAACCATCCCCTCGATGGCGTCCAGCGAGCTGTGGATCGCCTCCCGGGTCATCTCGGTGCCGCGTTCGGACGCCTCGGCGCTACCTTCCATCCCGCTCACCATCGCCTCGTTGAGTCGCTGCTGGAACTCGATGCCCTGCTCCATCGCCTGCTGGCTCCGTTCGAGCGCCTGTCGCTGCAGTTCGAAGACCTGACTGACGGGGTTGTCGTCGTTTGCCATGTGAGAAACATCTACGGCCAGCCGCTTCAAGCCAGTGATGCGACAGCCCCACCTCCGATCGGCGTCAGTCAGCCGTCTCCGTATCGTACGCGCCGATCTGGGTTCGCATGGTCTGCAGGTCGCCCCGGAGGTCTGACAGTTGCCGGCGGAACTCGGTCACCTGCTCGGCTCGCTCGTCGTCGTCGAGTGACTCGACGTACTCCCGGAGCCGTGCTTCGAGGGCCTCATGTTTGTCTAAGAGCGTGCTGATCCGTCGGTTCAGGGCGAGCAACACCGCCCGGAGTCCGCGCTCGTACCGGTCGAGCCCCTCTGCAGCGACGCCGATTACCGTCTCGTCGGCCGTCTCGCTGGCCGAAACGAGGGCTCCGAGCGGAGACTCGACGAGCCCTCGAATCCGGCCCGATTCGTCTGTCGAGCCAGTATCACCGAGTGCGCCGTCGAGTCTGTCGGCAACGTCCCGAACGGTGTCGACGCACAGTTCCACCGCCGCCTCGCGCGTTGCCGCCTCCGCCCGGAACCCGGCGAGAACGGCATCGTCGACTCGCCGCTGGAAGAGGAGGCCGTCCCACACAGCCATCCGGCTCTCGCGGATCGCCGTCCGCTGGAGACCGAACACACGACCGATCGTATCGGACCCGTGCTGTGTCATACCACACCACAGAGTTTCGGCACGGTTTAACCTGGCGTCCAGTACACCGACCGATATCGAGCGTCGAAAACGGAATCACCGGGTGCCCCCTGCACGGGGTGGCCGATCACTCGTAGAGCGGGTCCTCGTGGCTCGTGCCCATCGCGTCGGGGTCGTAGATCCCTTCGTCCTCGTTGCCGACCACGTCCACCTCGGCGAGCAGGCCCTTCCGGGCGACCCGGGAGAGGGCGTGGTCGACGAGTTTGATCCGGGAGGGGACCGGCGTGTCCATCTCGCCGATCATACAGCTTCCCGGCGGCACCTTCATCGTCTGGATGTTCTTGTCGGCGTACGCGCTGAGGTCGCCGTCTTCGGGGATGCCGCCGTCGCGGTAGGCCTCGCTCCAGACGTTCCCGATGGGGTGGAAGTTGCTGGAGACGTTCGGGCCGCCGTCGACCATGAACACCCGGACGCGTTCGTCCTGCTGGACCTCGACGGGGCCGTACCGACCCGCCGCCCAGGCGTGTTTCTCCCCGTTCAGGAGGACGTAGGTCGGGCTCTCGTCGGCCATCGCCTCGAAGTCGAACTTGTGGTGGCCCTCCTCGCCCGTGTCCTTGTCCGTGTACAGTTCGTGCTGACCGAGGTACAGTTCACGGTCGACCTCGGGGAGTCCCTGTTCGGGTTCGACCAGGATCATCCCGAACATCCCGGCGCTGATGTGGTAGTCCAGGTTCGGGACGGCACAGTGGTAGATGAACGCGCCGGGGTACTCCGCGCGGAACCGCATGGAGTTCTCGCTGCCCGGGTTGGCCGTCGTCGCCACCGCACCGCCGCCAGTCCCGTAGACCGCGTGGAAGTCGACGTTGTGGACCATCCCGCTTTCCGGGGCGTTCTCCATCGTGAACTCCACCGTGTCGCCCTGTCGAACCCTGACCATCGGCCCCGGGACCTGCCCGTCGAAGGTCATGTAGTCGAACGTGACCCCGGGTTCGATCTCGGCGGTCACCTCCTCGACGGTCAGCGTCACCTCGTGGGTCTTCGGGGACGACCAGTCGACGGGGTCCGGGAGATCGGTCGGGTCCGCAGCCACCCGATCCACGTCGGTCTCTGCCGGCCCGTCGGACTGGGTAGTCGTGGAGTTATTCGCCGTCTCGGTCACCGCAGGGGCCTCGTTCCCGGTACAGCCGGCGATGGTCGCCGCTGCGCCGCTGATCCCGAGGGCCTGGAGCCACTTTCGCCGCGTGGAGTCGAACATTGGGAGTCACCTTACAGATACGAATTGTGGGAGGAAAGGGATAAAGCGAGAAGTGCGTTCCTGCGGCGTGAGAAGCCTTCTCAGGCGGTAAGAACGAACCTGGAAAAAGGCGAACCGGTTCGGATACCTTATAGGCAGA
Source organism: Halorientalis sp. IM1011 (assembly GCF_001989615.1). Lineage (NCBI taxonomy): Archaea > Methanobacteriati > Methanobacteriota > Halobacteria > Halobacteriales > Haloarculaceae > Halorientalis > Halorientalis sp. IM1011. The sequence goes on along the minus strand of NZ_CP019067.1, from coordinate 2,970,877 downwards.
ACATGAACGGATAGACGAGCGCGACCCGATCACCGTCCGCCAGCGCGGTGTCGAGGCCGTCCAGTGACTCGTTGAACCGGCCGTTGACGAGGACACGCGCGTACGCACGCGTCTGTTCGCCCTCAGGATTCGCGTTCCACGTCCCGGGCAGTTCCTCCTCGACGGGTGCCCAGCCACGGGTCGTTGCCTCCGCCTCCGTCTCGGCGATGAGCATGTCGGCCACGTCGTACTCGGCGAAGAAGGCGTCGAGGAACTCCCGTAACGTCGTTCCCTCGAAGGGAAACTCCAGTCGGGGCTCGCCCACTTCCGTTCGGACGTGGCCCGTACACTTCACCGTCACCGTCGTCTCTCGCCCGTCGCTCCCGGTTCCCGACTCGACGGCTGTGCCTGTCATGGCACCAATTAGGCGCTCGTCCCCCAAAACTATGGGCCGAACATATTCGGCGAGTCCTGTCGTCGCCGCAGCGGCTCGAACATGTTCGGCCAAGAGTGTTCGACGAAGGAGGGACAACGTCGAGACGAGATGACTGCCTCACACGACACGGTCGAGCCGGTGACGGAGCGGACCCACGACAACTCCTGGTCGGCGAACCTGGAGAAACCTCACCACGCCGAGGACAGGGAACTGGTTCTGGCGCAGGCCCGCGATGCCGTCGACCACACCGAGCCGGGCAACCACGTCAACCTCGTGACCCACGGCGATCACGGCCACCCGGAGACGTACCTGTACGAGGAACTCGACGCGGCCTACGGCGACGCCGTCGACTACGAGTACGTCGAGCAGTGCGGCTGTGGCGGCCACGTCACCCGCGTCCACGTGGACCAGTGATCGTTCCCGGCCCGTGGGAATCCGCGCCCGTCGTTACAAACACTCGATATTCACTCTGACTCATGAACCGAGACCTCGATACGAGTCGGCGGCCCATGGTGTTGATCTGGGAGGTCACGCAGGCCTGCGAACTCGCCTGTGAACACTGCCGGGCCGACGCACAGTCTGCGCGCCACCCCGACGAACTCACGACCGAGGAGGGAAAGGCCCTGCTCGATTCGGCCCGCGAGTTCGGCGAGAACCAGCTCGTCGTCCTCTCCGGCGGCGATCCGTGCAAACGCCCCGATCTCACCGACCTCGTCCGCTACGGGGACGAGGTCGGGTTGAGCATGTCGCTGACCCCGAGCGGGACCGACGAGTTGACGGCCGACGTGCTGGAGGACCTGTCAGAAGCCGGCCTCCGGCGGATGGCCCTCAGCCTCGACGGTGGCGACGCCGAGCGCCACGACGCCTTCCGCGGGGAGACCGGGAGTTTCGAGGCGACGATGCAAGCCGCGGCGGACGCCCGCGAGGCCGGGCTCCCCCTCCAGATCAACACGACGGTCTGTGCCGAGACGGTCGATCAGTTGCCGGCGATCCGCGAGCGGGTCCGCGAACTCGGGGCCGTCCTCTGGAGCGTCTTCTTCCTCGTCCCGGTCGGCCGTGGGAGGTTGCTCGACCCCATCGCGCCCGAACGGGCCGATCGGGTGATGGAGTGGCTCGCCGAAACCGCCGACGAGGAGCCGTTCGGCGTCAAGACGACCGAAGCACCCCACTACCGGCGCGTGAAGCTCCAGCGACGGGCCGAGGCGGGTGAAGACGCCGCCGACGCCGGGCTGCGACGCAGGGGCGGTATCGTCGCTGGCGACGGCTTCGCGTTCGTGAGCCACACCGGCGACGTGTTCCCCTCCGGGTTCCTCCCCGAGGCCGCCGGCACCGTCCCCGAGGACGACCTCGTGGACCTGTACCGGGACTCCGACCTGTTCACCGATCTGCGGGACCGGGACGCCCTCACCGGGAAGTGCGGGGCCTGTGAGTTCCGGCACGTCTGTGGGGGGAGCCGGTCGCGGGCGTACGCGACGACCGGCGATCCGCTGGCGAGCGACCCGCTCTGCCCGCACGTTCCCGAGGGGTGGACGGCCGACGGCAGGACTGGGGACGGAGCGACGGGCGATTAGCCGGACCGACCTGCCCTAGACGGACTCGCGGGCGACCGGGCCGAGGACCTTCTGCTGGGCCGCGGCGAGGTGTTCGGCGAGCGTCGACGGCGAAATCTCCAGTTCGGCCGCTACCTCCTCGGCGTTCGCTCCTTTCGGGTAGTCGAAGTAGCCCATCTCGAAGGCGGTCGAGAGCACCTCGCGCTGGCGCGCGGTCAGCCGGGCGGTGTCGACGGTGACGAAGCCGTTGCCGACCAGTTCGCCGGACTGGCTGAGGTTGCGGACGGCCACGTCGTCGAACCGCTCGCGGGCCGCCGCGACGATATCCCGGACGCGGTCCGCATCCGGTGCGTAGAACACCAGATACAGCGTCCCGTCGACGGCGTGGACGTCGCTGACCGGACAGCCGTAGCTCTCGACCAGATCGGTGATGCAGGACTCGGCCTCGCACTGACAGCGATAGCGAACCCCTTCCTCGGTCCGGAACACCGGATCGGCGTCGATACCGTCGGCTGTCGAATCCGTCTGGACGGTAAACTCGGTACTCGTGCTGTTCTGTGACCCGCAACTGGTCCGGGCGACTGACTCGACCCGGGCCCCTGCGTCGGTCGACGCGACCGCGAGCGGACACTCACGGGGCTGGGTTATCGCGAGGGTCACCCTGACACCGGCCTGAACGGGATCGGGTTCGGTCGTGCTCATACTCGAACGTTCTCGGCCCGACACCAAAACCGGGGGCTGGTGTTCTCACGCTGTAGGAAGAGGCGTCACTGGGCCTCGGCGATCAGTCCGTCGTCGAGTTCCGCGACGAACTCCTTGACGACGGTCTCCTCGGCGCGGTGGAGCGTCTCGCTGACCGTCGATTTCGCCATTCCGAGGTGATCGGCCAGCTCCGTCAGCGACGACTCGCGGGGCGTGTCGTAGTACCCCTGCTGGACCGCCGCGACGATCAGGTCGCGCTGGCGGTCGGTCAGCAACTGGTCCGTCGAGTCGACCGTCCGCCGGACGTACTCCACGTCGAAGCTCATCCCGAACTGTTCGAGCTGTGACCCGAAGGTCGACAGCCGATCCTGGGACGCGGTCACCTCGACGGTGGCGTGTCCGTCGAGAATCTCGACCGGCGGTTCCAGCGGGATCCCCGACTCCTTGACCGAGAACAACAGGAGGGGCTCGGTCGTCTCGAACTGGATCAGCGTCCGGTCGTCGGACTCCCCCAGCAGATCCAGCGACACGATGGTCTCACGCTCCTGGATCCGTTTGATCACCTCCGGCAGGTTCGGCCCGCTCAGTTCCACGAGACCGACACCCGTCTCCCCGGTCGGCAGGGCCGCCAGCACCCTGAACTCCACGTCCGGGTAGTCCGTCGAGAGATCCCCGATCCAGGCCGCCTGCGGCAGTTTGACGCTCAGTTTCGCTCGAGGCATGGGTCAGAGTTGTCCACGCGCGGACCAGTAGGTGTTTGCGAACATGTTCGGCATTTCGTCCGAACGCGTTCGGGATAAGGGTTGGGGGCGGTGACGAGAAACAGGGAAGTATGGGAACCGAACCGACCGAGACCGCCCGACTGGCCGTCGACGAGACGGGTGCACCGCCCGAGGCCCCGCGTGACCGGCTCGACGCACGCGACCTCGGGCCGCCGAAGCCGCTGAAAAACACCTTGGAGCGGCTCGCGGAACTGGACGACGAGACGGTCCTGATACAGCTCAACGACCGCGCGCCCCAGCACCTCTACCCGAAACTCGACGACCGCGGGTACGAGTACGGCACCGTCGAACTGGACGCGGCCGTCGTGACCGTGATCTGGCGACCGTGACGGCGAGCACCGAGCCCCCCGAAGAGGCATCCGCCGCCGAGGACCGAGCGCCCGACGTGGCCCGGACCATCGAGCGGATCGACGACCGTGCGGCCGCAGTTCGGGATCGACAAGTCGAGCGCGCGCTGTCGGAACTCGATTCGCACGACGACACCGACCCCGAGACCCGCGCTGCAGTCCGGCGTGTGGCCACCCGGCTCACCGAGCGGCTGATCGCGACGCCGAAAGAAGCCCTGCGGACCGCGACGGCCTCGTCGGATCGCCACCCCGACGGCGACGACGCGGTGCGGGTCGCGCTCGAGTTGTTCGGCGACTAGTCCTCGACGCGTTTCGAGAGGACGAGCAGCGCCTCGCTGTCCGTGACGGCTTTCGGTGATACCTCGCGGCGGCCGTCGAACCGGATCACGTCGTCCGATTCCAGCTCGTGAGTCTCGTCGTCCAGATCGAGTTCCACTTCCCCCGAGAGCAGGTGCAGGACGACCGTTCGCTCGGGGTGAGTGTGCGGGTCGACGCGCTCGCCCGCTGCCAGTTCGAGTCGGATCGTCAGCGGCTCGTCGAACAGTTTGGCGTGGGGCGACGCGGTCAACTCGTCGAGTGCGATGGTTTCGGCCATCACCGTTTGGGAAACTCCGCGACGAATTTTTCTTTTGCCTCGCGGCGCACCTCGTAGTTGTCGGCGTCGAAGTCCTCGACCTCCGCGTCCATCTCGTAGTACAGCGGCTTGGGATCGTGGTCGTTGATCAGCCGGAGGGTCTCACCCGCGTCCATGTCCGCGAACGCGTCCATGATCTTGGGGTGGCGCTCCTTCGGCGGAACCTCGCGCACGTCGATTTCTGGCATACACCGACAGTTCCCCCTCGGGACGCCTCCGGATTGCCCCGAACGTGTTCGGTTCAGGGCTCGAACTCGCCCTCGCGGATGCCCCGGCGGACGGGTTCGTGTTCGGCGTCCGAGGGCGGCGGCGCGACCACCATGACGGCTTCGAGGCGCTCGTCGTCGTCCGCTTTGATGCCCCGGTCGCGACCGGCGGGGACGCTCACCACCGAACCGGGTACGACGGCGTGGTCGGTATCGCCGTCCCTGACGATTCCCGTTCCGGACTGGACCACGACGGTCACGTCGCTGTCGGGTGCGTGGACCGGGATGAACTGCCCGGGCTCGAAGTACGCGCAAACGGCCTTGGAGCGCTCGGTCTTGAACACGCCCTGCGCGCTGAACTGATCGTCGTCGTAGACCCGCTCGCTGTCGACGTCCGTGGCTGGCATACCCGGTCCTACCGTCGGCCGCGCCCTGCCGGTTGTCCCGAATCGGTTCGGGACCGGGGCTTTTCACGCCGGCGTGTGACTGGCCGTCCATGGCAACGGCGAGTGCGACCGTCTCGACGTGGACCCGCCGGTTCGTCGCGGCCGGGACCGTCTGGCTCGTCCTCTGGAGTCTCGCCGCGCTCGCCGGCCTCCCGCGCCGTACCGAGATTACACTGGCGCTGTTCGGCTTCGTCTTTCATACACTGTTCGGCAAGGCGTACGCGCTCGTCCCCTCCTACTTCGACCGGGAACTCGCCGTGTCACGGGCCCCGACGATCCACCTTCCGCTCGCAGTCCTCGGCACGGTCGGGCTGGCTGCAGTGGGACTCCCGTGGGTCCCCGGGATCGTCGGCGGGGCCGGAGCACTGCTGTGGACCGGTGGCGTCGCGGTCTTCCTCGGAACGCTCGCCTGGACGGTCCGGGACAATCTGAGTGGTGCTGAGACTGGGACCGGCGACCACGACGCGGACCGGCGGCCGGTCGACCGGTCGGCCAACGCCGCGTTGCCCGTCGCCTTCCTCTACCTGGCCGTCGCCAGTGCGGTGCTCGTCGCCGCCTACCTCCCTATTGCGGCCCCGTTCGCGTACGCACCACGGCGCACGCACCTGTTCGCGGCCGGGACCGCCGCCCTGCTCGTCTTCGGCGTCGGATTCCGGCTGCTCCCCAGGTTCTTCGTCGCCACCCCGCCGAAACCGCTGGTCGCGGTGGCACTCCCGTTCGGCGCGCTCGGGCCGGCGATCATCGCCCTCTCACTGCCCGCGGGACCGCTCTTCCAGCTGGGGGCGGCCCTGGAAGCCGTCGCGGTCGTCGCCTTCGCGCTCGCGGTGCTGTCCCTGATTGTGGAGAGCGATCGCGAGCGCGTCGGTCGGTACGGCGTCGCCGCCGGCGCGCTGTTCGGCGTGGCGGTGGTCGCGCTCGGCATCTCCTTCGCCGTCGGCGGCCTCGACTACGCGCTCGTGGTGACCCACTACCGGTTCGCGCTGGTCGGCTTCCTCGGGCTGACCATCGTCGGCGTCGCCACCCAGTTCTACCCGCCGGCAGTCGGCGAGTTCCCCGTCGACGGCGACCACCTGGCGCTGGCCGCGATGGCGGCGCTCGGTGGGGGACTCGTCGTCGACTTCGCGGGACGACTCGCCGAACAGGTGGCCGTGGCCAACGTCGGCCTCGCGCTCGCTGCACTGGGTGCAGTCGGGTACGCGTGGCTCCTTCTGGGAATCTTCCGGGCGCGAGCGCGGCGCTAGAAGGGGGTCCCCGTCTCCTCGGCGTAGCCCTCCTCGTTCGGGACGCCGGTCTGTCCGCCGCCAGCGCCGCCACGTTCGTCCGGGAGGTCACCGGAGTCCAGATATCGGGCCTCGTGGTCGCGCAGTTCCTCGTTGATCACGCCGCTCTTGTGGTGCATGCCGTCGACCCGGACCCGGACGAGGTCGTACTCGTGGCGGTCGGCGAGGCCGTTCCAGGCCCGGAAGGATCCTTTCGCCAGCGTCGTGCTCTGGGGGCAGAACTCGGTCGTCGGCGTGAACTCGGCGATCAACACGTCACGGTCGCCGGCGTCGGGGCCGTCGACGGTGCCGCGCTCGCGCGCGTAGCGGTAGCCGGCGTCGGGGTGGCGCACGTCGAGGTTCAGGCGCGCGAGGTTGTAGCCGAAGGTCATGTCGTAGACGCCGCGCTCGTCGAACAGTTCGCGGGTCAGGCGGTGAAAGGCGACGTGCTCTCGGCCCGCGAGCACGTCGTGTTCGGTCAGGTACGCTCCGGGTTCGGGGACGCTCTCGGGGACGAACGCGTCGTAGTCGTCGAACGTGGGGTCGTCCGCGGAGAACGGCGAGGGAACGTTCATGCGAGACGGTACGGTCGGCCACGCCCTGGGTACAGTCCCGAACTGGTTCGGGTTCGTCCGACGGGGTGGTTAGTTTCCGTCGGCGGTCGGATCGAACAGCGCAGCCATCAGTTTCGTCTGGGCGGCCGCGAGGTGTTCCGCGAACGTCGAGGGTGCGACGCCGAGTTCGGTCGCGACTTGCTCGGCGTTCGCACCTTTCGGGCGCTCGAAGTACCCCAGTCTGTGGGCCGTCCGCAACACTTCCCGCTGGCGCGCCGTGAACGAGGATTTGTCGACGAAGACCGGTTCGGAGTGAGGGCCGTTCTCGTCCGAACGGCGCAGCGATCGGACGGTGACGGCCTCCTCGGTCTCGCGCAGGTCCGCGACCACCGACCGGAGCACGCCGAGGTCTTCCGCGATGAAGGATAGTTTGACCGCCCCACCGGCTGCAGTCACGTTCCGCACCGGACACCCGTGCGCCTCGACGCGCTCGCAGGCGCAGTCCTGATCGGCCTGCCGTTCGAGGCGGTGGATGGCCTCGGATTCGTAGCTGAATATCTCCTCACCAGGAACGTCCGCCCCGGAGACGGACTCGTCGGTCGTCACTTCGACCGTGACTTTCCCGTCGACGGGGTGACCCTGTGAGACCGACCGAACGCGACCGTCCGAGCTCATCGGCGCGACCGGACAGCAGTTCGGTTCTCTGACCGCGACGGTAGCGAGGATGCCCTCGGCCATGGCAATTCCGTAGACAGCCCCGGAACTAAACCGTTGCCCCGTCTTGAAGCCCCCCTATTCAGTGGGTCCCCCTCTAACACCGGTCGCCGGCGAGGCACACGTATTCGTGCGTCGACACCGACTCGAGTGGACGATGGGACGCTGTGGCGGCCGGACGTGCCGGATGCTGGACACGTAACCGCGGGTCGCGAACCGAAACTACCGAACTCACGCATGCAAGGCAAAACGATCGTCATTCTGTTCGTACTGCTTGCCGTGTTGCTTCCGATGTGGTTCGTGGCGATACAGGGCGAGCCGCCGTCGGAAGAGATCCAGATCGACCAGAGCGTCAGCGAGATCCGACCGCTCGGCGGGTTCGTCGACACTCCCACCAAGCTCTCGCCGAGTCAGGTGGGCGTGATCGTCTGGGTCGCGCTGTTCGCGCTGGTGGGAGTGTTGGCCTTCTTCCACCGGTTCATGAACCGCGCGGCCCGACCCGACGAGGGCGAAGACGCCACGGTGACCGAGACGGCCGCCGATGGAGGTGGCCTGTCCCTTCCCTGGATCGAGACTGAGGACCGCTGGCTCGTCGAGTACCACCCCGCCAGCGACGCCATCGAGGGCCTGATCGCGATGGGCGGACTGACCGCCCTCTCGATCGTGTTCGCCGCGCTGTTCACCGGCGAGTACCTCACGCTGGCCCGCACCCAGTACTTCGGCGTCTACGCGTTCGGGATGTTCATGTCCCTCACCGGGTTGACCGTCTCGTACTACGCCTGGTTCATGCCCCACATCGAAGTGGCCGAACGGAGGGGACACTGATGTCCGACGACACACCCTCGCCGGACCTCGGACGGTCGTATCCAACGTCCGACGAGAACGGGGACACGGGCGGAGGCGACGGCGGCGACTGTCCCTGTTCGGCCGAGGTCGCGGGCGAGACCCGGCCGAGCATCTATCAGGACTTCTACGGGGACGCTCGCGCGGAGATGGAGCGCCGGGACTACGCCAAGGCGCTGGCGACCATCGGCGGGCTGACGGCCATCGGCAGCCTCACCGCGCCGCTGATCGGCCTGAGTCAGGTGTTCGAGCGGGAGTACACCGGCCCCATCTACTCCGACGGCGTCGCGCTGATCGACGACGCCGGCGAGCGGATCACCGAAGACCGGCTCTCCGAGGGCGAACAGCTCACGGTGTTCCCGGAACCGCGGCCAGGGCTGGCCGACTCGCCGACCCTGCTCGTGCGGTTCCCGGAGGACGCCTACGGCGGCGACACCAACTCCGCGTTTACCGTCTCGGGCTATGCCGCCTACTCGAAGGTGTGCACCCACGCGGGCTGTATGGTGGCCGACCGCGACGGGCAGACGCTGGTCTGTCCCTGTCACTCCGGGCGGTTCGATCCGCTCTCCGGCGCGGCCGTCACCGGCGGGCCGCCGCCGCGGTCCCTGCCACAGCTCCCGATCACGCTGTCGAGCGAGGGCCATCTCGTCGCCACCGGCGACTTCGAGGGTCCGATCGGCGCGGGGGGTGAGTGAGATGGGGCGACTCGACCGCATCTACGGCTTCTTCGACGACCGGCTGGACCTCGAAGAGAGTAAATCCTTCCTCGGGAAGGCCTTCCCCGCCGAGGATTCGTTCCTGCTCGGCGAGGTCGCGCTGTTTTGCTTCCTGATCCTCGTCCTCACGGGGATGTTCCTCGGCTTCTTCTTCGAGCCGAGCACCACCGAAGTCGAGTACGAGGGCAGCGTCGCCGAGTATCAGGGCGAGGAGCTGCCGGAGGCGTTCGTGAGCGTCCTCAACATCACCTACGACGTGCCCTTCGGCATGCTGCTCCGGCGGATGCACCACTGGGCGGCCCACCTGTTCATCGCCTCGATGGCCCTGCACATGTTACGGGTGTTCTTCACGGGGGCGTACCGCAACCCGCGGGAGCTCAACTGGCTCGTCGGAACGGGTCTGGCCGGGTCGTCGATGTTCGCGGCCTACACGGGCTACGCGCTGCCGTTCGACGAGTTCGCCAGCACGGCCGTCGGCATCGGCTACAACGTGGCGCTATCGGTGCCGCTGATCGGCGAGACGCTGGGGCAGGTCGTCTTCGGCGGGAGCTTCCCCTCCAGTGCGACCATCCCCAGACTCTTCTTCCTGCACGTACTGATATTCCCGCTGATAATCGGCGCGCTGCTGGCCGTGCACATGCTTATCCTGATGCGCCAGAAGCACACGGAGGCCGAGCGCGAGGGCGACGTGGCCGGTCGGGAGACCGTCGACCGGGACGACGACACCGTCGTAATCGGCCTGCCGGCGGTGCCCAACCAGGTGGCGGTCAGCGCCGTCGTGTTCTTCCTGACACTGGCGGTGCTCTCGCTTCTGGCCGGGTTCCTCCCGGTCCACAACATCGCCGAGTACGGTCCCAACAACCCCGCCTCGACCCCGTCGCTGATCATGCCCGACTGGTTCCTGATGTGGGGCTACGGGTTCCTGAAGCTCGTGCCCGCGTGGATGAGCTTCGACCTGTTCGGGATCCACGTCAGCGCGGAGTTCATCGGCGGCCTCATGCTGCCCGGGCTGGTGTTCCTGGCGGTCGCGGCCTGGCCGTTCATCGACTACAGCGAGGAGCAGACCCACTTCGCGACGAGCCCCCTCGAGCGGCCCTGGCAGACCGCGGTCGGCATCGCCGGAGTGACCTTCATCATGGTCGCCTCCATCGCGGGGATGGACGTGATCGTCGCGGACATCGTGGGCTCGTCGACGGCCGCGATCAAGCCGTTCCTGCTGGCCGCGCTGTTCCTGGTTCCCATCGCCGCGGGGCTGATCACCTACGCGGTGTTGCGCGGGGGCGAGGAACCGCCGGCGGGCGGCGAGAGCGCGGCGGCGGACGGCGGCGCACCGGCACGGACAGGATCGACGACGGAGGACACGGATGACTGAGATCGAACTGAGCGCACGGCGGTATCGCTGGCTGGATCGAACGAGCAAGCTCTGCGGGGTCGCGCTGATCGCAACCGGCCTCGAGGTCGGCGGCGACACGGCAGCGGGCCTCGCGCTGGCGGCGCTCGGCGTGATGTGCGGACTGGCAACCGTGGTGATAGACGCATGAGTGAACGAACGGATACGGACGACGGATCGGACGGAGTCGACGCGGCCCGCCGTGATTTCCTGAAGGGACTCGGCGCGGCGACGGCGGTCGGCGTCACCGGCTTCGGCCTGGGACAGCAGAGTGCGATGAACAGTTTGGAGATCGTCGACGACCCGATCGGGGACTACCCCTATCGGGACTGGGAGGACCTCTACCGCGAGGAGTGGGACTGGGACTCGACGGCCCGGTCGACCCACTCGGTCAACTGCACCGGCAGTTGCTCGTGGGAGGTGTACGTCCGCAACGGGCAGGTCTGGCGCGAATCGCAGGCGGCTGACTACCCCCGATTCGACGAAGACATCCCGGATCCGAACCCCCGGGGCTGTCAGAAGGGGGCCTGTTACTCCGACTACGTCAACGCCGACCAGCGCGTCCTGAATCCGCTTCGGCGGGTCGACGATCGCGGCTCGGGCCAGTGGGAACAGATCTCCTGGGACGAGGCCCTCACCGAGATCGCCGAGGAGGTGATCGAAACGGTGCAGGCCGAGGAGTACGACGCCATCTCCGGGTTCACGCCGATCCCTGCGATGAGCCCGGTCTCGTTCGCGTCGGGCTCGCGGCTGATCAATCTGCTGGGCGGCGTCTCCCACAGCTTCTACGACTGGTACTCGGACCTGCCGCCGGGCCAGCCGATCACGTGGGGCACCCAGACGGACAACGCCGAGAGCGCCGACTGGTACAACGCCGACTACATCATCGCCTGGGGCTCGAACATCAACGTCACGCGCATCCCCGACGCGAAGTATTTCCTCGAAGCTGCCTACAACGGCACGAAACGCGTCGGCATCTTCACCGACTACTCCCAGACGGCGATCCACACGGACGAGTGGATCAGTCCGGAACCGGGCACCGACACCGCACTCGCCCTGGGGATGGCCCGTGTCATCGTCGAGGAGGGGTTGTACGACGAGGCCCACCTCAAAGAGCAGACCGACATGCCGCTTTTGGTCCGGGAGGACACCGGGAAGTTCCTCCGGGTCAGCGAGGTCCAGGGCCTGTCGACGAACGCCGACCGCCCGGACCAGATGTTCGTCATGCAGGACGGGCAGGGGAACCTGCGGGTCGCGCCCGGGTCGCTCGGCGAACGCGACGGGCAGAAGGACCCGACCGAGAGCATCGCACTCGACTTCGACCCGCAACTCGCCGTCGAGGGGTCGGTCCGGACGACGGACGGACAGGTCTCGATTCAGTCGGTCTGGAACAACCTCACCGACGAACTGGCGAACTACACGCCCGAGTACATCTACGAGGAGACGGGCGTCGGGCGAGAGACCCACCAGGAGATCGCTCGCGAGTTCGCCGAGGCCGAGAAGGCCAAGATCATCCACGGCAAGGGGGTCAACGACTGGTACCACAACGACCTCGGGAACCGCGCGATCCAGTTGCTCGTGACGCTGACTGGCAATCTGGGCGAGCAGGGCACCGGGCTCGACCACTACGTCGGGCAGGAGAAGATCTGGACGTACAAGGGCTGGCAGACCCTGTCCTTCCCGACCGGCTCCGTTCGCGGGGTGCCGACGACGCTGTGGACCTACTTCCACGCGGGCATCCTCGACAACACCGACGCCGAGACCGCGGCGAAGATCCGCGAGTCCATCGAGAAGGACTGGATGCCGCTCTATCCCTCGGAACGGTCGGACGGAACTCGTCCCGACCCATCCGTCCTCTTCGTCTGGCGGGGGAACTACTTCAATCAGGCCAAGGGCAACGTCGCCGTCGAGGAGGAGCTCTGGCCGAAACTCGACCTCGTCGTGGACATCAACTTCCGGATGGACTCGACGGCGATGAACGCCGACATCGTCCTGCCGACGGCGAGCCACTACGAGAAACACGATCTCTCGATGACGGACATGCACAGCTACGTGCACCCCTTTACCCCGGCGGTCGAACCCCTCGGGAACTCCAAGACCGACTGGCAGATCTTCCGGGAACTGGCCGGGAAGATCCAGGAGATCGCCCAGCAACGCGGGATCGACCCGATCCCCGACCGGAAGTTCGACCGTGAGATCGACCTGACGAGCGTGCACGACGACTACGTCCGCGACTGGGAGACCGGCGAGGAGGGCGCGCTGACCGAGGACAGGGCCGCCTCCGAGTACATCCTCGAACACTCCGAGGAGTCGAATCCGTCGGACACGAACGAACAGTTGACCTTCGACGACATCGACGAACAGCCCCGGCGGCTGCTCGCGGCCGGCGACCACTGGACCTCGGACATCGAGGAGGGCGAGGCGTACACGCCCTGGAAGCGCTACGTGCAGGACAAGGAGCCGTGGCCGACCTTCACGGGACGCCAGCAGTACTACGTCGATCACGACTGGTTCCTCGAACTCGACGAGGAACTACCGACGCACAAGTCGCCGCCGACGCTGCAGGAGAAGTCGGACTACCCGCTGCGATACAACACGCCCCACGGTCGGTGGTCGATCCACTCGACCTGGCGCGACAGCGAGAAGATGCTGCGGCTCCAGCGCGGCGAACCCGTCGTCTACCTCAACCCCGAGGACATGGCCGAACGGGGGATCGAGGACGGCGACACCGTGACGGTGTACAACGACCTGGCCGAAGTCGAGGTCCAGGCCAAGAGGTATCCCAGCAGCGAACCCGGCACCGTCCGGATGTACTTCGCCTGGGAGAAGTTCCAGTTCCCGAACGACAACAACTTCAACAGTCTCGTACCGATGTACATGAAACCCACACAGCTCGTCCAGTACCCCGAAGACACCGGCGAACACCTGTACTTCTTCCCCAACTACTGGGGGCCGACCGGCGTCAACAGCGAGGTCCGCGTCGAAGTCGAACCCACCGACGGGTCTGGTTCCGGCGGCAGCGGCGGAGGTGACGGCCAGTGAGTTCCCAGAGCGACGGCGGCGACGCGGGAGACGGCGTCGACCTCGCGGAGGGAATCGACCACCAGGTCGCGATGGTGATGGACCTGAACAAGTGTATCGGCTGTCAGACCTGTACCATCGCCTGCAAGACCAACTGGACCGAGGGCGGCGGCCGGGACTACATGTACTGGAACAACGTCGAGACCAAGCCCGGGTCGGGCTATCCCAAGGACTGGGAGGAGATGGGCGGCGGCTGGACCGACGACGGGAGCGAACGCCAACCCGGCCAGCTCCCCGAGAAGGAGGAGTACGGCCGCGCCTGGGAGTTCAACCACGAACAGATCTTCTACGAGGGCAGCGACGAACCGCTCCGGCCCATGGACGGTGCGGAGTGGGGGCCCAACTGGGACGAGGACGAGGGGGCCGGCGAGTACCCCAACTCCTACTACTTCTACCTGCCCCGGATCTGTAACCACTGCACCCACCCGTCCTGCGTGGAGGCCTGCCCCCGCAGCGCCCTCTACAAGCGCGAGGAAGACGGCATCGTCCTCGTCGACCAGGAACGGTGTCGGGGCTACCGCTACTGCGTCGAGGGCTGTCCCTACAAGAAGGTGTACTACAACTCGGTGAAGAAGACCTCCGAGAAGTGCATCTTCTGTTACCCCCGCATCGAGGGTGAAGGACCGGAGGGCGAGGTTCGGGCCCCATCCTGTGCCGAGGACTGTCCGCCCCAGTTGCGGCTGGTCGGCTACCTCGACGACGAGGACGGGCCGATCCACAAACTCGTGAACGAACACGAGGTGGCGGTCCGGCTCCACCCCGAGTACCGCACCGAGCCCAACGTCTACTACATCCCACCCTACGCGCCGCCACAGCACTCAGAGCGCGGGGAGAGCCTCGACTCCGAGCGCATTCCGCGCAACTACCTCGAAGAGCTGTTCGGGCCGGAGGTCAACGAGGCGCTGAACACGATCGAACGGGAGCGAAACAGGGTCGAACGGGGCGAGGAGAGCGAGGTGATGGACATCCTGACGACCGACAACCCCGCCCAGCAGTACCGGCTGGAGGTCTTCGACGATGAGGAGTAGGGAACTCACGCTCGCGGCCGCGCTCGCGGTGGCGCTGGTCGCGACGACGGTTGCGGTACCGGCGCTGGTCGAGGCGCGGCCGGCCTTCGCGGTGCCGGTCCACGAGGGCGGCGACGATGCCACCTTCGACAGCCCGGGCAGCGAGGACTGGGACGAAGCTCCGGCGGCGACGCTGCACCTGAGCAGCGCCGAGAGCGGCCTCCCCAACGCCAGTTCGACCAGCGTCGAGGAAGTGGATCTGCAGGCCGTCCGGGCCGACGAGCGGCTCTACCTCAAACTCAGCTGGGCGGACGCGACGAGGGATACCTCCACGGCCGAGGTCCGGGAGTTCGCGGACGCGGTCGCCGTTCAGTTGCCGGTCAACGAGAGCGCCCGACCGCCGATCACCATGGGCGCGGCGGACAACCCGGTGAACGTCTGGTTCTGGCGAGCCGACGGCACGCACGAGGAACTGCTCGCGGGCGGTGCCGGCACCACGTCGCCGATGGGCGGCACCCTCGAGAACGCCAGCCGATACGAGAACGGGACCTGGGAAGTCGTCCTCTCACGTGATACTGCGGGCGACGGGGCCAACCGGACGGCGATCCCCGACGAGGAAGACCTAGACCTTGCCGTCGCGGTCTGGAACGGCTCGAACGGGGAGCGCTCGGGCCACAAGGCCGCGAGCGACTGGTACTACCTCGAACTCAGTGGCGGGCCGCAGGGGCCGCCCTACGAACTCCTGCTGTGGGCCGTCGCTGGCGCAGCAATCGTCATCACGACGCTCGTGACGGTCGAAGGTGTCCGGCGCACGCGGGGTGAGGCCTGATGGCCTCGAACGACGCACCGACCGGCCCGGATCCGGGCCGACTGGCCGGTGAGATCGACACCGACGCGGGCGCTCGCGGCGCGGTCTACGCGTTGCTGGCGGCTGCGTTCGACCAGCCCGACGAGGAACTCTACCGTGCGGTCGAGACCGGCGCGTTCCGCGAGGAGATCGCCGCGCTGGTCGACCGCACCGATCTGGACGTGACAGTGCCCGATCTGACCACCGAGGACGACTACGAGAAACTGTGTGCGCGGTACAACGACCTGTTCGTGATCGGGTTCTCGGAGGTGGTCGACGCCACCGACGGGACGATGCGCCACGAGGAACCGCCGGTCTCGCTGTACGAGTCCGCCCACCGGCCGGAGGTGTCCTGGAACGACGTGAACCTCGACCTGGCGCGGGCTTACGAGTACTTCGGCTGTCAGGTCGATCAGGACGAGCGGGACAATCACGACCACCTTCAGCTACAGCTGGAGTTCATGGGCTATCTCTGCCGCCGTGAAGCGGCAGTCGATCCGGACGTGGCGGCGGCGCGGCTCGACTTCCACGACCGGCACCTCCGGGTTGTCGGCGAGGCCGTCGCCGACGGAATCGCCGCGGAACCCGGGACTGAGTTCTACGGCGACCTCGGCGAGTTCCTCGACGCGTTCACCGACGCGGACGTGGACGACCTCGCCGCCCGCCGCGAAGGAGGTGGGTCGGCGTGAGCGGGGAGTCACCGACTGCGAACCCGACTGCCGAGACCGACGAGGAAACGGAGTCGTCGGTGTTGGCGGCGCTCGCCCGGATCGAAGTCGACGGCGACCGGGCCGCGCTGTGGGCGGGGATCTGCGCGCTCGCGATGACCGCGGTCGGATTCGCGGTCACCATCGCACACAACGCCCCGTTCGATCCGCTGGCGGTGCCAGCGGTCGTCCTCGACGCGTTCGCCGTCGGGACGCCGCTGGTGCTGGGCGCGACGCTGTTCGCCGTCGCACTCACCGAAACCGAGCCGACGCGACGGGTCGGCCTGCTGTTCGCCGGCGTGTTCGGACCGCTCGCCACGCTGTCGTCGGCGGCGACCCTGCCCGCCGTAGCCGGCGTCATCGGCGGGGGCGCGCTCGCGCTGACCGGGTCACTCGACCGACCGACCACCTACCGCGAGGGGCGACACGCGGCCGTCGTCGTCGGGTTCGTCGCGGCCGTCGCGCTCTCGCTGTCCGCCGCGACGGGTCTTCTCGGTACCGGCATGACCGTCGGCGCGGGGCTGGCGCTGGTGGCGACCGGTGCGATCGCGTTGCTGGTCGAGATCGACCGATTGGCCGCCCTCACAGGACTCACAACGGCCGCCGGCCTCGTCGCTGTGGCGGTCACTGTTCCTTATTTGACGGGGACCGTCCTGCTCGTCGGGTTCGGCGTCGTGGCCGTGCCACACCTGCTCGTCGCGTTCGCGCTGGGCGGCGGCGAGGCGGCCGCCGTCGCAGGATTGCGCCGCGGGACGCCGCTGCTCACAGTGGGTGCGCTGCTGGTCGTCCTCGCGGGCGTGCCGGCCACGCTCCCGCGGGCGATGGGCGTCTTGCTCGGCGTCGCGCTGGTGACGCGTGCGACCGCGGAGCAGACGGGGGTGACGGCGTGAGAGACCCCGAGGAGGCGACCGACGGGCCGCCGGACCCGCGGACCCACCCGGAGCAGAGCCCGGGCTTCGGCGAGGACCCCGAGGGCCTCGAAGATATCGAGGTGAGCCGGGACGTAACTATCGGCGAGGCTACCCCGAGAGAACTCCAGGCGACCGATCTGTCACCCGTCGCGGACGCATCGGCCGCCGAGAAGATCGACGACCTGCTTTCGGGCGACCACGTCGAGCGCCGACGGGCCGCGCTGGCGCTGGGCGAGGAACGCCCCGAGGAGGCCGTGCTGGACGCGGTGATCGCGGCGACGAACGACCCCGACGACGACGTGCGACAGTTCGCCGTCGAGTCGCTGGCGGACCTGGGTGGCGAGCGAGCGGCGGCGGCCGTCGTCGAGACGCTGGCCGACGAGGACCCCTGGGTGCGAGCCGAGGCGGTCGTCGCGCTCGACAACATCGATCGTATCGAGTTCGAGGACCGTATCGAGGCGGCGCTGTCCGACGACCACCACGCCGTTCGTCGCAACGCCGCCATCTCGCTGTTCAAACACCGCGGCGAGGATCTGCTCCCGGTCCTGCTGGAGCAGTCCCGTGCCGACAGCGAACGTTTACGGGAGTGGGCCGCACACCTCATGGCCGGGATCGACGACGAGCGCGCGACAGAGCGACTGACCGAACTGGCCGAGGACGACGACGAGCCCCAGGTCGTCAGGAGCACGGCGGCCCGGGCCGTAGAGGCCGATCCCGGGAAGTTCCGCCGGCAGTTCACCGGCGGCATCGAGGGCGAGAGCACGGCGTTACCGGGGGAGGACCGGCTGAACCGCAGACCCGATCTATGAGTTCCGAGGATACCACCACGACCGAACCGCTTTCCGACCGCGTCGAGGCCGCACTCAGGAAGGTGCGCGATCCCGACGCCGACGTGAACGTCTTCGAGGCGGGCCTGATCGACGACGTGCGAATCGACGGCAGCGACGTGACAGTACAGGTGGACCTCTCCGAGTTCCCGCCCAGCGAGGGCCAGGCCGTCACGTCGACGATGATGCGGGCCGTCTCGGACGTAGAGGGCGTCGAGCGAGCCCACGTCGAGCAGGCCCCAAGGTCTGCCGACACCGAGGGCCGCGAGATCGGCGTCGAGACGGCCGACCGCGTGATCGCCGTCGCCAGCGCGAAAGGCGGCGTCGGGAAGACCACAGTGGCGACGACGCTGGCCTGCGCGCTGGCGGCCCACGGCGACGACGTGGCGCTGTTCGACGCCGACATCCACGGCCCGAACGTCCCCGAACTCCTCTCCGTGAGCGGCCCAGTACAGTCCGACGAGGAGGGGCACCCCGTGCCGATCGACGTGAGCGCGAGCGACGGAGCGGTCCGCGGCGACGAGGACGCCGACGGCGGCCCGGGGGACCTCGAAATCATGAGCGTCGGGCTGATGAACGACAGCCAGCCCCTGGCCTGGCGGGGGGCGATGGCCCACGACGCGCTGACCGAACTGTTCGAGGAGACGGCCTGGGCCGCCCCCGACACGCTCGTGATCGACCTGCCGCCCGGCACCGGGGACGTGGCCCTGACCACCCTGCAGGAGGTGCGAGTCGACGGCGTCGTCTTCGTGACCACGCCCTTCCACGCGGCGGTCTCGGACACCCACCGCTCGCTCCAGCTGTTCGAGGAGAACGAGGTACCCGTCCTCGGCGTGGTCTCGAACATGGGCGAGTTCGTCTGTGACTCCTGTGGCGAACACCACGACCTGTTCGACGGCGACGACCCCATCGACGCCCTCGACGTGCCAGTTCTCGCAGAAGTCCCCTTCACGGGCGACATGCAGTCCCAGCCTCGCCCGACCCCCGACGACGTGCCCGACGTGGCACTGGAACTCGGCGGAGCCGTCGCCGACCGAATCGAGGAGATCTGGACCGTCGAGGTGCCCGAGAACGCGGTCGATCTCCGTGGCGTTCCGCCGGAGGAACGCCGCGATCGCGTCCGGGATGCCTTCGAGGGAATCGAGAGCGGCGAGCGGTTCGAGGTCGTCAGCGACCGGAATCCCGGGCCGGTCCGGGAGTTCCTCGAAGACCTGATCGACGGTGAACTGACGACCTGCCAGGTCAAGCGGCAGAACCCGGACACCTGGCGGTGTCGGACTGAAAAGCCCTGAGCAGCTGTCCTTTCGTTATTCGGCGGCGTCGACGATCTCGTAACTGACGTTGTCCTCGCGGAGCCGATCGGTGTGGCCCGCGAGGTCGGTTTCGACGGTCAGGAGGAGGACGTCTAGCCCGCGGGTCGCGGCCTCGCGGACGGCCTCGGCGGTGCCGAAGCGGAGGTCCGGGTCGGTGTCGGCGGCGCGGGCGGCGGCCAGCGCCTCGGTGCCCCCCACCGCCAGCAGATCGTGGTCGGCGGCGAGATTCGCTACGCGGTCGGTGTCGACGGCGCGGCTCCCGCCGTTATCGACCCGCGGGAGCGAGACGATGGTCACGTCGCCGAGTTCGTAGTCGAGGACGCCCTCGAAGTCGGTGACACCGACGTCCGTTCCGGCGTCGGCGTCGGTAACCGCGACCGCCGTCGCCGAGCCGGCAGTACCGGGCGTGGCCTGGAGAGTACCGTCGTGCATCGACAGCGAGACGGGCTGGCCTTCCTCGATGTCGCCCGTCGCGATGGCGGTCTCGATCTCGACCTGACCGATCACCTCCTCTGAGACGTGAGTGACGTACTCCTCGAGGCGGCTGGTGTGAGAGATGAGCCAGTCGACGCCCTCCTTGGTCACCTCGTAGCGACCCCGGCCGTGTTTCCGAACGAAACCCTGCTTGATGAGATCCTGCAGGTAATCGCTGACCGCCTGGGAGGTGATCCCGATAGCCTCGGCGACTTCCTGCTGGCTGACCGCGGGCTGGCGCTCGGCGATCTGGACGAGGATCTGGTAGCGGGTCGCGTCCCGCTTGCTCCGGAGCACGTTCGACTCGCCGGACTCGTCCGACATGCCTCTCCCTGCGTCCCGGAAACTCAAGTACCTTTGCCATACTCCCGGCATACTTTCCCGAGCGGCCCGTTCTCGGCCGGGGTTGAAAATCTAGCTTTCGTTAGTACAACCAAAATTGTTTTATTCGAGACTCCGGTTGTATTCGGTGATGTCCCGCGTAGCGCTCCCACACGACGCGAAGGCGGGGCCGACCAAACCCGAGGTCCGGGCCGTGTTGCTCTCGAAGCTAGGGCTCACGGACGGGGATCACTTCGTCGAAGTCGGCTCCTGTACCGGTGCGGTCACCATCGAGGCGGCCCGGCAGGCCGGACGCGTCACCGCCGTCGAACGAAAGGAATCGCGACTGGAGACGACCGAGAAGAACCTCGACGCGAACGAGACCAGCGCCGAGGTCGACCTGCGAGCCGCGGAGGCCCCCGAGGGGTTGCCCGAGGACGCCGACGCGCTCTTTCTCGGCGGTTCCCGCAATTACGAGGCAGTTCTCGATCACGCCGTCGAGACCGGTGTCGATCGCGTGATCATGAACGTCTCGCGGCTGGAGGTCGCCGGTGCGGCCACCGAGGCCTTTCGCGAACGTGGCCTGCTGGAAGACGTCGTCCAGTTCCAGGTCAGCCACGGCTACGAACTCGCCGGCGCGACGAGTTTCGACTCGGACAACCCGGTCTACATGCTGATCGGGAGCGCGAGTGGGTCGGAGGTTGCGGCGGACGGAGGGCAGCCATGACCCTCTACGGCGTCGGACTCGGCCCGGGCGAGGCCGACCTCGTGACGGTCAGGGGGAAACGCGTCCTCGACGAGGCCGACGTGGTGTACTCGCCGGGGCGACTGTCTCGCTCGGTCGCGACAGAGCACGTCCCCGCGGAGCGCATCGGCGACCTGGACTTCCCGATGACTCGCGACGAGGAGACACTCCGGCAGGCCTGGAAGGAAGCCGCCGCCGAAATCGCGCCCAGAGCCCGGGAGGGCGACGCCGCCTTCGTCACGCTGGGCGACCCGAACGTCTACTCGACGTTCGGCCACCTCCGTCGCACGCTGGATGCCTTCCACCCCGACGTGGATCTGGAGGTCGTCCCCGGCGTCAGCGCCATGACGGCGTTCGCGACGGCGCTGGGCGTCGAGGTGCCGGCCGGCTCGGGGCTCGCACTCCGGGAGGCCGATGGGGGCCGCTCCCCCACGGGACCGGATCGGATGATCCTCTTCAAAGTGACCGACGCGCCCGCGACCCACGAGGGGCTGGTCGACGCGGACTACGACGTGACCTACGGCCGCCGGCTGTTCATGGAGCAGGGCGAGACGGTCGTGACCGGCGATCCCGACGAGATCGACGAACGCGACTACTACACGCTGGCCTACGCGACCCGGAGCGACGCGGAAGAGGAGCTGGCGACAGCGCAGTTCGAGACGGCAGGCGACGATGACCCCGCCCCCGTCACGGAGGAACGAGCGGAAGGCGTCGCCTGTGGCGACGAACCGCCGGAGGTGCGATCTGATGACTGACCCCGACGCGGAGGGGCCGACCGACCCGCAGGACGCCATCGACGCGACCGCGGGCCGGACCGACCGCGATTCCCGGGTCTACGAACACAGCGCCGGCGACGAGCAGGAGGGGATCCCCTTCATCGGTGCCGGCCCGGGCGACCCGAAACTGCTGACGGTCGCGGGCCGGGAACTGGTCGAGGCCGCCGACCTCGTCGTCCACGCCGGGTCGCTGGTCAACAGCGAACTCCTCGACGAGTACTGCGCGGACGCGGAGACGGTCTCCTCTATCGGCAAGGATCTCGAAGAGCTGATCCCGCTGATGCGGGACGCCTACGAGGCCGGCGAGAACGTGGTCCGACTCCACAGCGGCGACCCGGCCATCTACGGCGCGGCGCTGGAGCAGATGGACGCGCTGGAACACGAGGGCGTCCCGACCTACTTCGTTCCCGGCGTGACCGCCGCGTTCGCCGCGAGCGCAACGCTGCGGACCCAGTTGACCCTCAACGAGGTCTCGAACCACGTCGCGTTCACCCGACCGCAGGGGAAGACGCTGGACGCCGACGAGGATCACATCTCGGAGTTCGTCGAGATGGGCGACGTGACGACCTGTATCTACCTCGGAACCCACGCCGTCGCGGAGACGATGGACCGACTGCTGGACCAGGGCCACGACCCCGAGACGCCCGTCGCGGTCGTCTACCACGCGTCCTGGCCGGACGAGGACGTGATCGAGGGGACGATCGAAACCATCGGCGACCGGGTCGAAGAGGCCGGCTATCGCGCATCGGCACTGGTGATCGTCGGCGAGGCGGTCGCGGGTGACGGTTACGAGCGGTCCTACCTCTACGACGGCTGGGCGTCGCGTGGGAGCGACGACGCGGAAACGGAGGCTGACGACTGATGAGTACGGATACGAACGACACAACGGACGGGAGCACAGACGCGGACGGCGACGGATCGAGCGACGGCGGCGGCCACTGCTCGACCCCCGACAGCGACGGGGAGGTCGCCGAGGAAATCGCAGTAATTTCCTTCGAGCGAAAGTGGGAGACTGCGGAGGAGATCGAAGCGGAGATCGGCGACCGCTACGAGACCATCGACCTGATCGAGTACCACGGCGACGTGTTCGAAGAGTACTGGGGCGAGTACGACTGCTTCGTCGGGCTGATGGCGAGCGGGATCGCGATGCGCAAGACAGCGCCCCTGCTGGACGACAAGTGGGACGACCCCGCAATCGTCGTCGTCGACGAGGAACTGACGTGGGCCATCCCCATAACCGGGGGTCACCACGGCGCGAATCAGGTGGCCGACGACCTCGCGACGATGGGCGCGGTCCCGGCGATGACCACCGCGTCCGAGGCCGCGGACAAACAGGGCGTCGAGAAACAGGCCAAGGCGCTGGACGCCCACGTCGTCAACGGCGATTCGACGGTGGCGACGAACCTCGCCGTACTCGACGACGAACTCGGTCCCGTGGAGCGACTGGACGGACCCAGAGCCGTGATGGTCGACGACGACGTGACGGTGTTGAAGCGCAACGGCGACGACGGCGTCGTGCTTGGCACCGGCAGCGTCTCCGGCGCGAAACCCGAGCAGTTCGAGACCGCCTGGCGGAATGTCCTCGAAGGCACAGAGTACGATCTGGAAGACGTGGACTTCGTCGCGACCGGGACGCGGAAGGACGACGAGGAGGGACTGCTGGAGGCCGCGGCCGACCTCGATCTGGGCGTCGTCGCCTTCGAGAAGGAGACTTTAGAGGGGTTCGAGGGCCCCTCACCCTCGCGTTCGAAGGAGTTGATCGGCTGGCCCGGTATCGCGGAGGCGTCGGCCATCGCGGGCGGCCGCGAGCACGAACTGATCGGCGAGAAGGAGCGCTACGACGAGGCCGTGACGGTGGCGGTGGGACGATGAGCGGGGCCGACGACGCCGGAGCCGACACGACAGCGGCCGACGACTACGGTACGCTCTACGTCGTCGGCATCGGCCCCGGGCTCCCGGGCGGGATGACCCAGCGAGCCAAAGACGTGATCAGCACCGCCGACTGCGTGATCGCCTCGAACCTCTACCAGGAGTTCCTCCGGAAGGACGGAACCCTGCCGCCCGAGAGTGCAGCCGTCGAGGCCGCCGCGGACGGTGGGGTCGCCGCCAGTTCCGACGAAGGAACCGTCCTCGAACGACCGAACGGCGACCGTCAGGAACTGGTCCGCTCGACCATGGGCCGGCAGGTCGAACTCGCACGCGAGGCGTTCGACCGCGTGCGGGCCGGCGAGGACGTGGCTCACGTCTCGGGCGGTGACCCGAACGTCTACGGCAAGTCCGACCTGCTGTTCACGATGGCCGAGGAGGAGGGCGCGACGGACGTGCCCATCGAGATCGTCCCCGGCGTCACGGCGGCACTGGGCGGGGCGGCCAACCTCGGCGCGCCGCTCTCGAACGACTTCTGCACCGTGTCGCTGTCGGACAAGTGGCGCGGGTGGGACGAGATCGAGGAGAAACTGCGGGCGGCCGCGATCTCGGAGTTCGTCATCGTCCTCTACAACTGCTGGCGCGACTACGAACGGGCCATCGATGTCGTCCGCGAACAGCGGGCCGACGACGTGCCGGTCGCCATCATCAACGACGCCGGCCGCGACGACGCCGGCCGCAACGTCGACGGCGAGACGCAGACGATCACCACCCTCGACGAGGTGACCGACCACGACGAGAAGGTCGGCGGGATGGGCTCGTCTATCCTGATCGGCACGACGGAGACGAAGGTATGGGCGAACGACCACCGCGAGTTCCTCGTCACGCCCCGCGGCGGGCGTGACGTGGAGGATTTCTAAACGATGAGTACCGACGACACCACCACCAACGACGCGAGTACAGACACGGAATCGAAGTGCGGCGGAGCGACGACCGGCACCCAAGACAGCACCGAATCCAACTGCGGAGCGTCTTCGTCGTCGAGTTCCTCCAGCGGGTGCGGCGCGAGTTCCGACGAGGAGGAGGAAGTCGGCGCGACGGTCGACGATTTCGACGCCGATCCCGGGCAGTTGATCGCGGTCGGTCTCGGTCCCGGCCAACCGGAAGGGATGACCGACCGGGCCAAGGCCGCGCTGGCCGACGCGGAACACATCGTCGGGTACACGACCTACGTCGAGCTCCTGCCCGACGAGATAACTGAATCCGCGGAGGACATCTACGACACGCCGATGTGCGGCGAGGTCTCCCGGACCGAGGAGGCCATCGACCGGGCGCTGGCCGGCAACGACGTGGCGATCATCGGGAGCGGCGACCCGAACGTCTACGCGCTGGCCGGCCTCGCGCTGGAGATCGTCGAGTCCAAGGGCGCGACCGCCTCGATGCTCGACTTCGACGTGGTGCCCGGCGTCCCCGCCGCGCAGTCCTGCGCAGCACGCGTGGGTGCGCCCCTCGTGAACGACACCGTCTCGATCTCGCTGTCGGACCACCTCACCGACATGCCAACCATCGAGTCGCGGCTCCACGCCGCCGCCAAGGAGGGCTTTACAATCTCGATCTACAACCCCTGGAGCCGCAAGCGCCGGGAGAACTTCGAGAAGTGCTGTGAGATCCTGCTGGAACACCGCGACCCCGACACGCCCGTCGGCGTGGTCCACGCCGCTGGCCGAAAGGACGAGGAAGTCGAGATCGTCGACCTCGAGGAGCTCCCGGAACTGGGCGAGACGGACCTGATCGACATGACGACCACGATCCTCGTGGGCAACGACGAGACCTACGTCTGGGACGACCGGATGGTGACCCCGCGGGGCTACGAGACCAAGTACGACTACTGATGAGCTACACCATCACGCTCGATCGGGCGGCCTGCGACGGGATCTTCGCCTGTCTCGTCAGGGACGACCGATTTACCGAGCGGGAGGACGGACTGGCCGGCATCGAGGAGACGGCCGACAGTGCCGAGCGCGACCGGAGAACCCAGGGCGACACGGTGACCGTCACCTTCGACGACGATCGCCGGGAGAACGCCGAACAGGCCGCCGCGGCGTGTCCGGTCGACGCGATCCAGGTCGCCGCAACCGACGGAGGGGACCCATGAGCGTCGAGACCGGTGTGCCGTCGGACCTGCTGGCGAGTCACCCGGAGACGGCGTACTTCTGGGGCCGCGTCGTCGGCGACGGCGACCTCGGCGAGGACTGCGTGACGGTCAGGACCAACGACGAGACGGCGGCCCGGCGGCTCGCGTCCATCGCGGGAGCCGAGCAGGTCGACCGGCGCATCCGCGAACGCGAGTACGCCCACGACACGTCGATCACCCGCGCCGAGGAGGAGTTCACGGTGCAGGTGTTCGGCGATCTCCCGTCTCGCGCCGCTGCGGCCTTCGGCCTCCCGCGGGACGGCCAGCCGGGCGGCTACCGGTTCGACACCTTCGGCGACCACGACCGACAGCTCCTCCGGGGGCTGCTCGAAGGCTGTGGCACGATCTGTTTCAAGAGTTCGGCGGAGACGGTCGGTCTCTCGTTCGTCGCCGACGACCGGCGACTGCTGGAGACGATTCGGGGACTCCTCGACGGTCTGCCTGTCGACGCCCCCAGTGACGAGATCGCCGAGACCTCCTCGGGCGGCTACTGGTTCGGGATCGAGGACGAGAGTGTCCCGACTGTCGGCCCGTGGCTCTACGAAGGCAGCGAGGAGACGGGTCTGTTCGCGCCGTCGCGGCGGCGGAAGCTCCAGCGGAGCCTCGATCAGGCGGAGGGCGTCGACCCGTGAGTCGGAGCACCGCAGGCGGCGACGCCGCGGGCGCGTTCGACGACGAGGCGGTCCTGCTCGTCGGCCACGGCTCCCGGCGCGAGAAGTCCAACGAGCAGGTCCGGGAGCTGGCGGCCGCCCTCGAAGACCGGCTGGGCGTGCCCGTCGACGCGGGCTTTCTCGAACTCGCGGAGC
The DNA here is from genome assembly GCF_001989615.1 of Halorientalis sp. IM1011. Lineage (NCBI taxonomy): Archaea > Methanobacteriati > Methanobacteriota > Halobacteria > Halobacteriales > Haloarculaceae > Halorientalis > Halorientalis sp. IM1011. Next base: position 2,944,444 of record NZ_CP019067.1, on the reverse strand, counting down.
CGGCGATCCCGGAGGCCATCGCCGGCCTCGCGGCGACGGTCTCTGAGGTGACCGTGGTCCCGCTCTCGCTGTTCGCCGCGAGTCACGTCAAAAACGACGTGCCGCTGGCCGTCCAGCAGGCCCGGGCGGCACACGACGGGCTGACCGTGAACAACGGCGCGCACCTCGGAATTCACCCCGCAATCGTCGACCTGCTGGACGACCGGGCGGCCGCGATCGAGACCGACCTCGGGGTGGACCGGACCGAGGACGACGTGGTCGCCGTGGTCTGTGCGCGGGGGTCGAGCGATCCCGATGCCAACGGCGACGTGCACAAGCTCGCCCGCCTCCTCGACGAGGGGCGGGCGTTCTCGCGCGTCGAGGCCTCGTTCATCGGCGTGACCGAACCCCTCCTCTCGGAGAGCCTGCACGGAATCGCCAAGCGCCGCCCCGACGCCGTGGTCGTGATCCCGTACATGCTGGGCGACGGCGTCCTGACCCAGCGGATCCGCGATCACACCGACGAGTTCGACGAGGAGTACCCCTACGTCGACGCGGCGGCGGGCGACCCGCTGGGCACGGACTCGCGGTTGCTCGACGTGCTGGGCGACCGCTGGCAGGAGGCCCGTAGCGGGAGCGTCGAGATGTCCTGTGACACCTGCAAGTACAAGGTCGAACTCGACGGGTACGAGGAAGACGTGGGCGGCGCGCGGGCCATGTTGCGAGCCCTGACCCACCAGGAGACCCACGCCGACCGCGAGGACGTGGCCGACGACCCGCACGTCCACGACGCCCCCGAGAAGCACGTCGCGGTCTGTACGAACCAGACCTGCGCCGCCGACGGCGCGCCCGCCGTGCTGGAGACTCTCCGGCAGACCGTCCGGGACTCCGAGGAGTGTGACGCCCGCGTCACCCGCTCGTCCTGCCTCGGCCGCTGTGGCGAGGGGCCGATGGTCGCCGTCTACCCCGACGGCGTCTGGTACGGCGGCGTGGCCGACGAGGACGCCGACCGCATCGTCTCGTCCCACCTCGACCGGGACCGCATCGTCTCCGACCTCGTCGATCAGACGCTGTGATCGACACGATACACTATGAGCTGTGACGAACTCGAAGCCCTCAGATTGGGCGTCATGACGGCACTCGGCATCGGCGACGAAAGTACGCGCGAACACGCACGGACAGAACTCGAAGGGAGTCTTGACGGCCCCATCGAGGCCCTGGCGAACGCCGAAACCTTACCGGAGATCGAACGTCACCTCGACGCCGCCCTCGTGGACCTCGAAGAGGAGGTCGCGCAGATGGACTCCGACGATCCGGAATACGATTACACACGCGGACGGCTGGTTGCCGTCCGGGACGCCGAGCGGGCGATCCACCGGCTGACCGAACAGGCCGAGAGCGTCCTCGACGGGTTCGGGGAGGCTCACCACCATCTCCACGAGGCGTTCCCCGTCGATGAGTAGTTTCGGCCGCCGAACCGCGCCGCTGGGCGAGGTCGACCCGGCCGGCTCCCGCCACCTCGGTCGACGGTCGGCCGTCGCGCTCACCGACGACGCAGTGCTGGTCGGGACGGCCGACGGCGACCTCCGGGCGTTCGACCGCGACCTGACGCCGCGGTGGACCGCGGCCGGGGACGGACCCGGCGAGACCAGCGACGGGAGCGTCGTGGCCATCGATACCCTCGAAGGCACAGCCGTCGTCGGCGAGCGCGGTGCTGCTGGCGCGGTGCGGTGTCACGACCCGAAAAGCGGCGATCTTCGGTGGCGCTACGAGACCGCCGCCGACGTGGGTGAACCGCAGGACGAGACCCGGTTCCTGTTACCGTTCGTCGCGGACGTGGTTGCGGGCGAGAGCCGGTTCTACGTCGCGGCGCGCCGATACGAACGCGGCGACGAGGGCCGAGAGTTCCGCAGCGTCGTCTACGCCTTCGATCCCGGCGGAGCCGTCGACTGGCGCTACCGGACGGACGCCTCGCCGATCAGCCTCGCAGTCCGGGACGACCGCGTGGCGGTGGCGTACAACCGCTGTCCCGGCGACCACCAGTGCGGGCTGGTCGTGCTGGACCGAGCGGACGGGACCGAACGGATGACCTGGGATCCCGGAACCGACGGCGGGCGGCGCGTGGGGGACGTGTCCCTCCTCGCCGACGGGATCGCCGTCGCGAGCCACGGGGACTACTGCGGCTATCTGCTGGAGGAGGACGGGAGCCACCGCTGGTGCGTTCCGCTGGCGACGCCCGATACGGTCGACGGCGAACGCGTCTACGCCTACCCGAACCACGTCCACGCCACCGACTCCGGGGCCGTCTTCGTGACCGGCAACACCTACCCCGAGGAAGGCCGCGAGACCGACGCACGCCACCCGAACGAACACACCGCGATCGGCGTCGGCCCCGATGGGGAACGTACGTGGCGCGCCGAGGTCGGCGGGTTCGCGTCCGGGATCGGAACCTCCGGCGACCGTATCGCCGTACCGAGCGCACAGCACTTCCGGGACCGTGAGGCCGACGGCCACGGGCTTCGGGTGTTCGACGTGGCCGACGGAGCGGTGTCCACGAAGGCCGCAGACGGCGTGGTGACGGCTGCGGCGCTGGACGAGGAATCGGTCGTCGCCGTCGAGGAACCGGTCGCGTACCACGACGAAAGCGAGGAGCGTGGGGCCTATCGCGTGCTGCGAGTCGAACGAGAGTGAGCGGGGCGGATCGTCTCAGATCCGGTTGTTCAATTTGTACAGTTCCAGCGCCTCCAGCCGTGGATCCGAGGAGGCCGTGGCGTTCGCACCGACGGACGTGCCGGCGACGCCCTCGTTGGTCGCGCTCCCGGTACCCGAATCCAGGATGTAGGCGACTTCCTCCTCGATTTCCGCGACTGGTTCGCCGAGTTCCTCGCTCGCTTCCTCCAGCGCTCGTTCAATCTCTTCGTCGGAGGCGGTGAACTCCCCACCGCCCGCGATGTCGGTCAGGTCAGTCATCCGCGACACCTCCGGTGACGACGGTCGCCTCGCCGAGGTCGAGTTTCTTCGCGTAGGTCTCGGCGTGGTGTTCGATCCGGGCGTCGTAGTCGGTCTCGTCGGCCTCGTTCGCGGCACGCTGGGCCACCTTCGAGAAGGTGTTCGGGGCGTAGGCCTCCAGATCCAGCGTCTCCTCGAACTGGGCGTGCCACAGCTCCATCCCGCGCTGGATGAGGCCGTCGAAGTCCGCGCCGAGCGGATCGTCCATCGCCGCCGAGACGAAGTAAGCCGTGTCGATGACGTGGGGGAGACACTCCAGCGACTCCTCCCAGATGGCCTCGTCGACGCCCTGGTACTCCGGGATCCCCTCTCGTTCCTTCTCTAGCAGTTCCGAGAGTAGTTCCAGCCCGTGGGTCACGTGGCGGCCCTCGTCCGTACTGACGAACTGGAACCCCTTGTTGAGCAGCGGGAGCGGGGCTTCGGCCATCATGTTGTTCTTGAGGAAGTAGCCGCCGCGGGCGGCGATGCCCTCGACCATCATGTGGTAGGTCGTCGCGGCGCGGGCTATCTCGACGGGATCGCCGTTGTTGGCCGCCAGCGCCATGTGTGCCCCCTGTCGCTCGCCGAGTTTGGACATGCCACAGGCCGACGTGCGGGGAAGCGGTTGCCCACCACGCCGGATGTCGAGGTGGGTGTCCGGGAACACGTCGCTCATGACGGTGTTGATGTACATGTCGAAAAACTGCGTGTGTTTGGCCTCCGTCATGGCGAACACCGTCGCGTACATCTCCTTCTCGATGGAGTCGTCGAGATACGGCGACGCCATCTGCTCGATGATCCGTCGGCCGTCCTCGGCGACTGCGTGTTCCAGATCGACGAACGCCGCGATCAGCCGCGCCCACTGCTCTTTCTCCTCGGGCGCAAGCGAGTTCCACACCGCCAGATCCTCCTCGACCCCCACGGTCTCGACGAGTTTCGAAACGTCCCACGTCCCGAGTTCGATCCCCTTCTGGTAGAGTTCGTACCACTGGCTGTCGGTGTCCACGCGACCCGTCTCCACCGCGTCCATGTCGTGCATCGACATACCAGTGGGCACGGGAACTGTTCGCGTAGGCATTCCCCCGGAAAATGTGGGTCGATTAACACGGTCGTTCCGGGAACGAACATGTTAGGCCCTGATAGATCCGTTTCGCCGACTACGAGTCCGTTCCGAAGTCGATGGGGCGGGCGAATCAGTCCGAGGTAGGTCGAGGATCGGACGGAATCCCATCGACCGGGCCAGTGGTGGTGGTGTCGGAATCTCCGTCCGCGAGCCACGCGTGGGTGCCGGCCAGCAGTCCCCAGACCATCAACTGACCGAACAGGACCTGTGCGCGGAAGGCGGCGACGAACGCGGCCGGGAGCGACTGCGTGGTCGCGTTCGTCGGCAGAGCGATCGCGAGACCCACGAGTAATGCGAACGGGACCGCGGCTCCGGCCAGCGCACGGGCGCGTCCGTCATCACGGAGCCGGTTGTAGGTGTATCCGGCGAGCAGACACGCCGTGAGACCGGCCAGCATCATGCCCGCGTAGATGGGGAGCCGAGCGTCCACGGACAGTGCCTGCTCGACCCCTGGCGGCTGGGGCGGCAGGACGAGCCACGGCGCACCCGAGACGGTGACGAAGCCCACGGCAGCCGCGACGGCACTCTTGGTCGCCCCGGTCCCGGGAATCGCCGGTTCGAGGAAGTAGAAGGCGAGCCCGAAGGCCACGACACCGAGTAGCAGGCCCCAGAACACGCCCCCGACGACGCTGATCAGGGGCGCGGGGACGACATCGAGAACACCCGACGCGTCCCCGCCGTGACTGTGCCCGCCTTCGCCGGCGTGGTGCCCGCCGGAACCGCCGTCCGCGTGGCCGCCGTCGGCGTGGCTGTGGCCGCCGCCCTCGCCGGCCAGTCCCTCCGCGGCGGCGATCATCGGGTTCGCCAGGAGGGCGACGAACAGTCCTAGTGCCACGCCGGCGACAAGCCCGGCCTTCAGCCCCCGCACCAGATACGATTCGAGCATCAGTGGCAGGTGATACCGGCCGCGTGCCGGGCGTTGTGAAGCGAGTCGTGGACCAGCGGCTCCTGGACGAACAGGAGCGTGAAGCCAAGAATCGCCAGTAGTGCGAGTCCGAGCGCGACCCGTGGCGTCGTCAGCGCCGGCCGCGCCGATTCGATACGTCCGTGAACGGTGTTCGCTGTCGCCATTGTAAACTACAGTTGTAGAACAGCAAGCTTAGTTGTAAAACTTTCGAGTGCGCCAACTCTCAGTTGCGGCCAACGGCGTCAGCCACGCGGTCGGCCGAGAGCGCCGAGAGTGGAACCCGGGTCGCGTCGAGGGTCTCACAGACGAGATCGGTCACCCCGGCGCGGGCTCCATCGCCGGCGTCGACGACGACGGTCTCGGCGTCGGTGGCTGCAAGTTCACGGGCGGCCGTACGGGTTTCGGCGGTCGGACTCCCGTCGGCGACGTTGGCCCGTCCATCGGTGACCAGCACGACCACCGCCGCCTCCGGGTCGGCACGGTCCAGGACCGTGCGCGCCGTCCGCAGGCCGTCCGGCAGCGGCGTCCGGTCGCCCGTCGGGAGGTCCTTGAGGTGGCGAGCGGCGCGGGTGACGCTGTCGGTCGGCGGGAGGACCACCTCGGCGCCGTCCCCGGCGACGGCGACGAACCCGACTTCGTCGCGCTGCTGGTAGGCGTCCTCCAGCAGTTTCAGTACCGTGCCCTTCGCCGTCCGCATCGCGCCCCGCATCGAGGCGCTCGCGTCGACGACGAACAGCACGAGTGCACCCGTCTCGCCCGCTCTGACGGACTGTCTGAGGTCGCGCGACTCGACCGCCGACCCGCCCCGCCGGGCCGCCGCCCGGACCGAGGCCGCCGCGTCGACGCTGTCGCTCGCGTCGGCCCGCGTCGTCCGCACCCGCGATCCCTCGGCGTCCGGACTCGGCGTCGACCGAGCACGCGAGCCACGCCCGGAATCACCGCCCGCATTGTCGATCGCTTCGGGCGTCGAGAGCTCCGGTGCCTCCGCATCCCCGACATCCGCCCGGCGCTGTCCGGGAAGCAACGGCGTCGCGGGGTCTGTCGCCTCGTTCGCATCGTCGTCACCCTCCGGATCTGCGTCGTCACTCTCGCCCGTTCCGTCCGCATCTCCGCCGCTCTCGGGCATCGCGTTGCTTCGGCCCGTCCCACCGTCAGCGGTCGGCGATGGTCGGGAATCCGACTCGCCGCTTCCGTCCCGTCCGTCGTCTCTCCCGTCGCCGCCCCCGTCCGCAGTGCCGTCCGTCGATCCCTCTCCGCCGGACCCGGACTCAGCTCCGTCGTCACCTGTCCCCGCCTCCGGTGTCCGTTCGTCGTCCGCATCGTCGGGTTCGCCCTGTCCGTCGTCGGCGTCGCCGGTTCCGTCGCCGTCGTCGGGACTGTCGGCTTCGTCGCCGTCAGCCTCATCGAAGTGGTCGTCGAGTACGTCCTCCGGATCCGGCGCATCTTCGAAGGGGCGCGACTGGAGCCGGTGGGGCAATGCCAGTTCGGCGGCCCGCCGCACGTCCGACGCGATCACTCGCGCGCGGCCGTCGAGTGCCGCGAACGCGCGGGCGGCCCGTGCCATCGCGATATCCCCGCGGTGGCCGTCGACGCCAGCATCCCGGCACAACTCGGCGATCTCGGCCGCGAACTCGTCCGGGAGCGTCACGTCCGGAAGGGTCGCGCGGGCACGCCGGAGTCGCGCCGCGGGATCGTCATCAGCCGCCATACCCTCGTGCTCCCCGAGGGCCTGCCGGATGATCGCCACGCGGTCGTCGATCTCGCGACAGCCCGTCACCGTTGCCTGAAGGGCGAACCGATCCCGTAGCTGGGGGCGCAGATCGCCCTCCTCGGGGTTCATCGTCCCGATCAGCGTGAACTCCGCTGGGTGGACGACGCTCACGCCGTCGCGCTCGACGCGGTTGACACCGCTCGCGGCTGCGTCGAGCAACACGTCGACGAGGTGATCGTCCAGCAGATTCACCTCGTCGACGTAGAGGATGCCGCGGTTGGCCCGCGCCAGCAGTCCGGGCTCGAACTCACTCTCGCCGTCGAGGGCATCTTCCACCGAGAGCGTCCCGACGACCCGATCACGGGTCGCCCCGAGCGGGAGCGTCACGAGCGGGACCGACCGCTCCTCGACTGGCGGGTCGTCGCGCTCCCGGCAGTCCGAGCACTGCCGGTCGGGGTCCTCGGGCGGGCAGCCGTACGGACAGTCGGCGACCGCACGCTGGTCGGGGAGGAGATCGGCCAGCGCGCGGACGGCCGTCGACTTGGCCGTCCCCTTCTCGCCGGAGACGAGTAACCCGTCGAGGTCGGCGTTCGCCGCGGTCGCGAGTAAAGCCCGCTTGAACTCCGTTTGCCCGACGATTTCGCCGAAGCCCGGCCGGCTACCTCCACTCTCCGCCCGGCCCTGCGAAGCTTTTTTGCCGTGGGCGTAATCAACCATACTTGCGTTAAGTAAACAGAGGTTTAACAACGTTATGCCGAAGATCGGGTTATACACCGCGACGGAGAACGAACTGGGCGCGGTCCAGCGTGCGGCCGCAGAGGTCGATGTCGACCTGGTCGTGCGCTCGGACGGGGACCTCGACGGCGTGGACGACGTAGACGCGTTCGTCGACGAACTGACCGACGCGACGGCGGTCGTGTTCTGGCTCCACGGCGGCCAGGACAGCATGCCTGGGTACGATCACGCCCGCGAGCGCCTTGCCGAGGCGGGCGTCCCGCTGATCGTCGAGTCGACCGGCGACGCCTTCGCCATCGAGGACACGACGGTCGCCAGCGGCGAGCGCGAGCGGGTCTGTGAGTACCTGGACCGTGGCGGCACCGCGAACGTCGCCAACTGCCTGCGCTATCTGGTCGCCACCTACGACCCCGCGGCCGACCCCGCGTACGACGATCCCGTGACCCTCCCGACGGAGGGAGTCTACCACCCGGATCACCCGGCGGCGAGCTACGACGAACTGGTCGAGACGTTCGACCCCGACGCGCCGACCGTGGCGATCTGGTTCTACGAGTCTCACTGGACCCACGAGAACACCCGCTACGTCGACGCGCAGGTTCGCGCCGTCGAAGCGGAGGGGGCAAACGCCCTGCCGATTTTCTGTGAGCCCGCCACCGACGCCGACGGACAGTGGGACGCCGAGCGCGTCACCGAGGAGTGGTTGCTGGACGCTCGCGGCGAGCCCGTGGTCGACGCCGTCCTCTCCTCGTTCATGTTCTCGCTGTCGATGGACGAGCGCGGCCGCAGCGCCGACGACGAGGGCGACAGCGCCGAGGACGTGTTCCTCGACAGGCTGGGCGTCCCGGTCATCCAGACCGTGACGACGATGCGCTCGCGCTCGCGGTACGAGGCGAGCGACACCGGCGTGATGGGCTTCGAGCTGGCCCTCTCCGTCGCCCTCCCGGAGTTCGACGGCAACGTCATCACCCACCCGATCAGCGGGAAGGAGCGCACCGACGACGCGGCCGACATCGGCAGTGCCCCGAAACAGCACTTCCCCATCGACGACCGCGTGGACCACGCCGCCCGCCTGGCGGTCAACTGGGCCGAACTGCGTCACACCCCCAACGAGGACAAGCAGGTCGCCGTCGTCCTCCACAACTACCCGCCCAGCGACGACGGCATCGGGACCGCCTTCGGGCTCGACAGTCCGGAGAGTACGGTCAACCTCCTCGACGAGCTACGGGCCCGAGGGTACGAGATGGGCGGCGACGTTCCGACTGACGGCCAGTCACTGATCGACGACCTCACCGCGCAGTTGACCCTCGACGACCGCTGGGTCGCGCCCGAGGACGTACGGGAGCTCTCGGTCGATACCGTCGCACCCGGGCAGTACACGGACTGGTTCGACGACAAAGACGACCGCTTCCGGGAGAACGTTATCGAGGAGTGGGGCGAGGCCCCCGACCGGCCGTTCGCCATCCCGGGCGTCGAGTTCGACAACGTCCTCGTCACCGTCCAGCCCCCGCGCGGGTTCGGCATGGACCCCTCGAAGGTCTACCACGACTCGGACCTCCAGCCGCCCCACGACTACGTGGCCTTCTACGAGTGGCTCAAGCGGGAGTTCGCCGCCGACGCCGTCGTCCATCTGGGCACCCACGGCAGTCTGGAGTGGCTCCCCGGCAAGACCGTCGGGCTGGACGGCGAGAGCGCGCCCGACCAGCTGATCGACGCCGTGCCCAACATCTACCCCTACATCATCAACAACCCCGGCGAGGGGACCCAGGCCAAGCGCCGATCCTACGCCGCGGTCGTCGACTATCTGACGCCGGTGATGTCCAACGCCGGCACCTACGACGACCTGGCCGACCTGGAGGAACTCGCGGACCGCTACCGCGAGGCCGGGATGGAGGACGCCCGCACGGACGACGGCAAAGCGCTGGCTGATCGGATCCGCGAGGCGGTCGACGACCTCGATCTGGCCGTCGAGTTGGGGATCGCAGGGGAGATCGACGAGAAGGCAGATGTCAGGGGGCCCGACGAGGCCGGGTCGACGCTCGCGGAGGGCACCGTCGAGGGCGACGACGTGGCTATCGACGACCTCGTCGAGCGCATCCACGAGTACCTGACGGACGTGAAGACGACTCAGATCAGGCTCGGACTGCACACGATGGGTGAACCACCCGAAGACGACCGGCTGACGGAGTACCTGGTCGCGCTGACGCGACTGGACAATCCCGGCGGACCGAGCCTCCGGGAAGCCGTCGCGGGCGTGCTCGGGATCGACTACCAGCGGATGCTCGACGAACCCGGGACCTACGACGACGAACTGGGCATGACCTACGCGCAGGCCGCCGACGAGGTGTACGAGACCAGCCTCGATCTGGTGGAGACGCTGGCCGCCCACGACTTCGACGTGCCCGAGAGCGAACTCGCCGAGGGCGACAGCGAGGTCAACATGAACCTGCTCGTGGTCGATATCGATCCGCTCGGGGACGCTCGCGCGCAGTCCGGCGCACACGACGACCTGCGCGAGGCACTCTCGTTCATCTGTGAGGAGGCCGCGCCGCGCGTGGCGGGGGCGGAAGACGAGATCCCCCGCACCGCGGACGCACTGGCCGGCGAGTACGTTCCGCCGGGCGGGTCGGGCGCGCCGACCCGGGGCGGCGTCGACTTGCTCCCGACGGCGCGGAACTTCTACACGCTCGACCCCCGGAAGGTCCCGGCCAAGAGCGCGTGGGACGTGGGCCGGGAGGTCGCCGACGGCGTTGCTGTACGACACCACGACGAGGAAGGCGAATACCCCGAGGAGATCGGCGTGGTCGCGTGGGGCACCCCGACCGTCCGGACCCGCGGCGAGACCATCGCACAGGTGCTGGCCCTGATGGGCGTCGAACCGCAGTGGACCGACGCCGGCCGAGTCGACGGTGTGGAACCGATCCCGCTGGAGGAACTCGACAGACCCAGAATCGACGTGACGACCAGGGTTTCGGGGTTGTTCCGGGACGCCTTCCCCGCGGCGGCGGGCGTGATCCACGACGCCGTCGACGCCGTGGTCGACCTGGACGAACCCCACGAGATGAACTACGTCAAGAAACACGTCGAGGAGGAGGCCGAGAAACTGGAGGCCGACGGACTCGACCCCGACGAGGCTCGCGACGCGGCGACACACCGCGTGTTCACGACGCGACCCGGCGGCTACGGCGCGGGGACGAACAAGGCCGTCGACGAGGGCAACTGGGACGACCGCGGCGACCTCGCCGACGTGTACGTCCAGTGGGGCGGCTACGCGATGGGGTCCCGTGGAAAGGTCTCCGAGGCCCACGACGCGTTCGAGCGCCGCCTCGGCAACGTCGACGCGACCGTCAAGATCGAGGATACGGCCGAACAGGACGAGTTCGACTCCTCGGACTGGTACGCCTTCCACGGCGGATTCATCACCGCTGTCGCCGAGACCAGCGGCGAGGAACCCGCGTCCTACGTGGGCGACTCGGCCGATCCGGACAACGTGGACGTCTACACCAACGAGGAGAAGGTCCGGAAGGCGATGCGCGCCCGGGTCCTCAATCCGGAGTGGCTCGACTCCATGGAGGAGCACGGCTACAAGGGCGCTGGCGACCTCTCGACCACCGTCGACGTGGTGCTCGGCTGGGACGCCACCACCGGCGTCGTCTCGGACCACCTCTGGGCGGACGTGGCCGAGAAGTTCGCCTTCGACGAGGAGCGCCAGGACTGGTTGAAGGACGTGAATCCGTGGGCGCTGGACTCGATCACCGACACCCTGCTGGAAGCCATCGACCGCGGGCTCTGGGACGCCGACACCGAGTTGGAGGACCGGTTGCGTGACATCAACCTCGACGTAGACGGTGATCTGGAGGCGCGGGCGGCTGCGGACCGCGCCGGTCACGATTCCGAGGAGGTGACCAGCGATGACGACTGATGGCGCGACTCCGGAGGAGTCGCGAGACGGAGGCGGTGCAACCGCCGACGCGGATGGCTCGGAGTTCGAGGCGTACGCCGACCTCGGCGCGACCACCGAGAACGCCATGGAGATCGCCGAGACCTCGATGGACCGCGTGCGCGAACTCGTCCCCGACGAGACGCTGGCGGACCGCATCAGACAGAAATCGGTCCACGCCACGGGCGACCCCGAGTTCCAGCACCTCGTCCGGTTCACCGGCGAGACCGAGGACGAGCCCGTCGTCGCGGGCGCGCGAGCCGTCCTCGACGAACGGCCCATTGTCACCGACATCACGATGGTCAAGGAGGGCATCACCGGCCGCGGCCACGACTGCCCGGTCCGGAAGGCCATCGGCAACGGCGCGGAGCTGGCCGCCGAGACCGGGATGACCCGCACCGCCGCCTCGGTGCTGGAACTCGACCGCGAGGGCGTCTACGACGACGCGGTTGCCGTCGTGGGCAACGCACCGACTGCGGCGCTGGCGCTGGCCGACTGCATCGAGGACGGCACGCGGCCGGCCGTCGTCGTCGCGACGCCGGTCGGGTTCGTCAAGGCCGCGGAGAGCCGGAAGCGACTCCGGGAAGTCGCCGCCGCCCACGGCGTGCCAGCGATCACGAACGTCGGCCGGCGCGGCGGAAGCGGGCTGGCGGCCGGGCTGACGAACGAACTGGTTCACGTCGCCAGCGACCACCGCTCCGGTGACCTGACGAACGTCGACCTGGACCGATGAGCGACGCCGAAAGCGAGGAGTACGACCTGGATTCCGGTCCGGACCCCGCGGACTTCGCGGCGAGCGCGCCGGAAGCGGCCGATGCTGACGAGCCGATCCACGCCGTGGGTATCGGCCCCGGAAACCCCGAGTTCCTGACGCCGCGCGGTCGGCGGGCCGTCGCGGACGCGGACGTGGTGGTCGGCTTCGAGACGGTCGTCGAGTTCGTCGCCGACCTGACCGACGCCGACTTGCTTACCTGTGGCTACCGCGACGAGGGTGAGACGCTCGCCCGGTTCGCCGAGCGGGTCGCCGACGGCGAGACCGGGACGGCGGTGCTGATGGGCGACCCGAACCATTCGGGCTACCAGTTCCTCGGGAAGGTCGAGCGGGCCGTCGAGAACGAGGGTGCGGGACCTGTCCGCGTGATACCCGGAATCTCCGCGCTACAGGTGGCCGCCTCCATGGCCCGAACACCGATGGAGGACAGCGAATTCGTGACCCTGCACAAGAGCGGTGATCTATCGGCCGATCTCGACCGGCTCCGGGATGCGGTCGGCGAGCGACACCTGCTCGTCCTGCCGCGCCCCTACGATCTGATGCCCGGCGACGTAGCCGCCGAGTTGCTGGACGCGGGCGCGCCGGACGATCTCGACGCGCTCGTGCTGGAACGGCTGACCCACGAGGACGAGTCGATCACGCGGACGACGCTCGGGGGGCTGGCCGACCACGCTGGCGGCGACGGATCGGAGGAGACGCCATTCTCGGACCTGTCGGTACTGGTCGTGCGACGAACGTAGGTTGGTCGTTCGTTCAGAGGCCGAAGATCGGGACGAACCGGAAAGTGAGGTACGCGCCGAGTGTCGCGATGGCGGGCACGACGTTCTGCATCAGGACGACGCGGGCGGTCGTCGCGGGGTCGAACAGATCTCCCGCACGCGGTATCTCCTCGGGATCCTCCTCGCCGATGGGCGGCAACTCCTCGCCCGGTTCGTCGTCGGCCAACGCGTCGACGGTCATCGGCGGCGATTTCTCCGCTCTGACCGCTTCCGGAACGGTCACCGGTCGAGTCGCTCGCCCCCACCCCAGCCCGATGATCGACACCGTCGCGATGATGACGAAGCTCGCCGGAATGCCCAGTATCGAGAGGAAGACGACGAGCGTCGAACTGACCGACGCGACGACGATCGCAGCCGTCAGCGGGAGTTCGGTGATGTCGCTGCCCATCGTCTCCAGCGTCCGTCGGGCGATCGTGAACGCACCGATCGTCACGGCGACACCGCCGAGGGCGATCGCGGGATCCATCGCCAGTTCACCGCTCCCGACCAGCGGTGCGACGGCGTTGGCGATGTTCGAGGTCCCGGAGCTAAAGGCCATCAGACAGCCGATGGCGACGACGGTGACCGTCCCGATCAGCTCCCGGCGGTTGGTCGTCCGATGGACGCGTGGGATCGGAACCAGCCCCGAGCGATCCCAGTCGAGTAGGGGTCCCTCGCTACGCTCCATCGCGACGAACCGATTGAGTCGCGCGTAGAAGTACCGGCCGATGATCAGCGACACCCAGAAGCCGATGATCGGAGAGACGACCCACCAGATGACGATCTCGCCCATGACCGCGAGGTCGAGCACTTCGCCGGCCAGTGCCAGCCCCGCGATGGCTCCCACGGCGGTCATCGAGGTCGAGGCCGGGACGCCGAAGACGTTCCCGACGAGTAGCGCGACGCCGATGAAAAACAGGACCGCGATCGACGTTTCGAGCGTGAACACCCCGGTGTCGACCACCAGTTCCGTTCCGAGCTTCGTCACGACGTTCCGACCGATCGTCCAGGCACCGAGGAAGAAGAACACGCCCATCAGCGCCGCCGCACCGGTCTTCGAGATGGCGTCCGCGCCGACGGCCGGCCCGAACGCCGGCCCCGTCGTGGACCCCCCGATGTTGTACGCGACGAACATCGCCACGAGAACGCCGGCCACGAGCAGTACTTGAACCATCAGTTCCACCTGTCCTCGTCGTTCTCGTCGATCGATTCGTCGGCCTCGTCGTCCTCGTCGGTCGACTCGTCGTCCTCGTCACCGTCGAGTTGTTCTTCGAGCGTCTCCTCGACCGTCTCCTCGACGGTCTCCGTTACCTTCTCCTCGACCGCCTGTCCGACCGTCTCCTCGACCGTTTCGCCCACTGTCTCCTCGACGGTTTCGTCGACGGTCTTCTCCACCGTCTCACCGACTTTCTCCTCGACGGTTTCGTCGACAGTCTTCTCCACCGTCTCACCGACCTTCTCTTCGACCGCCTCGCCGACCTTTTCCTCGACAGTTTCTCCGACGGTTTCCTCGACTGTCTCCTCGACAGTTTCACCGACGGTTTCCTCGACAGTTTCACCGACTTTCTCCTCGACAGTTTCTCCGACGGTTTCCTCGACAGTTTCACCGACCGTCTCTTCGACCGTTTCGCCGACCGTTTCGTCGACGGTCTTCTCCACGGTCTCGCCGACTTTCTCTTCGACCGTCTCGTCGACGGTCTCCTGTACGGTCTCTTTGACCGCCGTGGTCATCCAGTCCGGATCGAAGCGAGCCATCTTCCAGACGACGTGGATGAGATAGGATAGCAGGACCCCGAACCCGAACGCCAGCCCGACGGCGTTGTCGGCGACTACGATCAGCGCGACTGAAAGGGCGATCAGCAGGCCATAGGTGAGATCGACTATCGAGTCGACGCGGCTCGGGTTCACAGTTCACCTCCGTCGGCTGTGAACGGTTCCGAGACGGGAGCGCGTCGCTGGACACCGGGGAGCGGAGAATACACGTATACCGTAAACGAGGAGCCCTCCGCTCAAATATGTTAGCAAAGACGGTCGGGACGAACACGGCGCGTGGTCGGTCGACACCTGTGGGCCGGGTTCGGTCAGAGGATGCTCCGCGCTAGATCCGTCCCTCGCCGTCGGTCGCGACCGATCGCGCCCCCTGCACCAGCGCGTCCTCGAAGGAAGCGGGTTGGGCACGATCTGTGGCCGCTAGAGCGCGTTGTCGGGTGATCTCGCCTTCGATGGCGTCGGTCACGAGCGGGTGGTCACCCAGCGGGTCGGCGTAGGCCATTCCGCCGCGGTGGAGTTCGAGTTTCGCGGGGATCCGGTGGTCGGTCGTCGCGTTCGCTGTCAGAAAGAGCGGGACGGCGACCGATCGGTCGGTCTCCACGGCATAGCGGACACACTCGACGGCGGGGTTCTGCAGGAGGTAGGAAGGCTCGACGGCGGCGTAGTCGGTACGGTCGGCGATCCGGGTGGCGTGGTACTCGACCATCTGCCGGTGGTAGGGCTGGGAACTGCTCCCCTGTCCGACGAGGACGAGCGTGGCGTCGGATCCCGGTTCGGTCAAGGCGGCCGCGCGCTCTATCACCAGTCTCGTGATGGCAGGGCTCGCGCCGACGGGTTCACAGTACCGGACCGTCCCCTCGAACGCGGGGAACGTCCGGGGTAACACGTCCGTCGTCTCGCGACTGTGGGCCAGCGACGCCGGCAGTACGTAGACGATGCCGCCCTCGACGTCCCGAAACCGGTCCCGGAGTTCCCGACCCGGCTCCTCTGCGTACGTGACCGCGTGGGCTACGTCGACCGCACCGCGTCGCTCGATCCGTTCCGCGTGGGTCGCCAGCGTCTCCCTGGCGTGTGTTCCCTCCTGCCCGACGAGTACGAGTGTGTCCTCGACCATATGTATACAATCTTGCTTTATCTATAGCAAGCGAGCTTGCTCACAGCCACGACGGAGAGGCCCAAATAGATTTTGGTCGTGGTGGCGAGCGGCCACGAAGTGGCGCCTCCCCAGTTATCCGCGGGCGGTGGTGGCTCTCCCGGGTCGGGGGCCTGCGTCCGATCCGGTCCCCGACACCTGGTAGTCGACGAACCGGACCTGAACGGTGACGTTCGCGCCCGTCGCCGCTGCGATGCGCCGGTCGAGTGCCCTCGGAAGGTTCGCGTGTGCCCTGTCGCTCGTCCGTCGGATCGAGTAAGTGACGCTCGTCGGGGTCGTGAACGGGCCGATACCGGTGTATTCGTAGGACGACTCCGTGACTTCCAGCCCCTGGTACTCCGCGCGGTTCAACACGTCCGTCGCGGCACCGTTGGCCGTCCGCTCGAAAGCGCTCTGCTGGACGAACCCGACGGCGACGAACGCCACGATGACGAAGATGAGGAAGAAGGTCCCCCCGACCTGCAGCGTCCGCCCGAGCGAATCGGTCGAGATGGGCCTTCCCGGTCCCGGTTCGTCCTGATAGCCGAGATACCACAGCATCGAGAACGCGCCGACGTTCACCGCCACGATCGTCGCGAACAGCAACACCAGCGCCCCGAGGCCGAGCTGGAACTCGGCCCACGCCAGCCCGATCCCGGCGACGCCGGCCGTGGGGATCAACGCCGCAGCGATCATGACGCCGACGATGCTCACCTGACCCTTCGTCGCCAGGCCGAAGGCACCGGCCGCACCGGCCGCCAACCCGACGGTGATCGACAACAGTCCGGGCGAGGTCCGCAAGGCGACGAGTTCGAGGCTCGTGATCGCGAGCGCCTGCGGGACGGCGAAAAACTCCTTGACGGCGAGGCTGAACGCGGCGGCGGCGAGGGTCGCCACGATCAGGCCGGCGACCTGCATCTTGAGGCTCTCGTACAGCATCGCCCGGTCGCTGCGGACGGCCCCGACGCTCGCGGTCAGCATCGGGCTGACGATGGGTGCGATGACCATCGACCCCACGACCACGGCGGGGGAGGCAAGCAGGAGGCCTGCGACGGCGACGACGGCGGCCAGGATCATCATCCAGAGATACGCCCGCGTGTTGTACCGCATGTCCTTGGCCTTCGAGCGGAGCGTCCGCGGAGCCAATTTGTTCGGCGTGTCGGCCCACGCGTCCTGTATCCCGTCGATCCCGGGAAAGTTCGCGAACTGGGTTTCGACCGACACGGTGAACGTCGAGTCGTCGTACCCGGCCGCGTCGAGGTCCTCGAGGACGTGTTCGACCGCGTCGGCCGGCACGACGACCGAGACGAGCGTGTGGTCGTCCCGGTCACCCCCACCGACCGTCTCGAAGTATCCGAACTCGCCCTCCTCGATAGTGTCGACCACCGCGTCACGGTCCTCCGTTGGAACCGAGAGGTGGAGCAGCCGCACAGGCCGGGTACACCGTCTCCCCTCGAAAGGACTTCCCCAGCGTGTGCAGGCCAGGGAGCCGGGCCGATTCGGAACGTTTCTGGGCCGAACACGTTCGATTCAATTCCCGGACCGTTGGAATACCCACGTGAGGTATATATCAATCCCCCAAACATCGTGGTGTCATGAGTGATCAGATGAGTGCGCCGGGAACGCGGTTCTCGCGTCGCGATTTCGTGAAGGCTACCAGTGGTGCGACGGCCGTCGCCCTGGCCGGCTGTCAGGGCGCGCCGCGCGCAGATAGCGCCGGAACGGCGACGACCCAGTCGTCCAAGTCGAACCAGTCGTCGCTGCCAGCCGCGGCCCCGCCGGAGATGGTCGACCTCGCAGAGCAGGGTAACGAGGTCACGCTGAAGACCGTGCCGGCACGGCTCCCGGTCCATCCCGAGGACTCGCTTGGCGGTCCCATCGAACTCCCACGAGTGTGGGCGTTCGCGGCCGACGACGGCCAGCCCAGCGTTCCGGGCCCCGTCCTGCGTGCACAGGAGGGTGACGTTATCGACGTGACGCTGGACAACACCGACGGCAAGCGGCCCCACACCGTCCACTTCCACGGCGTCCAGAAGGCCTGGAAGGACGACGGCGTCCCGACGACCTCCGGGATTCAGGTCCCGGCCGGCGAGAAACACACCTACGAGATCCCCGCCAACACCCCCGGGACCCACGGCTATCACTGCCACTACCAGACCCACCAGCACATCGAGATGGGGATGTACGGTATCTTCCGGGTCGATCCCGAGGGGTATCAGGAGGCCGACCGCGAGTACTTCCTCACCGTCAAGGACTGGGACTCCCGGCTCTCACGAATGTACGGCGGCGAGGACGTGAGCTACAGCGCCCACCACCGCAAGGCAGACGTGTTCACGATCAACGGCCGGTCCCTGCCCCGTACCTTGCACCCGGAGGACGGCTCGCCGCTGATCGTCAGCAAGGGCGATACGGTCCGGGTCCACCTCGTGAACGTCGGCGGGTACATGGCCCACCCGATGCACACGCACAATCACCGGTTCGAAGTGGTCGAGAAGGACGGCACCCAGCTCCCCGACGCGCTCCGCGTCGAACAGGACATCGTCAACGTCGCACCCGCACAGCGACGCACCATCGAGTTCGAGGCCAACGCCGAGCCCGGCATCTATCTGATGCACTGTCACAAGGTCAACCACGCCACGAACGGCCTCGACGCCGCCGCGTCCTACCCCGGCGGCATGGTCACCGGCATCGTCTACGAGGAGGCGATGGACACCGACATCTTCGCCGACCTGATGGACTACGCCGGCTACGAGATGTGACGAACGGATTCGGCACAACTGATTCGCCGTCCGACTGCTGACGATATCCATGGTCGAGAAACCCGAACGCGCCCGCGTCGGCGATGCACCGCGGGACGCTACCGAACGCGAGTGGGAGGTGTTCGTCCGCGAAGAGAGCGACGGCCGCATGCGCTACGTCGGGAGCGTCACCGCCCCCGACGCCGACGTGGCCTACGAACAGGCGACGAAGCTGTTCGCCTGGTTCGCCGACGACGTGTGGCTCTGCCCCGCGGAGGCGGTCCGGCGCTACTCCACCCACGATCTCGACGAGGACGCCGACCCCGTCCCGCTCGATACCGGCGACGAACCGCGAACGATCGAGTGATCGTCCCACCGACGGGTCGAACATGTCCGGGACAAGACGGACCGCAGTTCTCACGAACCTCGAAGTATGAGCCAGGATATCCCCACCCACAGACGGCTCGACGTGCGCGACATCGACGGTGAACCGTTCGACGACATCATGGCGGCCCTCGACGACCTCCCCGACGGTGAGCGGCTGCGCCTGATCAACAGCTTCGAGCCCGAACCGCTGTACGCGGTGCTGGAACAGCGCGGGTTCACCCACGAGACCGAACGGGTCGGGCCCGACGAGTTCCACGTCGACATCGAACACGCCTGAGCGACCGCTCGCCCGATCCCTGGCGAACACGTTCGGGCACAGTCGTTCGGCCGCCCGACACGTACTTACGACCATGAGCGTAGTTCCCGGAAACATCGACGCCGGACAGGGACCGCCGATGACCGTCCCGCTCCGGCACTTCGTCGTCGCGATCGGGTTCCTCGTCGGCGCGGTCGGGCTCGCGGCCGCCGACACCGCCGTCGGGCTGCCCGGGCTCGCCACCCTCGCCCACGTCCACCTCCTGCTGGCCGGCTGGATCTGTATCACCATCATGGGAGCGATGACGCAGTTCGTTCCCGTCTGGTCCGGCGTTTCGCTGTACTCGCGCCGACTCGCGAGCGTCCAGCTCCCGCTGGTCGTCGCCGGCCTCCTCGGGATGGCCGGGAGCTTCCTGTTCGGAGCCCTGCCCTGGGTCCACGTCTTCGGGACGCTCGCGGTGGCCGGGTTCTGGACGTTCGCCTACAACCTCGGGCGGACGCTCGCCCGCGTCGACGGCCTCGACGTGACGGAGGCCCACTTCGCGTTCGCACTCGCCTGTTTCGTGCTCGTGACCGGGCTCGGGTTCCTGCTCGCGCTCGACTATGCCGTTCCCGTGTTCGCCGACCTGCCGATCACCCGGTTCAGCACGGTGGGTGCACACGCCACGCTCGCCGTCTTCGGCGCGATCCTGGGGACCGTCTTCGGCGCGCTCTACCAGCTCGGGACGATGTTCACCCAGACCGAGCTCCACGGGATCGATCACCACCTCCGCCGGATCGAGTCCTACGGCTACCCAGCGGGCGTCCTCGCGCTCGCGGGCGGTCGGCTGGTCGGGAGCACGCCGCTGGCACGTGTGGGGGGCCTCCTGATCGTCGTCGCCGTGGCCGGCTTCTCGATCCTGCTGGCTCGCCGGCTGGTCGAGACCCGTGTCGACTGGACGCCGATGCTCTCGCGGTACGCCGTCGTCGCCGCGGCGATGGCCGCCTGGAGCCTGCTCACCGCCCCGGCGTGGCTTGCCGACCCCCTCGCGCTGACCCACCGCTTCGGCGGGCCCGGCACCGTCCACCTGCTCGCGCTGGGCGTCGTCGGGTTCGTCGTCCTCGGGACGCTGTACCACATCGTCCCCTTCATCGTCTGGGTCCACCGCTACAGCGACCTGCTGGGGTTCGAGGACGTGCCCATGATCGACGACCTCTACGACGACCGACTGGCCGCGGCGGACTTCGGCCTGATTCTGGGCGGCGCGATCATCCTGGTCGCCGCGGAACTGTTCGCCCTGCCAGCGCTGGCCGTCCCGCTCGCGGGCGCGCTCGTCGCCCTCGGCTCCGTCGTGTTCGCCGCGAACCTGCTCGCGGTTCTGCGCGACCACAGCCCCCACACCATCGCCGGTGTACTGTTCGCGCGCTCCCGCTCCGACGAGGACGTCGGAACGGACGACGGCGCGGGAGAGGAGCGACCTGCCTGACGGACATCCGGTGACACCGGTGTCACCTGATGTCATCCCGGCCAGAGAGCGCCTATACATCTGGAGGGCGTACCCTGTCATCATGAACGTTCAGACCCGGACTGCGCGGCACGAGGTGTCGATCGAGCGATGACCGGACCCCACCAGAACCAGTCGCTGGTCACCGCCGGGACCGACATCGACGACGCCGAAGCGGCCGTCGTGCTCGCCCACGGCCGCGGCGCGAGCGCGGAGAGCATCGTCCAGCAACTCGGCCGCGAGGTCCACCGCGAGGTCCACCGCGAGGGCGTCGCCCTGCTGGCACCCCAGGCGGCCCGGAACACCTGGTATCCCAACTCCTTCCTCGCGCCCGCAGAGCAGAACGAGCCGGGCCGTTCCTCCGGTCTCGAATCCATCGGGGACGCCGTGGAGGCCGCGGTCGACGCCGGGATTTCCCACGAGCGAGTGCTGCTCGTCGGGTTCTCGCAGGGCGGCTGTCTCGCCAGCGAGTTCGTCGCGCGCAACCCGCGCCGCTACGGCGGGCTGGCGGTCCTCTCGGGCGGACTGATCGGCGAGTCGGTCGACCCCGACGACTACCTCGCGGTCGAGGGCGACCTCGACGACACGCCGGTCTTTCTTGGCTGTAGCGACGTCGACCCGCACATCCCCGAGGAGCGCGTCCACGCGACCGCCGAGGTGCTCGAGAACCTCGGCGGGGACGTGACCACGCGCATCTACGAGGGGATGGGTCACGGCGTCAACGCCGACGAACTCGACGCGCTGGACGGACTGGTCGCGGCGCTGGTCTAACGATCCGGATCGGTAAGTAGAGCGTACCGTCACGCCCGGGACCGCGGGGTCGACAACGGTGTGTCTAACAACGGTCCTCGCGCCCGAACCGTGGGCGTCCATTGTCGATCGGACGGCGACCGAGCGCGACCCGGCGGTCGGAGGGCAGGGCATGAGCGGTAGCGACCGTGACGAGGGTGACGACGAGCAGGTGGGGCGGATCGACAGACAGGTGACGTCCGCTCGACGCGACGAGGAGGGGAGACTGACGCGCTGGTTCCTGCTGACGGGCAGACGGATGGTCGTCTCGGCGTCGCTCCTCGTGTTCATCCTGGCCGTCCTCGTGGGGCTCTCGGTGTTGCGGCCGATCGACGTGCGGGTGTTGCTCGCCGAGACCAGCACGACCGAGAACCTGTTCAACACGCTCCTCAGCGGAACGATCCTGCTGGTCTCGATCGTCGTCTCGATCAACTCGGTCGTGCTCTCCCAGGAGATCACGGACATCGAGAGCCAGCGGGACCGGGTCGACGCCTCGATCAAGTACCGCAAACGACTCGGGGAACTCGTCGAGGAGGAGATCACGCCGGCCCGTCCGGCGGAGTTCCTGCGGGTCATCCTGCACGTCGTCTTCGAGCGGACCCAGCGCCTCCAGAACCTCGCCGCCGAGCAGGGCGACGAGGACCTGCAACACGACATCGAACCGTTCGTCACCGACGTGTTCGTCCAGGTCGGACGGGCCCGAACGACGCTGAGCGACACCCGGAGCGGTACGTTCGGCGTCCTCCTCGTGGGTCTGAACTACGACCACTCCGAACAGCTCCGGGCGCTGCGGATGCTCGACCGGACCTACCGCGACGACCTGACCGAGGAACAGCGCGCGGTCGTCGACGACCTCGTCGAGACGCTGAAGTACCTCGCGATCGGCCGCGAGTACTTCAAGTCGATCTACTACAAGCAGGAGCTCGCGCGGCTGTCGAGCCGTATCCTCTACGTCTCCCTCCCCTCCATCGTGTTCATCTCCTACGTCATCCTCTCGCTGGACACCGACCTGCTCCCCGACGTGATGATGTTCACCCTCACGCCGCTGCTACTGTTCGTCCTGCTGGCCTACACCGTCGCGCTCGCACCGTACATCGTGCTCACGTCGTACATCCTACGGGCGTCGACGATCACCCTGCGGACGGTCGCCGCCGGGCCGTTCATCCTCCAGAGCGGCCCCCAGGACACCGACCGCGAGACCATCGAGCATGCCCTCGACTGGGAGGCGTTCGAAGACGAAGAGGAGTGACGACCCCGGCTGGCGGGACCAGACCTATTGCACCGGCCTGACTACGCCGGGTATGGACGAGTCCTTTCGGTTCGCCTACGATCACGGGCCGATCAGGTACGGCCGCGGCTGTGTGGACGCGCTGGCCGACGAGCTCGCCGACATCGGCGCGGAACGGGCGCTGGTGGTCTGCGGGAAGACCGTCGGGTCGACGCCCGCGGTGATCGACCCGGTCGAGGACGGCCTCGGCGACGCCCACGCGGGTACGTTCGCCGGGACGACCCCTGACAAACGACTCGGTGCCGCCGTGGCGGGGCTGGAAGCCATGCGCGACGTGGACGCCGACGCCCTCGTCAGTCTCGGCGGCGGGAGCAGTCTCGACGTGGCGAAGGCCATCGCGGTGCTGGCCGGCCGGGACGAGGACCCCGAGGCGCTCGCGGCCGAACTCGAATCGACGGGCATCATCGCGGCCCCCGACGACGTGCCCCCCATCGTCGCGGTCCCGACGACGCTCGCGGGGGCGGACCTCTCGATGGCCGCGGGGATCACCGCCACACCGGCCTCAGGGCTGGTCGACGAACCGGTCGGCGGCGGTCTCTTCGCCGAATCGCTGATGCCCGCCGGCCTGCTGTACGACCCGGACCTGTTCGCGACGACGCCGACGGACGTGCTCGCCGGGTCGGCGATGAACGGCTTCGACAAGGCGGTCGAGACCCTCTACGCCAGCACGCGATCGGCCGTGACGGACGCGACGGCCAAGCGCGCGCTCGAACTGCTCTCCGATGGGCTGCCGGATCTACGCGAGGACACGGACGCGGCGCTGGAGCGGGTGGTTCCGGGAATCGTCCTCGCCCAGTACGGGGCCTCCCGACCGGACGGGATGACCCTCTCGCTGCTCCACGCCTTCGGGCACGGCCTCACCGCCGGCTACCCGGTCCAGCAGGGGGTCGCCCACGCCGTGATCGCACCGCACGCCCTCGAATACCTCTTCGAGCGCGTCGACGGCCGGCGTCGCCTGCTGGCCGACGGGCTGGGCGTCGACACCGCAGGCGTGAGCGACGACGAACTGGCCGACGCCGTGGTCTCACGGGTCGCCGAGATCCGGGACGCGCTGGGCCTGCCGTCGAGCATCAGGGAACTCGATGGGATCAGCCAGTCGGACCTCTCCGACATCGCGGCGTACACGCTGGACGACAGTATGATGGGCTACGCACCGGCCGATCTGGACCCCACGGTCGAGGACCTCGAAGGCGTCCTCCGGGACGCGTGGTGAGTGATGGGAGACTCGCCGCGTTGTCGGCTCTGCGGGGCGGCGTTGACGACGGGACTGGTCGCGACCGGTCGGCGGGGCGGCTGTTGCAACGCGACGCCCATCGTCGGGGCCTGTCCCGAGCACGGCCCGCTCGGCCCGCACCACGTCGTCGACGGAGAGTAATGTCGGGCAGCCGGATCGCAGATGGGCCAGCGCGCGGGCGGCGGGACCGATCTCAGGACGATCCGGTTCCCGGCTCACCGACGCGGCGAGTCGTCCCGCTCTCCCGTGAGGACGGGGCCGCCGTCGCGACCATGACGAGCGCGAGACCGCTCGTGAGCAGGTTCACGCCGAACAGCAGGCCGACGGCCCAGTCTGCGCTGGTCGGGAACCCGAGCAGGATCAACGAGGACAGCAACACCGCGACGACCCCGGAGGCCACCAGCCAGCCCGAGTTCTCGTTTTTCCTGAGGCGCAGGCCCATCACCAGCTGGAGCAGTCCCTCGGAGAGGAAGAAGACGCCGAGGACGAGCGTCAGCGCCACCAGTCCCAGCGTGGGATTGGCCAGCATCGTGATCCCGGCGGCTCCGTATAGCACGGCGATGAGGACGCCGAAGACCGCGCCCCGCCAGGCCTGCACGGAAAAGGCCGCGGCGATCTGGACGAGCGCTCCGATCACGAGCAGCGCACCCAGTACCAGCGAGATCGCGATCCCGGTGAGATAGGGGGCGAGGATCGCGAGCAACCCCAGTGCGACCAGGAACACGCCGCCGACCATCACGGTCAGCCGGTTCGCGGCCAGCGAGCGCTCGGAGTCGCTGTACGTTCGCTCCCCGGACTGCTCCCGCGTCGACCCGTTCTCGGTGGTGCCGTCGCGGTCGGCGGTGTCGTCGGATACCATGGTCGATGTGTCACGGTCGCCGACCGCCGCCGGTCGGCGTAATCGCCCGTGGATTCGGCGAGCACGGAGAAAGGGGTATTCCCGGAACGACTGCCTGCACCCGACCCGATGCTTTCGGCGTAGTTGCGGACGACCGCTCGATTTTGGGGCGGCCATACGGTGGAAGGGGTGGCGCTCAGTCCGTGTAGCGCGCCCACACGGCGATGGCCGACGGCGTGATCGCGATAGCGACGACGTAGGAGTAGACGATGCTGAGCGCGGTCAGCAGGCCGAACTGGCCGAGGACCGGTGTGAGCGCGAACACGAGGACGCCGATCCCGGCCGCCGTCGTGAGCATGCTCCCGGTGAGCGCGCCGCCGGTTCCCGCGACAGTCCGCCGGAGCGCCGGGAAGGGGTCGTCACCGTCGTACTCGTCGGCGAACCGGTGGACGACGTGGGCGGAGTAGTCGATGCCCAGCCCGATCGTGATCGAGAGGATCGTCGCGGTGAAGGCGTTGAAGGAGAGGCCGAGCAGGCGCATCGTCCCGGCGATCAGCGCCACGGACACCGCGATGGGGAGGAGGTTGACCAGCCCCAGCGCGGGTTCGTCTTCGAGGACGGCGTAGACGGCGACCAGGAAGACGGCGACCAGCAGGAGCGCCGTGGCGAGGCTCACCAGCGCCGACTGGAGGATGAGCGCGGCGATCGACTGGAAGACGACGACCTGCCCCGTCGCGGTGGCGTCGGGCCTGTACCGGTCGGCTACCTCGCGAGCGTCGGCGGTGATCGCGTCCTGTGACGCGGTCGCTTCCGTCTCGTACTCGACCCGGGCGGACCGGCGGTCCTCGGTGACGTACTGCAGCGCCCGGTCGCGCTGTGGCGAGGTGAGTAGCGCGTCGTACACCTGCCGGAGGTTGTCGTCAGGGACGCCGTCGTCGTCCACGTCGTTGCGCTCTACCAGCGCCCGGAACTCCGCGGACTCGTTGGCGTAGTCGCGAATCACCGTCACGATGCTGGTGGAGTCGGCCCGGCGGTCGCGGGAGACGAACGACTCCGGCGGGTTCCGACCGGCCTTCTGCACCGATTCGAGCGTCGTGTCCCGCGTCAGCGGCCCCTGCAGGAATATCGTCACCGTCTCCCCCTGGGCGGCCTCGAAGTTGTCTTCGAGGAATTGGATATCGCGAGTGACGGTATACTGGTTCGGCGCGAACGGTTCGGGCAGATCCTCGAGGTAAGCGGGCGTCTCCTCGGGCGGCAGGAAGTCCTCCTGGGAGAACGCGGTGTCGATCCCGGTCGCGTAGGCGGCCGACCCGCCGGAGACCAGGAGGACGACGACCAGGAAGGCGACGGGCGCACGCCGCGCGACCGCGACCCCACCCGAGAGGACGGTGGCGAGCCGGGACCCCTCGCGACCGAGCGGTTGCTGGCCGAACGCGGGGAGGTCGTGGGCCGCCCGAAACCGGTCGCTGGCGACTTTCGCCGCCGGGAGGAAGAGGCCGAACACGAGGAGGGTGAAGGCGATGCCGACGGCGGCGACGATCCCGAACTCCCTGATGGGCGCGAGCCTGCTCGTCAGGTTGGCGGCGAAGCCGATGACCGTCGTCCCGGTGACGATGGCGAAGGCCACGAGCAACTGGTCGAGCGCCCGCCGGATCGACGCGTCGACGCCCGCGCCGGTGACCCGTTCCTCGCGGTAGCGGTTGATCGTGTGGATGCCGAAGTCGATCCCGACCGCCAGCAGCAGGGGTGGCACCGCGATCAGAAACTGCGTAAAGGGGATCCCGGTGAGACCGAGGAAGCCGAACGTCCAGACGAGCGTCATGGCGAGCGATATCGTCCCCAGCGCGAGATCGACGGGATCGCGGTAGGAGACGATCAGGAAGGCGAGGATGAGTACGATCGCGGCCGGGACCACGAGGAGCAGGGAGTCACCGATCACGTTGGAGAACTCCGCGGCGATGATCCCCTGCCCGAACACCCGGAGGTCGGCGTCGACCGCGTCGACGATCCCCCGCGACCGGAGCTGAATCGGCGTCATCGGCCCGGGTTCACCGCCACCGCCGCCCCCTTCGTCCAGTTCCGTGGGGATCCGGTGGGTGACGACCGCGACTGTCGCGCTCGCGGTGGCACTGGTCGGATTGAAGTCGTCGCTCACGAGGTCGGTGAACGACGGTCGGTCCGAGAGGGTCGCGACGGCGGCGTCGATCTCGGCCTCGTCGGCGCGGTCGATCGCGCGGCGCTTCTCGGCGAGCGTCGTCGCGTCCGGGTCGAGTTCGGTGGCTATCAGGCCCGCCGCGCTCTGGGTGGACTCGACCCGGAGGTCGGGGCGCTCGGCGAGGGCCTCGAGCGCCCGGAGCGTCGCGAGCAGTTCGCCCTTCGCGAGGACGTTCCGGTCCGTCTGGATCAACTGTGTCGTCCCACTATCCGGCCCGAATGGGGCCCCGAACTCCCGTTGGACGTCCTCGAAGGCCTCCTGAGCCGGGGTGCCCTCCGTGAACTGCTCGGTCCCGGCGGTCGTCGAGACCTGGCCGAGGCCGACGGCGAAGAGGGCTGTCACCAGCAGGAAGCCGAGGACGACCGTCTTCGGCCGGTCGACGACCCAGTTCGCGACGGTCTCCGTCCGCTTCATCACTCGCTCCGGAACCGCCGGCCGACCAGTCCACCCGTCAGCGCGAGCAGGGTGACCAGCCCCAGCGGCCAGAGTCGGCTTATGAGCCCGTCCTCTTCGGGTTCCGTGACGTTCACGCCGATCTGGTAGGTCTCGGAGAGTTCCGTGTCGCCGTCGGGCAGTTCGTACTCGAAGTCGGCGCGCAGCGGCACGGTTCGGGTGCTGGCGTCACCCGCGGCGCTCACGTCGAAATCGAGCCGAACGGTCTCGTTGGGTTCCAGAACCGGGACGAACGCCTCGTCGTCGCCGGTGTCGAGTGGGTCGTCGGCGAACACCTTGGCGTTCACGTCCCGGAGGGTGTCGTTCCGGACGTTCCGGACGACGAGCGTCACGGTCCCGGTCTCTCCCTGGGCGACTGCGGCCTCGACCCCGCGTACGGCGAACCGGTCGCGCTCGGGGCGGACCCGGACGCGAGCCGTTAGTTCGTCGCTCGCCGTCCGGTCGCCGCCGTCGTCGGCGTAGGCCACGCGAAAGCTGAGCAATCGTGGTGTGGCCGCACCGTCCTCGGTGATCTCGACCGGGACGGAGAAGGGGCTGGAGCCACCGGCTCCGAGGTCGCCCAGTGCGAACTCGGTCTCCTGTGGGTTCGTCGTCTCGGTGTCGGTCTCCAGTCGCAGGACCGCCGCGGTGACGTTGCCCGGCCCCTCGTTGCGGACCCGACCCTCGACGACTCCCTCCTCGGCGACCCGGAGGGTACTCGTGACGTTCGCGATGGTGAAGGCCTGTTCGGCCAGCGGGACGACACCGAAGCGGATGGGGTCGCTCTCGCGGTCGTCGCCCCCGTCGTCCGTGTAAGCCACCAGCGCCCGGACGGCGTAGGCCTGGACCGCGCTGTCGTTGGCGGCCCGGAGTTCGTACTCGACGGTCCGGTTCTCGCCGGGGTCCCACCCCCCGACGAACCGCGTCGAGTTGTCCGCGCCACCGACGGTGAGTTCGGCGCTGTTGGATCTGAGCCCGACCCGTGCGTCGCTCACCGTCTCCGACCGCCGGTTTACGACTGTTAGCGTCAGTGTGCCCGTATCGCCCACCTGCGTCTCGACGGTCGTGTCGACGACCGCGAAGCCGTCGCGTTCCGCGCTGACCGTGACCGTGACGGTGTCCCGGTCGCTCCGCCGGCGGTCGCCGTCCTCGGTCTCGTACTCGACGGCAAAGCGGAGCTGGCGGGGGCCGGGTTCGGCGTCGTCGGCCAACTCGAACGGATAGGTGAACGATTCGCTCTCGTTCACCGCGAGGTCACCGATCGGGACCGACGGCCGGTCGGCGGTGACGGTCTCGTCGCCGGTCTCGACGACCAGCGCGGCGTTCGAGACGTTCCGAGACCCGGTGTTCTCCACGCGTCCCTCTACGGTGCCGTCATCACCCACCCGGAGCGTGGCACTGACGTTCCGGATCGTAAACGCCTGCTCGGCGTCGGGTTCGACGCTCGTCCGGATCGGGTCCGACCGCTCGTCGTCCCCGTCGACCGTGTACGCGACTCTGACTGTGAGGGGGTACTCGGCGACGGTCGAGTCGTTGGTCGCGGTGACGTCGAACGTCACGGTCTCGGAGTCGCCGTCCTCCCAGTCGCCGACGAACCGGGAGGCGTTCGCGCTCCCGTCCACGAGCAGGTCGCCGCTCCGGGAGGTGAGCGACACGCGCGCTTCGGTGAGATCCTCGCCGACCTCGTTGTCGAGTTCCAGCGAGACAGTCCCCGCTTCGCCGACCTGCACGTCGCCGTCGACTTCGTCGAGGTCGAAGTCTGGTTCCTCGTCGTCGATCTCGACCGAACCACGTAGCGGTCGGCTCTCGCGCGGGTCGCCGTCGGCGTTCAGGTAGTCGACGACCAGTCGCACCTGCACGGGGCCGGGTTCGGCGTCGTCGGGCACCGTGACCGGGATCTCGAAGTCGGCCGTCTCGCCGGCGTCGAGATCGCTCAGCGACACCGACTCGCGGCGGGCGACGACCGTGGCGTCGGTCTCGCCGGTGGCGGTGACGGCCACGTCCGCGCCGGTGACCAACCGGACCGCGGCGTCGGTGGCCGGATCCGGCCCCTCGTTGGTGATCTCCCCGCTAATGGTGCCGTCGGCGTCGACCTCGAGGTCGCCCTCCAGATCCGACAGCGAGAACTCCTGTTCCTCCTCGGGCGTGACGCCGAAGGTGAGGTCGCGCGAGCGCCGTCGGTCGCCGTCGGGATCGACGTACCGGACGACGGCTTCTAGTGCGTACTCCTGTGTCGCCGAGCGGTTGGTCGGCGTCGCCGAGAACGTGATCGACTCGGTGTCGCCGGCGTCCCAGTCGCCGATAAAGCGGGACGCCCCGGCACCGGCGGCCCCGTCGTTCTCGCCGGTTCCCTGCCGGCCGGCGCTCCCGTCGACGAGGAGCGCACCGGTCTGGGAGCGGATCAGTACCGAAGCCTCCGTCAGGTCCGCGGAGCCAGTGTTCTCCAGATCGAGTTCGACCGTTCCCTGCTCGCCGATCTGCAGGTCGGCGTCGACCGATTCCACCTCGAAGCGGCCCTGTTCGGTGACGACGAGTTCGACCGGGACCGTGACGCTCTCCTCGTCCCTGTCGCTGTCGTTCGCGTCGATCTCCTCCGTGAACTCGTACTCGATCTCGGCGTCGAGCTCGTAGGTCCCCGGATCGGCGTCGTCGTCGACGGCGATGTCGAACCCTGCACGCGAGACTGCGCCGCTTTGCAGATCGCCCAGTGGAACCGTCCCGGACTCGACGGTGACGGGCGCGTCCCCCTCGGTGAGTGTCACCCGGACGTTCCTGGCCGTCGTGACCGCCTGTTCCGCCTCGGGGTCGGTCCCGGTTCCGCCGTCCTCGACAGTGCCGGAGTTGACGACGCTTATCGCCAGTCGCCGGTCGACACCGGGCTGGACGGTCCGGTTGGGCGCGAACGCCTCGAGGTCGGGTTCGCCCGCGACCGGTTCCGTCTGTTCCGGTGTTGGACCGGCATCCCCTCCAGGAGTCGTCTGGTTACCGTCGTCGGGCTGTGACCCCGGTCCGGTCTGGTTGCCGGGGTCGGTGCCGTCACCCGGGACTCCGTCGGTCGGCGTCCCGGTACCGTCGCCTGGCGTCGGCGTCGTCTGGTTCCCGGGTGTACCGCCTCCGCCGTCGGTCGGTGTCGTCCCGGACTCCGGGGTAGTGGGCTCACCCGCAGGCGTGTCTCCGTCGGCGGGGGACTCACCGTCGGACGGAGCGGACGGCGTCTCCACGGGCACACCGTCGGTCGGCGTCTGCTCGCCCGGCGACGATCCGTCCGCAGTGGGTGTGACTCCTCCGTCGCCCCCGTCAGCAGGCGTTTCACCGTCGCCGGGGACGCCGCCGTCGGCGGGTGTCTCTCCATCGGCCGGTGTCTCCCCGTCCGTCGGTTCGTCCCCACCCACCAACTCGTCGCCGTCCGCCGATGTCCCGTCGCCGTCGTCCGACTCGCCTGGGGGTGAGTCGCCGCCATTCGCCGGTTCGTCGTCTGTCGGTGTCACGGGACCGTCGTCCGACTCGTCAGGCGGGGCTCCGTCGCCATCGTCGGGGGCGTCGGTCTCTTCCGGGTCAACGATCGGTGTCTCCGCGTCGCTGTCGTCACCCCCGGCCTCCCCGCAGTCGTCGGTCAGCGTGGTCGGGGACGGTGTGACGCGGGGGGTCGTCGTGCTATCGGTCGCGTCGCAGTCATCGGCGACCGTTCCAGCGTCGCCAGTTCCGGGCCCGGCGAGCAACAGTCCCGCACCGATGGCGGTCACTGCGATCGCAAGGAGGAGGGCACGCCGTTTCATTGGCGGACGGCTGCCGACCGAAGTTGATCGCCGGATCGAGCACGGCTCTGGCATCGCAATCGGTGACACAGCGGCGGCAGCCGACCGCACCGACACCGACTGCCGGTCTCGGCGGGGCGTTCGTCCCAGCCGTCGGTGGCCAGTCGCATCTTTCACCGAGCGTCGGGCCAGTCATCCGTTAGTACGCGGTCAGTACGAGCCTGTTAACGGGAGCGTATTCGCCACAGTCGTATTTGAACGCGCCTACGACCCACAGGTGACGGTCACGCGAGTTGCAAGAGCACGACAAGCCCGATCCCGAAGGCGTAGACGGGGATGAGATACGCCAGCAGTTTTCCAGGGACAACCCGGACCAGGTACGGTGCGAGGACGGCGGCGAAAACCGATCCGACGAGCAGGGAGGGGAGTAACACGAACTCGACGGAGAGGCCGACTGCGAACAGCGTCAGGTACAGGAGCGTTCCGACGATCGAAACCAGCCCTTCCGCGAGCGCGGTGATCGCCGCCGCGGTCTTCTCGTAGACACCGGCGAAGATCTGCCCGAGCGTCACGACGGGGCCGAAGCCACCGCCGGAGATACCCTGATTGACGCCCGCCAGCAGGGCGAACCCGACCAGCCGGCGCGGGCGGTAGACGTTCGAGCGCGGGAGATACTGTCTGGCGACACCGATTACCCCCATGCCGATCACGAGAACGGCGACGTACCCCTCGATCACGGTTCCGGGGAGCCCTAGCGCGAGGTATGCGATCAGGATCGACAGGACGGCACCGACGACGCCACCTGCGGTCAGCACGAGCACGGCACGGGTCGCGTCGGTCAGTGGCGGCCGGATCGAGAACTCGACGTTTTCGAACTCGTGGTGCATCGCACCGGCGAGTAAGCCGCTTATACTCTGGGTGACGAGGAGGGCCGGGACAACCTCCAGCGGCGCGTAGTTCAGCGAGAACAGGAGCGGAGAGAGCGCGGTCCCGAACCCCATCCCGGCGGCCGAATCGAGTGTCTGAAAGACCGCGCCGGCGACGATCACCGACGGGACGAACAGCCGACCCACAGCGGCGGGATCGGCCGGCCGGACGCCAGCAATCCAGACACTCGTGAGGAAGCCAGCGACGAACACGACCGCGAGCCAGCCGAGTCGGCGGCGGGTCCGCTGACCGATCCGGGCCCGTTCCGCCAGCGACTGCCGATCGAGTTCCCGCGCCACGGCGTCGATGTCTCTATTCCCGTACGCCGGTTCGACGTCCTCTATCTCCGTGATCCGTCCTCCGGACATCCCTCCCGTCGGGAAGAGCGGACTCCGAGATTGTAATCCAGCGCGTACCAGCCCCACGGGTCGACCGTGGTGCAGCGAAACCGAGTGTATCCGTGCGTGTCCGAAACCGTCAGCGGCCGGCCGGACATCCGGCAGGCTCTGGCTCGCTCCCCTTCACCATGCCACCGTGGCCACCGCCGATCAGCGTGGCGAGCGGGGTCGGGTCGCCCTCGCGCCCCGGTAATCCGGATGCCGGCCGCCAGCGAAACGACAGGGGATCGGCTTACCGCGACTGCAACTGGCGCAACGTTTCGTCACCGGCGACAGTCAGTCCCCGCGAGTCGATTCCGGGGCGCTCCCGCCGCTCGTCCGATCCGTCTGCCGACAGAAAGCCGGACAAACTCGAAAGAACCCGGGAATCGAGAACCGTCGGGCTCTCGGATACCGGATTCCTGCGGATCGGTTCGGACCCCTGCTGTACCTGGGTTTGACAGTCCATACGCCGGATGCACTCGTTCACGCTCGCGGACAGTACCGAGCCAGTTCCGGCGGTCGGTGGCTATATTCACCACCAGTGACAGTTCCGGCCGCCTGCACTTACCTGTGCGTGCAACAGTCGTCGCGTCTACTACTTTCCGCATAACCAAGGATTGGCCTGTGGTGAACTGGTGGTGCATGGTTTCAGCAAGAAAACGCAGTACGCAGGTGGTGGCGATTACGTTGCTTCTGGTCGCCGTCGGGGGTCTGGCGGCGGTCAGCCCCACAGTCGCACAGGAGGACGACGACGAGCAGGAACCCGGCTCTCAGATCCGTCTCGTACACGCGGTGCCCGGCGGTCCCGCCGTGGACGTGTACATCGACGGTGATCGTGTCCTTCAGGAGGTGGATCCCGGCGAGGTTGCCAGCTATCAGGAGGTCGAACCCGGGAACCACTCCATCGTGATGGTCGCGGCCGAGGAACCCGGTGGCGTCGTGCTCGACACGGAGATCGAGACCGAAGAGCGCGGGAACTACACCGTCGCGGCCGCGGGCCAGTTCGAGGACGGTGAGGCACAGGTCGACCCAGTCGTGTTCCTCGACAACGCGACCCAGCCGAACGCCGAGTTCGGGTCCATCAGGGTCGGCCATCTCGTCCCCAACGCCTCCGCGGTCACGGTGACGCTCAACGAGACCGGCGGCGTCGTGTTCGAGGACGTCGCGTTCGGCGAATCCTCGCCGTACAAGACGATCCCCCAGGGCGACTACACCCTCGACATCCGCACCGGCGGCCCGGACGGTGAGGTCGTCCAGACCGTCGACGCCGACCTCGCCGCCGGTGAGGCGGCCACGGTGCTGGCCATCGGTTCGGACGACGAAAACGAGACCCTCCAGGTTCTCCAGCTGACCGACCCCACTGGCCCGGAGGAACTGTCACCCGATATCGTCCCCGAACCCGACGGTGACGCGGCGGACGATACCGACGAAGAAGACACCGAGAACGAAACTGAAGACGCCGAAAACGAAACCGAAGCCGGACCGATCGAGATCGGCGAATCCGACGTGATCGACGGTGACATCGAGGAACCCGACGAAGACACCGCCGACGAAGACACCACAGACGAGGACGGCGAGGCGACCGACGAGGACGCCTTGGATGAAGACGAAGCGGCAACTGAGGAAGAACCCGACGACGAAGACGACACCGAGGAAACCGACGGTGAGGTCGCCGACGACGAGGACGAGGGAGAGGAGACCGAGACGGCCACGCCCGAGGAGTGACGAGCGCCACGAGTCCAGCGTCGATTCGGGTGTGTCCCCCGATCCGTCGCGGTCGCGACCCCTCTTTTTTGGACGCGTGAACGAGACACGATGGCGAGTTTACGTGCATCTATGGAGAGAAAACGACGGTATGAATGGAATGGACCTCGGGATTGCCCGGCGTTCGGGCGCGGGTAATCCCGCGTGCCTCCTCCACCCCGCGACCCTACGAGCGACGGGTGTCCGGGGATCCGCTGCTCGCTTCCGCGCCTGACGGGGTGTCCCCGATTAACCGCACCGGATCGCCCCTGCAGGCGAGCCAGTGGGGACCGCCGCCCCCGCAGGACGAGGCTTCGACGTTGGCTTGCGGGGCCCGCGTCCGTCTGACCGGACGCCCCCGAGCTTCGGTCCCCGCTAAAGACCATATCGCGGGTTCAGGGCAGGGCCTAACTGCCCGACCTAGTCCACTCCCTCCTTATCCGGAGCCCCATAAGGGCCTTTCGGATGCGCCCCCGTCGCCCGATTTCCACGTGGTCAATGCGTCCGTCGCTCGGGCCGCCACTCAGAGCAACCCCAGCGCACGGGCGAACCACGCCGAGCCGGCGGGGACGAACACGCTCGCCCCGGCGACGATCCAGCGGTGGGCCGTGTCGATAGCGACCACGTCCACGCGGACGGTCAGCGCCCACGCGACCGCGATGACCGCGATGACCGCACCGAGAACCAGCGCGACGCCGGCACTGAGTGCGGGATCGGAGCGCCCCTCGCGGCCGGCGGCCAGCGCGATGAGGGCGACTGCGGCGAACAGCCCGGCCAGCAGCGGGTTGATCGCACCCGATCCGTAGTAGAGGCCGACGCCGGCCACGTCTTCGACGAGGACGTAGGGCGCGGCCAGGGCGAGGAGGACGGCCAGACAGCCGACGATACCGACGAGCGGGGCGATCCGGAGGTCGTCCATACCCCCTCTGGTCGCCGACAGGACTTAATCGCGGCGTTGTGCGGGCGATCAGACGCGCCGGTCAGCCGAAACGGCCACAAGCGTGCGCGCTAAACGATGCCGCATGGTCGGACTCGGTGACACGAAAAAGAAGATCGAGAAGATGATCTCGGCGGCCGAAGACCTCTACGAGAAGATGAACCAGTTGCGGGCGGAGATCGACGACCTCCGCTCGAAGGTCGAGAAGACCAGCGAACAGGTCGACACGATGGCACACGACCTCGACGAACAGCGGGTGCTGGTCGAGCAGTTGGCCAGCGAACAGGGGATCGACGTGGACGAGGTTCTGGCCGAAGCCGCCATCGAGGAGGCCGACACCGGGGAGAGCGCCGAGAACGGTGCCGAGAACGGCGCCGAAACCAGCGGCGCGGCCGGCGGCAGCGCCGCCGAACCAGAGGACTGAGTGGCGGATCGCGCGGCCCTCAGCCCATGAGCCGCTGGTGTTCGACTTTCAGACACCTGTCTTGCACGACCCGACGCCCGGCGTCTTCGGCCCGTGCGGCCGCGTCGTCGTCCGTGATGTCGAGTTGCATCCAGACGACCTCCACGTCGTCCCGTTCGAGCACCCCGTCGACGATTCCCGACACCTCCTCGCTGGGGCGAAACACGTCGACGATGTCGATGTCTTCCTCGACCTCGGCCAGCGAGTCGGCAGCCTCTCGGCCCAGGATCTCGTCGGCGTAGGGATTGACGGGGACGATCTCGTAGCCCTGCCGTTGCATGTAGGCCGGAATGTCGTGGGCGGCCTTGCCGGCGGTCGACGAGCAGCCGACGACGGCGATGGTTTCCAGCTCCAGAATCTCCCGGAGTTCGTCGTCAGTTTCGACTGGCATGGGAGAACGGAGGTCGGGAACGACCAAAAACCTGTCCGGAGGTCAGGGTTCGACCGCTTCGGTGTCGACCCCGGGGAGCTGGAGGGTGACCGAGCGGTCCTCGTCGGTGCGGACGACGCCGTCGAACAGCTGGATGAGCGTGTTCATCGTCTCCTCGTCGTGGGCCGTCGACTCGATGACGTGGATACCGACGGCGTCGGCGTTCTCGATGCGACTGGTGAACACGTGCATGAACCGGAACACGGTCTGGAGGTTCGAGTAGAGCAGCAGCGTCGACAGCGAGTCGACCACGACGCGGTTGCGCTTGCTGTTGCGCTCGCGGTAGAACTCCTCGACGAACTCCGAGAACTTGATCCCGATCCCGGTCATGTCGACCGGCGACGAGGCGTACTTGACCGTATCGGTGTCCGAGGCCGACTGCCCCTGATGTTTGGTGACACAGTCGACGACACCGATGTGTGCGTCCTCGGGATGGGTGAGCAGCGAGCGAAAGTCCGTCAGGACGCGCTCGGAGTTGTCCCGGGTCGTGACGACGATCGAACCCTCTCCCTGCTCGGCCCCGGCCTCCAGGGCCTGCATCGCCAGTTCACGCTTGCCGGACAGCGGCGGCCCGGCGACGAGGATGTTGGTCCCGGGATCCACCGTCGCGTCTCCGAACTCGGTTCCCAAATCGTACATGAATGGTCTCGTTGAAACAGGTCGACCGCGTGCGGACCACGGTCTAACTCCGTGTACTACATTCTGCTGTGGGCACACATATATGCTTTTGTGTGCTGACCGCCGTTGAACCCGCGAGCGCGACTACGCCAGCAGTACTGCACGTCCGACGACGAACGCGACCGCCGCCAGAAACATCCCGTATTTGAGGTGTGACTGGCCGGCCGTCGGATCTCCGAACCCCTCGTAGCCCGCGTACAGCATCACCAGATCCGCCGGCACGACGACGACGAGATAGGCTACCCCGAACGTCCCAAGCAGATACGGCACTGGACTCGCGACGGCGGCGACGACCAGTAGCGCCGCCGCGAGACCGAGCGCCCGCCGTTCCCCGATGGCGATCGGCAGCGTGTTCAGCCCCTCCTCGCGGTCCCCCGCCACGTCCTCGACGTCCTTGATGATCTCCCTGGCGAGCGTCGACAGCGCGGCCAGCAGGAAGAGGACCACCACCGACGCGAGTACCGTCGGCTCCACCGGCCAGACCGCCGCCGTCCCGAACAGGAACGTGCTCCCGCCGAGATACGCCACCAGCGCGTTCCCGACACCGGGGAGCCCCTTGAACAGCTCCGTGTAGGTGATCAGCGCGAGCAGGTTGAACACCGCGATGGCGATGGCCAGCAGCGGTAACAGCGCCAGCGCGAGTACGACTGCGACGAGAAAGAGCGCGACGCTGAACAGGAGCGCCCCGCGCGGTGAGACCGCACCCCGGGGAATCGGACGGTCGGGCGCGTTGATCCGGTCGATCTCCCGGTCGAAGTAGTCGTTGATCGCGTTGCCCGCGCCGGTCGCCAGCACGGTCGCGGCGACGGCCGCGACGACCGGCACGGCCGGGAGCGACCCGCCGACGGCGACGAACGCACCGATGAACGTCAACGCCCCGGCCGCGATCGCGTTGACCGGCCGCGTCAACTCTACCAGCCCGCGAACGCGCTCCGCCGTTCCCATGTCCCCTTCTGCCGACGACCGAGTGATAAACCACCCGATACGTCGCGCTGCTGGGCGGTTTGCGGACCGCGATACAGTGGCACATCCACCGACGCCAACCGAGTCGTTTAACAGGGGCGGTTGATTACCGAACGGCCGAGGGCGCTTAGCTCAGTCTGGACAGAGTACTTGGCTTCGGACCAAGCTGTCGCGGGTTCAAATCCTGCAGCGCCCATCTTGTTGCGGCACGGAACGAATACAAAACCCAACAGCCGATAGAGCGTCTGTTGTTCGGACATTCGGCCTGTTCGGAGATATCAAAATCGGCCCCTGAAATCGGGTTCGATTGGGGACCAACTGCGGCCCGCCGCCGTCTGGCGGTGACTCAATACAACCGAGCGGCCGAAACGGGGTGTTGGGCGTGAGCAAATCCGCCGCTTCCGGGTCCGAAGTCCCGGAGACGACGGTTCGGAACCGCTCACAGTACGCCGACACCCTGCATCGGCCCGATCCGGACCGCGACGAGCCGCGGCCAGCCTGCTGGGAACAGAATCGCGAGGGGGAGTTCACCACAGTGCCGACGGTCGCGTATCGGCCGCACTACGAGTTCTGTGGGAATCCGGAGTGCTTCGGAGGTGAGCGCCATGTCTGACCGGCCGAAAGCGCTCGTCGAAGCTCAGAACAAGGCGCTCCGAAAGGAGAACGAACGGCTTCGGACATACGCCGACCGGTACTTCGAACTGGTGGCCCGGTTCCCCGAGATCGTTCAGAAAGCGATCGAGGCCGCGGACGGTGATGAGTCATGAGCCGGCCGTTGGTGATCGACGCCTACAGTGGGCCAGGCGGTGTCGGGCTGGCCCTGGACGAACTTGACGTGCGCCACCTCGGGATTGATATCCAGGACTACAGCGAGACCTATCCCGGCGAGTTCGTGCAGGCCGACGCCTCTCACGTCCCGTTCATGTCGCGGTTCCCGTCCCCGTCGTTGCTCTGGGTTTCGCCGCGGTGTCAGGCGTATTCGAAGCTCTCCTACGCGAACGCGGGCCGGTACGATTGGGACCAGACGCCGAAAGAGCGGTATCCGACGTTCGCAGACCTAAACGTCCGGGCAGTCATCGACGCGGTGGACCCGGATCACTACATCATCGAGAACGTCGCGACCTGCGACGATCTCCGGGAGCCGTGCCGATTGAACGGGCTGGCGTTCGGGCTGCCGATCAACAACGAGCGCCACTTCGAGACGAGCTTT
Organism: Halorientalis sp. IM1011; assembly: GCF_001989615.1. NCBI lineage: Archaea > Methanobacteriati > Methanobacteriota > Halobacteria > Halobacteriales > Haloarculaceae > Halorientalis > Halorientalis sp. IM1011. The sequence continues at coordinate 2,905,486 of NZ_CP019067.1, read as the reverse complement.
CCTGTTCCCGACGCTCGGGACCGTGGCACGGCCGAAATACCGATTGGGAAGGACTACGTGCGGCACGAACTCGCGGCGGCCAAGGGAATTCCGGCCGAGTGGTCCGAGTCCGAGATCCGGTCGGCCATCCCGCGTGAGTTCGTGCAGTACCTGCTGCACTACTGTCCGAGCATCCCAGACGTTCCGCTACCTGACGCGCTCAGACAGCGGCCGCTTGCTGAGTTCTCGATCCAGGGAGGTGGGCAGGCGTGAGCGCCGAGCAGGCGAACCTCTGGGACTTCGCCAAACCAGACCTGTCCCGACTGACCGAGGCCGAACGCGAGGTCTACGAGGCCGTCGATCAGGGGCCCTACGGCGCGCGGGAGTACGCGCGATATACTCAGCGGTCGCCGGGGACGGTGAGCAACCTGCTCCGTCGAGCGCGGACCCGACTCGACACGGAGGGGTCGACGTGAGTCCCGACGACGTGCCCTGGCCAGTGGAGTTCGTGCGGGCGTCGGAACTCCGCCGGGGTGCGACAGACGCCGAGGTCAAACACGCGATAGTGACTGCCGAGGACGACTGAGGATGCGCGCGGTCGACCCGGCTCCCCACGAGTTCGCCGCGAACTTCCTGTTCGCGGAGGACGGTCTCGCACCGTTCTTCGCCGCTGACTCCCAAGTGAAGGCTGGCGGCGGGAGTCAGCGCGGAACGTTCGTCGACGACGGCGAGGAGTGGGTCGTGAAACTCTACTACCAAGACAGCGGGATCGTGCATCCCGGTCGACAGACGCCGACGGGGACGGACTGGCTACTCGACGAGATGCGTGAGTTCCGGCTTTCAGTACAGCGGCACCCGAGCGAGGATTCGGTGGGCGAGCAGGATTTCAATGCGCACCTGGCCCCGCGCTGGCAGGGCATGGAGGTGGAGAAGAACGACGGCGACACGTTCGAGTTGGACGTGCCCGAGGAGATCGACGAGGCGGTGAACGTCCGGGTGAACGGCAGCAATATCGAGTTCACCCGCTACCGGCGGTTGTTGAAGAAAGCGGCGCTGTCGGTCGGGATTAACGGCCGGTACTTCGAGGAACCACACGAGTACAGCAACGTGCAGGACGCCGAGATGTACGTCCGGCTGCACACCGACGCGAGCGGGCCGGTCCACGCGCGAGATGGACCGATCGCTTCGATGGGCCACTTGCTGGAGAACGACCGCCGAGGCTACCGGAAGGTGGTGCAGAACGACGACGATGACCACGGCCAGAACCTGCCGGGCTACTACCACACGGCGACGTTGGACCGGCGACGGATTCGCGAGGCGTTCCCGGACCACCGCCTGCCGAAAGAGGTGAAACACTACTACAGCCGGCAGGCGCTCTCATTCGACAGAGACCACCCGCTCCGGCACCCGAAGGTGGGGTCGAGCTATCAGGCGAGTCTGATGCCCGACGACGAGCACATTCCCGTCGACGAGGAGAGTCTGGAGGAGCTGGCCGCCGAGTTGAGTCAGACCGTTCACAGTGTCCTGCTTGATGCGGGGCTCGATATCGCGCCGGAACACGGGGACGGCCCCTTCGTTTCTGATGCGTACTTCGACATGTCGGTGGGTGAGGGTCACCGAGAGGCGGTTTCGTTGGACCTGGCGCATATTCGGCACGAACAGGAATCGGTGGTGGTGAAACACCTGGCAGACGGCCTGAGCCCGGTGCAGTGGGAGTCCCTGGATACGTTGGTGTCGGACGGCGGCGAGGTCGCGCCTGCGGACATAGCCGACGAACACGGCCGGCACGTCGATAGCGTGCGGCGGGCGCTCCGGGAGATCGAGGACATGGTGGACCGCGAGTATGGGTCGGTGTCGTTGCGGAGTACCTACGTCGCGGAGTTGGTTCACGACGCGGTACAGGAAGCGCGAGACACCGTGCAGAAGGCCGCCGAGGCGGGCGCGCGTGCCTTGGAGGCCGCCGAGCGCGGCCTGGACGAACGCACGAGCGCGTTCCTGGCGTGGGCGGCGAAGTACGGAGTCGACGTGGACGACCGCCGGGACGCGCGGATGAAGCTCCGCCTGGGTGACTTGGATCCAGACGCGGACCCCGATCCGGCCTTCTTGGTCCGGCAGGCCTTCGAGCGCTGGACGGCCATGAACCGCGACGAGTCGACGTTCCGAAATGGTGTCGTCGAGTTCAACGGGCAACGGACCGAGATATGGCGGTTCCTGGCGCGGAACGCTCGAACTCTGTGAGCGCCGCGGTGAGTGGCAACACTCCCGCCCACCCCTGATTTTCCCGTGATTCGTCGGTTTTGACCCCTGGATAGCCTTGGGCTCAGTCGAGATCGAGACCGGCGAGCGGTCGCGCTGGCCGGGCTGGCCCGGCCACCCGACGGGGAAGCACGACCCGGGGGGTCGTGTTCCCCGTTAAGGGTGTGGCTAAGACCACCTCATCAAAATACACCACACCGCTCCGCCGCAGGCGGCGCGCGAAATTTCAGATTAGTCGCCCTCCTCCACAAATGTGATTCTCTCAACGCTTGAAAACGAGACAAAGATCCGATCATGGCCTCCTTCTGCCTGTTCAATGTCTTCCTGGCTAATTTCCGTCCTCTCGATTAACGCGTCAAGCACTTCTGCATCTGTAAATTCGATAGCATCTTTTAAAACAAATCCAGGTGGAAGCGACATCACCTTCTCCACCGTCCCTTCTATTCCGTGGATATTCTTCCTTTTTTGTTGTATGTTGCCAGACCCAATATCAGTCACCTTCACTCTTTCAATTCTAATCCTCTTTCCTTTGTACTCTCTCCAGTAGTCAATAGCATTTTTCGCTTCATTAGCTATCTCGCCGGTTGGCGCAATCCGCGCTAATAATCGAGAAAGCATGTTTGGTATTATTATACTATATGTGGTAGAAATAGTATTCTCTTCGTGTTTAAGCTCGATAAGATCGGTGTTATATTACTCAAGTCCAGATAGCGATCTTGAAATGACCCCTGGACCGCGGATTTACCGCCCCCGGGTTCCGGAGAATCGCGCATATACGCGCATATATTATAGAGATATACTCGCCTGGCGGAAATGGAATCGGAAGAAACGCGCCGCCGGCTGGTGATTCACGCTGGGTCAGATTCCGAGTCTGATTCCGCGGGGTCGTCGGTGTTGTTGTAGACCCAGGTCTTGGACATTCCGACGATATCAGCCACCTCCGTCCCGCTCATGCCCTTGTCTCGAAGCCGTTGGGCCTGGCGGACCTTCTCGTCTTTCCGCACGTCCTCCGGGCTCTCGGTGCTCTCACCGTCGCTGACGGCCCCGCTCATGTCGAAGACGGGTTCTTCGGTCGTCGAGAAGCGGAGGCGGCTCTTCTTGATGCCATTGAAGGTCGTTTTCGGTTTGGCCTTCTGAATCTCGGTTGCGTCGACGAGTTCGTCCCCGTAGACTTCGAGGCGCTTCTTTCCGGGCTTGTGAACGAACGCACCGGTCTGCGCGACGAGTCGCCGGAGATCTCGCGAGAGGTCGGTGACGGTCTGGCCGATAAAGCAGATGCACCGTTTCGTGCCCGCGGGTGCGTTCCCTTTGCGCACGAGCTTGAGCAGCCTCGCGAGCGCGTTCGCTTTCTGTTGGTCGCTCCCGACGCCAGTGAGACCCTGGCCGGTCTCGTCGATCAGCAGGTAGAAGTCGTCGGTCGACTCCTTGAACAGCGTCTCGACTTCCTCGTAACTACTGGCAAACTCGACGTGTTCGTTCTTCTTGGCGGCGCTCTCCACGTTCGTCACGATCCGGCCGCGGGTGACCATGTGCCACTCGTCAGCGCCGGAGAGACCCCAATCGGTCTTGCCCGACCCCATTCCGCCAGTGACGAACAGCACCGAAGCCTCCGAGAGGAGCGTGGAGTGCAACCAGCGGCGGTAGCTCCCGCTCTCAGCATCTTTCTCGTGGTTGACCATGCCGACGGCGTACTGCATCTGACTGACGTTGCCGGCTTCTACGGCGTCAGTGAGTGCGTCGGTGGCTTCGTTCCGGAGGATCGTCTGGTAGAGTTCGGAGTCTTCGACCGAATCGAGTCCTGGGTGCGCGTTCGGGTCGAACGCGGTCGCGAGCGTGTTCAGAAGCTCGCGCGGATCGGCGTCCGGGGCCATGCCCGCGTGCGGGTGCGATTCTTCGACCGCGCCCTCGGTCACGCGCTTGCGGAGTTGCGCGGCCGAGTAGGTAACCTGCTCGGAGGCTTCCTTACTCATCTACCTCACCTCCGTCCGTCGCGGCGGGTTGCTGGCCCGTCCCTGGCGTCTCGCCGGGTTTGGGGTCGGGGCCGAACTCCTCACCGTCTTGGTGTTCGGTCTGGCGTTGCTCGTCTCGCTCCCGTTCTTCGAGGTCCTGAATGTCGTGGTCGTCAAGCGCGTCTTGGACGGCTTCCTCGATGCGTTCGCCCTTGTGGACGGCAGTGCCCTCGTACTGACTCACGAGATCGTTGACGATGCCGCGGACGGCCGTGCGCACGATACTGCCCATGCGCGTTCGGATGGAGAGTCCTTCCTGAGCCTGCTGTTCGAGCGTGGTCCGGATCTCGTCGATGCGTTCGCGTTGTTCGAGGAGTTCCAGGTCCGACGCCGAGCCGCGCCAGGTGCCGATGCACACGTCGTAGTCGGGCCAGTACTGCCGACAGGCGTAGGCATCCGCGCTGGTCTTGAGCCGGTAGAGTTCGCCACTCTCGACGGTCAGCTTCTCCCACTTCTCAGGACTCAAGCGAAACACCGCGAAGCCGTTGTCCCGGGCGTCGATATCGACCAGATACGTCCCGCCGGGGGAATACAACCAGTCGACAATGCGCATGGCGGGCGCGTAGCCGAGTGCGATTGCCGCGAGCGCGCCCACAGCAAACAGACGCGGCTCGCGCGGGATCTCCGGCGGCTCGGGTAGGCCGAACCACAGGGCCAGCCCGACGGTGACGACGGTCGCGCTACCGATCCACCACCGATACGCGGTCAGCAGTTCGACGGCGGCTTCGCGTCGGTTCATAGGACGCGAGTCACCTCCCCTTCGTCTTTGGTGACGCGACGATACGCGACGCCAGAGATGACCAGCAGACCGCCTGCGAAGCCGGAGAGGCCGGCGATCTGGGTGTCCTGCCACGTCGGCCGGCCACGAAACAGGTGACTGTCGCCGGACTCGCCAGCGATCCGGTGGGGGACGGCGTAGCGGGTGTTCCCGGTAACGACGGTCACCCCAACGAAATTGCCTTGCCGGGTGACGGGCATCTCGACGGTGACGGTGCCTTCGATGACTTTCGTCTTCGAGGGGAGCTGGCCGCCCTGACGGAACGCGCCCGCGTCGTAGAGTGTGACTGCTTGCGGGCCGTCCGCCCGGAAGGTGAGCGAGAGGGTGCCGTTCCCACCGTCTTCCACAGGTTCGTAGCTTGTGTTGACGAGCGTCAGCCCGTCGGTGACGACTTCGCCGCCAGTCTGGTTGGTCTGGTTAGTAGTCTGTGCAGTGGCCGCGCCGGTCCCGATCGCCAGGAACGCGACGGTGATTCCGACGAGGAGAACGCTACAGCCGACGGCCAGCAGCCGAGTGTATCGGATTGGTAGATTCATGGTCTGAAAAGCGTAGTTTCGTCAGTTCCGGGTGACGAGTCCGAGGGTGACGATCGCGCCGATCGCGACGACGACACCAGCGCCACCGAACGGGAGCGAGGCCCCGAGGCCGTCGAAGTCGAACAGTCCGCCAGTTCCGCCAGCAGACTTGTTTTCTAATTTCCTCTCACGGGCCTCAAGCCGAACCGTCAGGTTCTGATATTTGTCCGACAGTGCAGCGAACTCGGAGAGGTTGGTTGTCCTCGTACTCGTGGGATTCGTGTATTTCACGGTATCCCCGTCAGAGTAGTTTGCCCCCTCGAATCCGTCCGCAGAGACCAGCGTAAACTCGTTCTTGAGGGGTACAGTATCTCCAGACTCAGTTACGACATACTGAGGGCCGGCTATCTTCGATGAGTTGTAGGTCTGCCCCACAACAAAGCCGTCTCCGGGAATCGCGTCACTCATCAGAGTCCCGTTATGGACCGTCCCGGTTCGCCCGTCGCGGATCTGCATGGCGCGGATATTGTTTAGGTCCTCTGGGGGGGAGATTCCGAGAGACGTGAGGCTGCGAAGGGTCCACGTTGACCCGTCCGCGGCGTCCGGTTCGTAGTTCCGAGCCCCGAGATACGGGTCCACCAAGTCCGAGCGATCTATTACGCCAGCAGACCACGCATCATAGGTTCTATTGGCGAAATCCCCGACATTCGAAGCGACGGTATTCGCCTGTGACTCTAGCTCAGACCATTCACTGCTGTAGGTGCCAGTGAACGACTCTAAGCGGGTCTCAGAGTCCAATTGATCCGGGGGAACCACGTCCACAGATTGCAGAGGTCCGCCGCTGACCGAACCCTGCCCCTCGTTGGTTACGTCGTAGGTGTGGCCCGCGCCTCCGCTGTTCTCTAAGACGATCTCCTCGGTCTGGTATGAGGTCCCGTTTACGAGGGTGACGGTCGTGTCCTGCACGTTGACGACCGCGACACCACCGGGATCTCCCTGTGTGGTGTCGAACCTGATAATGTCCTCCGAAGACAGATTTTGCTCAGAATCGGCCTTAGAGGCTATGTCCTCCAAGTGACGGGCGCGAGACTCGAAGGATCTTGCTAACTGCACTTGAGAGGCAGAGTAGTTGTCTTTGACTGCACGCTTTGCCGTCGTTATGGACTCTGCCTTGCTTTGAGACGTGTTCAGAGACCGGATGAAAGCGTTTTTGCCTTCGATTCGCCGAACGGTCTTTAGCCCACTCCCGAGGTTCTGGAAGGTGGTGTTTAGCGTCTCATGCTGCGCGGTAGCACCCTTGTACCCCGTGAACAGGTCTGCGTGGGTCTGGTGTGCTTGGTTTTCGTTGATTTTGTCCTGATCAACACTACTACTATCAGTTAGGCAAGAGACAACTTCGCCAGCCATTGCGTAGTAGTTCGGCATTGGCCCGATGTTATTCTCCATACCTGCTTTGATAGGTTCGCAGTCATCGCCGTTTGCTGCTGCCGCGGTCCCGACCGGCGCGACCGCCGACGAGACGAGGGCGATCGCGAGCAGCCCGGCGAGGACTCGCTGGGTGAGTTCCCGCATGGTCACCCCGCGTAGGAGAGCGAGTAGAACCCGCCCGCCTGGACGATCACGGCCACGAGGCCGGCGATCTGGTTACTTAGCATACCTTCCAACAGCGGCATGAACGGCGGGAACAGCACGAGGCCGATCGTCGCCAGGGTGATCCACCGCTCGACGTTTGTCATCTGCGAGAGGTCCCGGCGGTTGCTCGCGTAGGCGGCGAGCAGGGCCAGCACCGAGATGATGCTCGCGTAGGAGATGGTCGTCTTGTAGTTCTCACTCGCGAATTGGAAGGCGGTACTTGCGAAGTCGAACCCGAACAGCGAGAAGCTGATCAGGCCGGTCGCGATCGCGGAGGACAGCACGAACAGCGGGCTGACCACCACGTCGTCTAAGTCGAATTTTCCTTGCATCGTGCGACTGTCGTCAGTGAGACGACAGTCGCACGTCTAGGTAATCCGGTAAAAGACAGGGTGTGCAGTGTATGTACTCTACTCGCTGTGTCTGGACGCTACAACTCGTGAAACGGCTTGAGGTACGTCGACCTGCCCCTGTGGTAGTTCCACGGTCACATTCTCCACCCCAGAGCGTTCAACCGTTATTTCGACATCACCGGATGTTCGGCCATCTGCTTCATATATAATATATATCCCGGCACTGAGCAGTAGGAGCCCTCCTACTGCCAACACACCAGCGCTACCGTCTCCGTTCCCCATCCCGAGAACGCCAAAGAAAGTCATGATACCGCCCAAAACTGCCAAAATACTGCCGAAAATCTGCATTGGTGCTCGCGATTCTTCTTCTCGGTGGTACCGAGTCCCGGTCACACTGGGACCTGTGAGAAGCGTACTCCGAATGTCAATCTCTTCTTGATTTGTGTCCTCGTCTTGGTTTATTTTCAGGAGACGGCGGTCGGTGACGGCGATGGTCCGTGTTGTGCCTTTGTTGTTCGATCCTGTGTAGTATTCCTGCAACTGTTCACCATCTGGGACATGATCGCGAAGGATTTCCGTGTGGGATTCAGTGGCGGCTTCCATATTGCGACAGTTGTGAGTGTCGCTTTTCTGTCTTGTAGTTTGTCCTGAAATCGTAGCCGGAACCGTATCGGAAGCCTTGCCACGACCCCAGGGGGTCGCGCATCGAGATTCCGATGATCTGTGATATGCACACGAGCTGGCGCTGGCCGTGTGCATACTCGACCGGACTTGACCGACAGTTTGGAGAGATCGAGGCGGTCGGCCGGTAGAATCGGCTGGGATTTATGAGTGAGATGGGTTTCAGTAACCCACTCTGACTGTGTTTTACGCCGTCGTGTTCACGAGTGGTGGATATGCGAATCCGCGAGGACGGGAAACACGCGCATCGAACTGAGACAATTGAGCAGGCCGCCGAGTTCTGGGAATGTAACAAGACTATAGCTTTAGTAAAATCCGCAGATTTCGCTTGCAGAATGGATGAGCGTATAATAAAAATCCTCAACCGCGAGGACTTAACACCGGAACAGAAGCGATCTATTGCTCAAACACTGACGATACCGAGTATATATGAGATTGAATATCAAGAAAACGTTACTGTTGATAAATGATTTCAAACGGTGATTCATATGTCTACATCTTCTGATTCCAGTCTATCAAGGAATGCCGGTTTAACCCCATTCAGCACCTCATTCGCATCGTAATCTCCATCTGAAATCAGTTGCTCGATATCGTCAATATCAGGGTTTTCAATCTCACTCCGCCTTCCAATCTCTCGGGCAAATTCGATCAAAAATTGGTCTTCAAGTTTCTCGGTTGCCCGATAACCAACCAACATTTGAAGTGGCTTTGTTGTGTCGACGGCCGGAACAAATGGAATTGAAATTGACAAATAATACAAAAACAAAAACAATCCGTCATCTTGGATTAATAAATCATTGGATATGTTCTCACGGCCCTGAATCAAGTCTTTCCATTTCAGGAATTCATTCTTTTCCTCTTCTGTCAGACCCATGGCTTCAACTGTTTCCTCATATTCTGAGGCCCAGGTTCCAGATGGAAGATTCGGACTTGATATAAATTCATTACTTTCAACAATAAGAAATAGATCCCATAATTCGGTATTCTCTGATAAGATGGAGGTGATACGGTCCATGTCTACAGACTTCTTTTCATCATATACAAGACATCTCGCCGTCCGGTCCACCACCTCCCCCTGACCGGAGAACGTCATCGGGATATGATTGAACGAAGTCTTATCCTCTAATTGCTTAATCTTCTCAAGCTTCTCAAGATCAGATTCCAGGTTCTGGACCGTGAGGTTGCTTTTGATTTCACAAACGAAGGCTACTCCGGAAAGAGGTACCCAACTCATTTCACCCGCCTCAAATAGAATACTGGGTTTAGAATTTTTAAACATTGCAAGTACGTCTATCTCATTCTGTTGCGGATTATCAAAAACATCGACACAGTAGAATAAATCGTCAATCACTGCAGTTCTGGTCTGTATGTCATATATCCCATCAAAATATTTTGTGAGAAATCCCGAAAATGCCTCCTCTAACGCTGCGCCCTTGGTATTTGCATTGAATGACTGTTTCCGAAAAAGACGCCATTCAAGTCGTAATTGTTCTTGAAAACCCTCTAAAAACTCCGATAGTCTCTCTGATAACTCATCGTCAGCAAACATAATCCGTCATTGTCGGCTATTCAAAAATATCTTCTCCTCACTACAGGGGGGCAACTATTTATCATCAATTCGTAGGTCGTCCGCTTTGAGATCGCCTGCGAGGTAGTCACGCCCCTTGGTAGTCATTTGATAGTACCCGCGCTCTTCCGAAACCTTCGATAGAAGGCCCCTGTCGGTCAGTTTTCGCATTCGACGGGCAACTGTATCGCGACTTTTGTCTATAACTTCGAGGCGGTCGTGGAGGTTGTACCAGACCACAGTCGGAGGCAGAGCTACGCCGTCTTCCTGAGCAGCAAAGAACTCTAAGACGGCATCGTCGACTTCGTTCATTCCTTCGACACGCGGGCGCATACCCGCAAATCTGAGCAGTACGTGTTAATTCCACCGACCACTCTGTATCTCTGGGTCATCGTATTCGGTACTGAGCTAAATTGTGCAAACAAATAAGTAAGGTGCGTATGTCTGAGCAATATGGAACGATGCACTCAGCCAACCGACCTGACGACTTCGGAAAAGGAGTCTGTCGGGCCGGTCCCGGCCCGAGGGTGTCGTTCTGAGGTGACGACATGATAGATGCGCACCCCTCACGGCAAAAGACAGGTCCCAGTCGGGGACTTCCGGAACGCTTTCCGGAAATCGAGAAGCGAACGGGAGCAAGTCTCTCACGGCAGAATAGCAAGAAAGCGGGGTTTTCTGGAAGTTCCGGAAACGCCCCTGCACGGCCTAAGTGCCAGACGGCCATCGGATCGAGTATGTGGTGCTTGCCAACCACAAGTGACGACCCAGAGGTGAGTAGTTGAGATGCCCGAGTGCTGCCCTGATTGCGGGAACCCCGATATCGTCCCTGAGGGCGGGTGCCCGTTCTGCCACCGGTGCGGCTGGAGCAAGTGCGGCGGAGGTCGCGCATGAGTGACGACGACCTGATTCCGATTCCTCCGAAGGAGGCCGTCGAGCTTCACCTTGACAAGCTGCAGGATACCTCCGCCGAGTGGACGGAAACCAGCCACCGGAGCCATCTCCGGGCCTGGGTCGAGTGGTGCCGCGAGGAAGGCGGTATCGACTCGATGGACGAACTGACGGGCCGGGATATCTACGAGTTCCGCCGGTGGCGTCGTGACGGTGGATACTCGAAAGGTAACGACGAGATCGCGCCGCGAACCTTACACACGGCTCTCTCGACGGTCCGCGCATTCCTCCGTACCTGCGCGTCCATCGAGGCCGTGCCGGAGGACCTGTATGAGCGCGTCCAACTGCCCTCTCTCAGTCGGAACGAACAGATATCCGATTCGTGGCTGCCCCCGGAGCGGGTGACGCCGATCCTCGATTATCTCGACAGCTACCAGTACGCGAGTCGAGATCACGTCGTCTGGGTTCTGGTGTGGCACACCGGAGCGAGACTCGGCGGTATCCGGGCGCTCGACCTGGGCGACGTTGAGTTAGAGGGCTCGGAACCGGGCTTGACCTACCGGCACCGGCCCGGTACCGGGACCCCATTGAAGAACGACGACAAGGGAGAGCGCTACAACCGAATTAGCCGGCGAGTCGCGACAGTGTTGGGTGATTACATCGACGGTCCCCGGAAAGATGTGGTCGACGACAACGGCCGCCGGCCCCTCGTGACGACGGAACACGGGCGAATCTCACCGACGTGCATCCGGAACGCGTTCTATCGGTGGACGCGCCCGTGTTTCGTCGGTGAGGAGTGTCCGCACGACGAGGACCCGGAGACTTGCGAATACACGAAGTACGTCGGGATGACGAAGTGCCCGTCGGCTCGCTCTCCCCACGACGTGCGGAAGGGCCGGGTGACGAAGTACCGGCACGACGGTGTGCCCCGAGGAGTGGTCGCGGACCGGCTCGACTGCTCCGAGGAGGTCCTGGATATGCACTACGACCGAGCGAACGAACGTGAGAAAGCAGATCGACGCTGGAAATTCATCAATGACTCCTAACACACAAGTGGAGACCGACGTAACGCACGCTAGAAGGCCGCTCCGTCCCTGCAGCGCCCATCTTGCTGCCGCGAACGAACCGTGAGCGGCAGCAATGTGGCCGCGAAGGATTTGAACGAGGGGAGACGCAGCGCCCGAGCAGGGCGAGGGCGACCGTCTCCACGTAGTTCACAATCCTGCAGCGCCCACTTCTTCGAGGGCGGGAATCGCCCGGCAAAGCCGTAGGAATCCTCAAACTGTACGTAGCCGCGTTGTTTGATAGGTAGATCGTGTCTGCAAAAATTCGCGGACATCCGGACTATTGGTGAATTAATCCCACAGTGAGTCAGAGCGTGTCGAACGAGTCGATGACATCACTCGTCGAGTACGTCTCGACTAGATCCTGTTCGTCGAAGTCGGAGTCGTCACTCCAGATGGCCGCGTCCCTGGCTATCGCACATGCCAGATACAGTACATCGTCGGGATCGGTATCGTTGATCGCCTCTTTTGCCCTATCGATAGCCGGATAGAAATCGTCGGCAGGCACGACTTCGATATACTGGAACAGAAGGTCGATGAACTGTGCCACTCGGTCTGGTTCCATCCCGGACTTCTCTACGATCAGGTCTTCGTAGTTCTCGACCTCGTCGTGCACGAACGCGGGCGTCAGAAGTTCGGGTTCGAGTGTGACGATGAGTTCTCGTGTTTTTGAATCGGCGATGAGTGCCGAGATGACGACGTTGGCGTCGATTACCAGCTTCATCGTGACGCTCAGTCCGATTCTTCGTCGACACGCTTCCGTCCACTCTCGTTGATTTTGTCCGCGATCTCCTGCACATCGCTCTCGGTGAGTTCGCTCTCGCTAGTGAGTTCGTCCATCACTTCGAGCGCGTCGATTTTCTCCTGGATGGCCTGCCGCGTGACCTCACTCCAGTTGATTTCGGGATGGTTCTCCATGCGCTCTTTGAGATCATCGTCCACGTTGACCGTGATAGTCGGCATATAGGAATCTATGGAAACACAGATTACTGTGTCTTTCGGTGCACTTCACATTCCCTGAATTCGGCCGTATCACGTCCTAGAGGTGGGTTCGTTCGGTCATCGGATTCAAGCCTGCAGCGCCCGGGTCGTTGGAGGCGTCAAACAGTTCTACCGCCAGCCCATATCCAGCACAAGTGTTTTTCGGGCGGAGAACCGACCTTTGATGGGGTGCGACTCCCATGCCGATCGCTCCGCACGTCCCGCGAGACGACGACGAAGACCGGAAGGCACCGAATATCGGTGATGTCGTGGAACGGATCATCAACGGGGGCGACCCGTCCCCGACCGCGGTGCCGGCGTGACGAGGAGTCGTAACCGCTCGTTTTCTTCGGCGACGACGCGCAACACGTAAAACACTCGATACTCAAGCGTCGGTGTGGCGAAGCCGCTCCGGTTCCGGGTGTCGAACGAACGCTGGACCGAGGGTCGGGTTCGGTCGGATCTGCTGGGCCCGCTCGACGCGAACCTCGGCGCGACGATGAGCACCCCGTGGTTCAAGCAACCCGAGGGCTACGAGGCCCGCCGGTTCGAGATGGACAACGGCGATATCGCGCTGTTCCTCTGGAACGGGCAGGGCTACTGGCTGGGCAACACCGAGACGCCCAGCGCCCTCTGGCGCACCGAGAAGCACACCTTCGAGGAGGTGCCCGACCGGATTTCGGAGTGGGCCGAACGCGAACTGCTCGCCCAGTTACACGAGGAGTCGCCGTGGCTGGCCGACTACCCGACCATCTCGTGGTTTTTCCTGCCCGTCCTGCTCTCGAAGGACGGCCGACACACCACCCGCGAGTTCCTGCGCGACCACGCCGCCGGATTCCCCGACGCCGACCCCGACGAGGCCCTGCGGTTTTACGAGGAGTTCCTGAAGACCGACGCGCTCTCGGACCGCTACACGATGGCGTCGAAGCTCGGGACGAGCGAACATCTCAACGTTGGCCGGATGCGCTCGACGATGAGCGAGTTCACCGTCGCCAAGATACTTCACGAGGCCGGCTACGATGTCACCCCCGAGATCGAGGTGACGACCGGCCACTTCATCGACTTCCGGGCCGACGAGAACGGCGAGGGGGTCCTCGTCGAGGTGACCCGGCCCCAGCCCCCCGCCGAGCGGGCCGCGAGTTCGGCGAGCAAGTCGATCCGCGAGACCGCCGAGACGAAAGTCAGCGGCCAGCTCTCGAAACACGAGGGCGGCGTGACCCTGTTCGTGGACTGCTCGTCGTTCGCGGATCACCACTGGGAGACGCTACTGGACGAACAACCGGAGGTCCGACACCGCCCCGCGGTCGTCTTCCGGGCCTGGCCCGACGGTCGCGTCGAGGGCTACACGAAGGGGAGCGTGCCGCTGGATCTGCCCGACGGGATCGAGTAGTCAGGCGTCGGCGACGATTTCGAACGCCCGTTCACCCATCTGGTTCTCCTCGAAGACGAACACGCGGCCGTCGGCCCGGTCGAGGTCGGCCTCCACGACGACCCGGTGGGCCTCGTTGCGAACGGCCACGCCGGGGAACACCGTCGTCTGCTCGTCTTTGTCGAGCATCACGCGGCCGACGCCGGTGTCCTGCAGGATGTCGGCGTGTGTCTTCAGGTCGTTGACGTAGGTCAACACGCCCTGTTGCTCGCTGCCGTCGGTGACGAGGACGTGCACGTCCCGGCCGGGTGCGGTTCGGAGCGGTGACTCCCGCTTCTGGGGGACGCCGCGGTAGAACGCCTCGCGTCCGTCCGCGTACTCGACGGTGATCCCGTCCTCGGTGAGTTCGATCGGCAGGGTCTGTGGGGAGACTTCCTCACGACTGCTCATACCCGAAGTGTTCGGGCGCGGGGGCAAAATCCCGTCGGACCACCGGTAGACTCGCTTCGCTCGACTACCGAGCCCCCGCTCGCTTCGCTCGCGAGGACACCGGGAGACTCGTTCCACTCGTCTCCCGAGCCCGGCTTCGCGCTGCTCAGCCGGACGCCGACTGACTCGCTCTGCTCGTCAGTCGAGCCCCCGCTCGCTTCGCTCGCGAGGACACCGGCAGACCCGTTCCACTCGTCTCCCGAGCCCGGCTTCGCGCTGCTCAGCCGGACCGCGACCGGCAACCACCACAGGTAAGTACCGAGATACGAGAGGAGAGGGTGATGGAAGGTCGGGCACGAGCCCCCGCGGCAGGGACAGTGTTGAACGCGCTCGCGACCGGGACGGGCTCGGCGTTCGCCATCGACGCCTACACGACGGCGACCGTCGAGTTGACCGACACCGCCGGTGTCGAAGGCGAAATCGCCGACGCACCCGACGCGGACACACGATTGATCGAGCGCTGCGTCGAACTGGTCGTCGAACGGTTCGGCGACGGACAGGGCGGCCGTGTCCGCACCGAGAGCGAGGTGCCGATGGCCTCCGGGCTGAAGAGTTCCAGCGCGGCCGCGAACGCGACCGTCCTGGCGACGCTGTCGGCCCTCGACGCTCGCGAGGAGATATCGCGGGAGGACGCCTGCCGGATCGGCGTGCAGGCCGCCCGGGACGCCGGCGTCACGGTGACGGGCGCGTTCGACGACGCGAGCGCGAGCATGCTCGGCGGCGTCACGGTCACCGACAACACGGAGGACGAGTTGCTGGCCCGAGAGGAGCGTGACTGGTCGGTGCTGGTGTGGACGCCGCCCGAGCGGTCGTTCTCGGCGGATGCGGACGTAGAGCGGTGCGAGCAGATCGCGCCGATGGCCGAACTGGTGGCCGACCTCGCCCTCGACGGCGACTTCGCGCGGGCGATGACGGTCAACGGCCTCGCCTATTGCGCGGCGCTGGATTTCCCGACGGAACCGATCGTCGAGGCGATGCCGCTCGTCGAGGGCGTCTCCCTCTCGGGGACCGGCCCGAGTTTCACCGCGGTCGGAGAGCACAGCGCGCTAGAGACAGTGCGGGACATCTGGACGGAGCGAGACGGTAACACATGGCTGACAACGACACAGACCGACGGCGCACAGACGAGATGAATCTGGACGAACTCCGCGAGGAGATCGAGACCATAGACCGGGAACTCGTGGAGTTGATCGCTCAGCGAACCTACGTGGCCGAGACCATCGCGGCCGTCAAGGACGAACAGGGCCTCCCGACGACCGACGAGGAGCAAGAACAGGCCGTGATGGATCGGGCCGGCGAGAACGCCGAACGGTTCGACGTCGACTCGAACCTCGTCAAGGCGGTCTTCCGGCTGTTGATCGAGTTGAACAAAGTGGAGCAGCGGGATTCCCGTTAAGTGCGGACCAAAAACCGAGTCGCCTGAACCGAGCCAGTCGTCCAAAGGAATATACGGGTACCGTTCCTCCCCACGCTCATGGGAAGCTATGCGACGCCGCCGGATTGGGTCGACTCCGGTGACGAGTCCGACGACCCGTCTGCCAGACTCGGGGACGTGTTATCGGGCCGACTGGCTGATGTCGAGGTCGATTCAGTCGAGGCGGTGCGGGACGTACGAGAGCGTCGATGAAGGTATTCGTCGATACGAACTTTTCCTCGCGAGTCTCACGGACGAGCCTGCACGGGGAGACGTGGCGACTGAGTTTCTGAACCAGAACCACGATTTCTGCACGTCTATTCTGAATCTGATGGAGATTCGGTCAGTGATGACGAAGAAAAAGCAGGTAGAGCAAGAGCGGGTCGAAGCGGTGATTTCCGACATCTATACCGAAGTCGACATCTACGCGCCGGAGATCAGTGACCAGATATCGGCGTACAGTCACCAACAGGAGAATCTCCTCTACACCCTTGATTGCGTCCTTCTCGCCCTGGCGGAAGACATCGACACTACGTTGGCGACCTTCGACGGAGAACTCCTCGATAACGGTGCCGCCCGTCCGAGCGATTTGATAGAGTGAGTTTACCGACGACCAGTTCAACGGATACCGGAAATTAATTCGCAACCTGTTACATCAGTTCGATACCTGAACAAGGTCGAGCAACGCGAGAGTCGATAGACGGCCAGTTTTGTAACGACCCCGGTACAACGCGGGGTATGGACGACGCACCGGGCGAAGCGGGGTTCAGACAGACGGTCCGCTTTTACCTGCTGGACCACCGGACGGCGCTGGGGAAGACCATCGATATCGCCCTGCTGGCCCTGAACTTCCTGTTCGTCTGTCTGTTCGTAGTCGATACCTACCCCGTGGCCGACGCGTACGGGGACCTGCTCTGGTCGGCCGAGGTGGCCATCGCGGGCGTGTTCCTCGTCGAGTACGTCCTGCGGCTCTACGGCGCGCGGGACCGGATCGCGGAGTTTCTGAACACGTACACGATGATCGACCTGCTGGCGATCCTGCCGACGCTGTTGCTCGTCGCCTTTCCGGCCTCGCTCTTCGCGGTCAACGTCGGGTTCCTGCGCGTGCTCCGGATCCTCCGGGTGTTGCGCTTCTACCGGTTCACGCAGGACGCGGAGTTTTTCTTCGGAACCGTGACGGACAACACGCTGCGGTCGATGAAGTTGCTGTTGACGATCCTCGTGTTGTTGTTCGCCTCCGCCGGCCTCTTCTACAGCGCCGAGGTCGCGGCCAACCCGGGCGTGGACACCTTCGGGGACGCATTCTACTACACGGTGGTTGCACTCTCGACGGTCGGCTTCGGCGACATCATCCCCGCGACGGCGGCGGGGCGGTGGATCACCGTCGCCTCGATCCTGACGGCGATCATCGTCATCCCACGCCAGGCGAGCAAGATTCTCAAGGAGTGGACCTCCCGGGAGAAGGTCAACGTGACCTGCCCGCAGTGTGGGCTCTCCTACCACGATCCGGACGCGTCCCACTGCAAGGCCTGCGGGCACGTCATCTACCAGGAACACGATTCTCGCGAATAGCCCCGATCCGGTCGGTGTGGGCGCTCAGTACTCCCAGCGACGGTCGATGCGGTCCGCGATTTCGGGGTGGTCGGCGCGCAAGGTTTCGACCGCCGTCTCGCCGTCGACGTTGATCACGTGGACCTCGCCGCGGCGGCCGTCGTACACGTCCTGGAAGTCGTAGACGACGCCGACGACGTTGAGCGAATCGGGGACGTCGTCGCTCTCGCGGAGGAATTCGACCTGCCGGTCGACGTTGTACTCGACGAGGTGGTTGATCGAATTCGGGCGGGAGAGGTCCGAGGGCAGGCGATCCACGCCCGGTTCGATGTGGGGCTTCAACAGGTCGAGACAGTGACCGATCCCGTCCGGTTCGGAGATGCCCTGTGTCAGGGCGTCGTACGTGGCCGTGACGGCGCCACAGCCCGTGTGGCCCACGACGACGGCGATCTCGGTGCCGGTGTGTTCGATGGGGTAGAGGACGTCGCCGGAGACGGTCTCGCCGACCGCGGTGCGCTGGACGACGCGGTTGCCGATGTTGCCACAGGTGAAGATCCGACCGGGTTCGTCGTTCCCCCACATACGGTCCTGCAGGACGCGCGAGTCCGAACAGCAGACGGTGACGACGGCGGGGTGCTGGGCGTCCTGCACGGCGTCGAACCGCCCGTCGAACGCCTCGGCGTGGTCGGCGTTCCGCGCCAGCAGGTCGACGAACGTCTGATCCATACCCCGAGAAATGACGCGGTATCGACGTAACTCTTGGTTTCCCACACCGGACCGACACAACGCGGTGCTCGGCCTGAAATCCCTCTGGTGCAGCCCCCACGGCGAATCGCCGCTAGAGGGTGAACTCGTCGTCGCCGGGTTCATCCCGCATGGCGGGGTCTTGCTGGTCGGCGACGGACTGCTGGAACATGTCGCCGCCCATCTCCTCGGTCTCCTCCTCGGCGGGGCCGTAGGCGTTCAGGCCCTGCGTGAGCAGTTTCTCGACGGCCTCGTCCCAGTTGACGAATTCGCCCTGATTCACCATGCGTTCGATGTCGCTCTCGACGCGGTCGGACAGCTCCATCTCGATCTTGGCCATACCCCCGCTCGGGGCAACAGGCAGGTAAGGTTTGGGTCTGGTCCGTCCGGCCGAACCCGAATCGACAGTGTCGCCTCCGCCACCGGGTCGGACCGACGGTACCGACCGCGAGTAAGTGCCGGATACAGACGTGCGATCGATCGGCCGAGCGGCCGGATTCACAGGAAAGGACGGCTTTCCCACGGAACGATGTCCCGCGTTTATCCACGTCGCCGTCGCAAGTGAACCCGCTATGTCTGAGGACACGCGAACCGACCGGGAGCGCCGAATGTCGACCGACCGAGAGACCATCCGGGAGTGGGCACGGGAACACGACGTGGTACCCGTCCGATCCCCGGGGAGCACGGGCGAGGGAGAGCAGTTCACGATGCTCCGTGAATCGGAGATGACGGCGGACCAGGAGCGGGTCGAGTGGACCGAGTTCGAGGGCCGACTCGACGAGGGCGATCACGTCGTGGTCTATCACGGCGAAGGTGGAGACCGACCGATGGAGGTCACCGACCGCCAGACGGCGATGACACGGGCGGACGTGAACGACGCCGAGTTCGAAGAGCGGATCCTGGAGGGGGAGACGGTCACCACACAGATCGAGGAGACCTCCGTCGTCGAGACGGTCGTCCACGAGGAGGCGACCGTCGAGAGCGAACTGGTAGACAGAACCGTCGTCGACGCCGATATCGTCGACGTGCGACTGGTCGACCGGGAGTGTACGAACTGCGACCTGCTTGCCGACGACGACGCGTCGGCCACGGACGGCTTCGACCGGGACCGCTACCTCGCGATGGCCGACCGGAGTGAGGTCCGTGCGCAGGCCGACACGGAGCGCGACGTTCGCGGCGAGGCGGAACCCACCGGCGATACGACGGCCGAACGGGAGTCCGATATGGCCGAGGACCGCGACGAACGGACGCCGATCGACGCCGACGCGATCCCGTACAGCGCACAGCTCGACGTGCGGGAGACCTGGTCGGTCACGCGCGACCTCGTCGACCAGTACTCGGTCGAGAGCCGCGTGACCGGAGTCGACATCAGCGAGGACGATACACTCGAGGACCACGATATCGACGTGGAGGGACTCCACCGTTCGATCGCCGAGGGCGGCCTCTTCGACACCGACGAGTCGGCCGACGACGTGCTTGCCCAGAGCGAAGTCCGGAGCGAATTCCACGAGAACGACCGGATCCAGACGGAGTTCGAGCGAAGCCGAACCGTCGAAGACGAGGTCATCACCCGGACGCGTATGCACGCGGACGCCACGGACGGTGAACGGCTCGACATGGACATCATCGACACCCGCGAGGTCGTCGGCGAGGAGTCGGCAGACGCTCCCGGAACCGAGATGGGCGAATCGGCGGAAACGACCGGGGCGGCCGCGGCCGGGCAGGAAGCCCAGTTCGACGACGACGTAATCGGCAAGAAGGTGGTCGACGCCACCGGCGACGACGTGGGGACAGTGACCGATGTGGAGGGAGACATGATGTACGTCGATCCCCACCACGGCATCGCCGAACGCGTCATGTCGACGCTCGGCTGGGGTGACGACGAGGAGAGTTACCCGATCCGGAGCGACCACGTCGAGCGAATCGACGACGATCAGATCGTGTTGAAGACGGAAGAACACCTCGACGAGGAGTAACTCAGCGGTCGGCGTCGGAAAACGTCTCGGCGAGCGCGTCGAGCGCCTCGTGGTGTTCGGTGGTGTGTGGCGCGGTCAACGGGGAGACGCTAACCGCCCCGTCGACGACGGCGCGGCGATCGGTCCCCTCGGGGTCGGGAATCTCTCCCTCGCCCATCAGTTCCCAGATGCGGTCGTGGAGGGTGATCTCCTCGCCGTCGCGCTCGGCGTCCATCATGTAGGTTCGGGAGGGTTCGGTGACGACCATCTCGGCGGGGCCCGCACCGCCCTGCTCGGGAACAGGCGCGTTGACGTTGAGATAGTCCGCGTGCTCGAACACGCCAGCGTCGGCGGCATGCTCGGCGAGATAGCGGGTTGCGCTGGCCGCGTTGTCGTAGGCCGAGCGGTCCACGTCCACGTCCGTGTAACTGGTGTCCTCGCTGACGGGAACGTACAGCGAGACGGCGATGGCGGGCACGTCGAAGAAGGTGGCCTCGACGGCCGCACTGACGGTCCCCGACCGACCCAGCACGTACGCGCCGAGGTTGGCCCCCTGATTACAGCCCGCGACGACCAGGTCGGCGTCGGGGACCAGCGTGCCGAGGCCGGCCACCACGCAGTCGGCCGGCGTCCCCTCGATGGCGTAGCCGAGTTCGTGCTCGTGGATCTCGACGTTGTGCGAGAGTGTCCGGCCGACGGCACTTTGATCCGCGGCGGGGGCGACGGCCGTCACCGTCCCGACGGTCGAGAGCACGTCGTAGAGGGCGCGGAACCCGGTGCTCTCGATGCCGTCGTCGTTCGTCAACAGGATCTCCGGTTCGGCCATGTCGCAACCTGTGACCGGCCGTCGCAAAAGGCCACCGCTCACCCGCGACGGTCGGCGACTGAGTCGGGACCAGTTTTATATAATAGTTTTTGTAAGTTACAAATTATGACGGAGGAACGGGTACCACCGGAGAACCTGTCGGTACTGGGACGGTGCCGCTGGCTGTTGTTCGAACAGTTCGACGAGTCGCGAGCCGACCGGCTCCGGAGCGCGATCGTCTTCGTCGGCCTGGCGACGAGTTTCCTGGCGTTCGTCGCGGCCACCACGGCGCTCCTGCGGAGCGTCGACCTGTGGTGGGTCGCAGTACTCCTCGGAATGCTGGGTGCGGGGACGCTCGCGTTCGTCTGGCTGCTCGCGCTCGGGTCGTTCGCGACGTGGTTCGAGAACGGCGACGGTCTGGCTCCGGAGTGAGTCAGGCGTCGGCGGGGACGCGGTCGACGACGCTCTCCCCGTCGACCACGAGGTTGTAGGCCTCCTCGTCGTCGTTCCAGAGCGCCAGCACGTTCTCACAGAGCAGGAGGTCGCCGTACGCGGCCGTTCGCAGGTCCTCGTTGAGTGCCGACTCCTTCGTCAGCACGGCGTAGTGAGCGACCTGTTCGCTCCCGTCACCGATCTTGAACAGCGGGTTGGCGTCCTCGCCAGCGAGGTCGTGGCTCAACTTGATCGCCGCCACGTCGATGCGGTTGGAGACGTGCGTGTCCATGTCGGCCATCCGGGCGAACTCGCTGACCGAGGGCGAGAAGTCGATCCGGCGCTGTCCGTCCGGCCGCATGATCGTGTAGGCGTACTGCACGTCGACGTTGACGAACTCGCCGGGTTCGTGGTCGGGGCCGCCGGCCGCCTCGTCCAGTCGGCGCTGGAAGCCCGGCGGTTCGAGGTCTGGCTGGACGTCGAACGACCAGCCCTCGTCGGTCGGCGTGGCATTCGGCCAGAGCCGCACCGTCGGGGCATAGACCGTCAGCCCATCCTCGACGGCGCGCTCGACTTCCCGGAGCCCGATGGCGGTCTCCCGGTCGGCGGGTGCGAGCGCGACGAGCGAGCCGTCGACCGCGAGTGCTTCGCGGTAGCGGTCGACGACGCTGGCGGGGTCGTCGAGTTCGCTCAGAACGTTTGAAAAGAGGAGCAGGTCGTACTCACCCTCGGGTTCGAAGTCCTCCGCCGTCGTTTCGTGGATCGTCGTCCGGAAATTCCGGCCGGTCTCTTCCAGCATGGCCGAGAGCACGTCGGTCGCAGCGCTGGGTTCCACGGCGTGGTACTCGACCAGCGCGTCCTCGGGCACCAGATCGGCCAGCCCCAGCGCCGGGCCGCCGACACCGGCACCCACGTCCAGCACCCTGAGTTTCCGGGGGAGCAGACCGTCCGCGATCAGGTCCGCGAGGACGTACTGGACGGCGGCGTAGTAGTCGGGGAGGTGATAGAGCGCGTAGGAGAGCGCCGTCTCCGCGTCGTACGCCACGTCGTTGCCCCAGAGGTAGTCGGCCTTCAGGTCGCGGATGCGCTCGCGGATCGCCTCGCCCGACTCGCCCTCCGGCCAGCCCGGGCCGTACTCCTCGACGAACAGGTCCTCCAGTGCCAACGAGTACGCCGATGGGAACGCCTCGACGCCGTGGAAAGGAACCGACAGAGAGCCTTCTTCGACCGGTTCGAACGTGCCGTCCTCGTTCTCCAGCAGTCCGAGATCGAAGGCGTCCTCCCGCAACACCTGCGCGATGGCCGCCGGATGGGGGCGCCCCTCGACGTACTCCTGGATCTCCTCGGGGTCGATGGGGCGGACCGACTGGAGGTACCGGGCGTTGTCCCGGACCCCGTCGCGCTGGGCTTCGTTCATCGGTGGTCACCCGCCCGATCGTAGAGCGCGCCGAACGCGTCGGCGTCGGTCGCTGCGAGCTCCTCGGCCGCCGCAGCCACGTCCTCGGCCCCGTCGAAGGCGTCCTGGATGTCGGCGTACACGCGCGCGTCGCCGCCGGTGACTTGTTCGAGGAGGTCGAATAATACCGTGGAGATCGGCGTCTGGAACTCCTCGGGTACCGGGTCGGCGGCCAGCCCGAAGGCGAGGACGGCGGCGTGGGTCTTGGCCTGGACGGTCTCCATCGCGCGGTCGTGCTCGTCCGCCGTGGTCTCGAAGACATCGTTCCCGCGGGCCGTCAGCGCGTCCCGGACCGCGTCGGTCGTCGATCCGGCGGCGTCGACGACGGCGGCGACGTTTCCGGGTTCGTTCTCCGGGGCGAAGAGCGGGTGGAGGCTCAGACGTTCGCGGTCTGGCGCGTGTTCGCGCATCGCGGCGACGGGTTCGGCGGCGACGCCAGTCA
This sequence comes from Halorientalis sp. IM1011, assembly GCF_001989615.1. Classification (NCBI taxonomy): domain Archaea; kingdom Methanobacteriati; phylum Methanobacteriota; class Halobacteria; order Halobacteriales; family Haloarculaceae; genus Halorientalis; species Halorientalis sp. IM1011. The sequence goes on along the minus strand of NZ_CP019067.1, from coordinate 2,882,126 downwards.
CGTCGATCAGCGCGCGTTCGGCCCGGTCGGCGTGGGTGGCGATCGCCTCGACGGCGACCGGGATGGGGACTGCGATACAGACCGCCGTGAAGGACTCGTCGGTGTCGAGCGGGACGGCCCGGCCGTCCACGGCGTCGGCGGCGGCGCTCGCGGCCGCGTCGTCGGGATCCGCGAAGGCGATCCCCACGTCGTCCGCCCGGACCGCGTCGGCGAACCACCGGCCCATCGCGCCGGCACCGACCACGAGTACGTTCATGCGGACGTGGTAACCGTGGCCCGCTCAAAAGCGGTTCGGGTCGACGACCGCGAGCCTTTTACCGCCGCGCCGAGGGCATCCGGTATGAACAGGCGGGTGGTGCTCGCGGCCGTAGTCGCCGTCGCGATGGTACTGGCGGGGTGTTCCTGGGTCGAACAGCCGGACACCGACCCCCCGACCGAAGCGAACACGACGGAGCAGGGCGACGGGGGGACCATCCCGACCGGCCGGCTCAACGATCACACCGCCGTGCTGGCCAACGAGAGCTACGAACTCTCCGTCGACGTCACTATCGAGACACCGAACAGGAGCCGGAACGCCAGCGTCGCGGTGGCGAGCGATCCGGACGGCGAGCGACAGCTGATCGGGACGCAGTCACGGAACGGTACACTCGACCGCTACGTGAACAGCACAGCCGTCTTCTCCCGCGTCGACACCAACGGCACGACCGAATACGGCCGCGCCGCGCTCGGGAACGCCAGTTTCTCGACGGCTCACACCGACGGTATCCGACTCAGTCGGCTGGCGCGGATCTACGAGTTCGGGCAGTTCGAACCGGCCGGCAACGTCACCCGCGATGGCAAGCGGTACACCGCCTTCGAGTTGCGCGGCGTGAACACCGGTCCGAACGCGACGGTGACGCTGAATCACTCCTCGGGTGAGATACTGATCGCGCCGAACGGCGTGATCCGCCGCGCGTCCATCGACCTGCGGGGCACCCAGCGGGGAGAACCGTTCGTCTACACTCTCGACTACCGTATCACGGCGGTCGGCGACGTGACGATCCAGCCACCGGAGTGGCTCGACGAGGCACGCAGGAGTGACAACGCGACCCAGACGCCCCGGAACGGGACCACTCAGACGACGAGCGCTTCGGGGTAGTCGGTGAGGTTCTCGTAGCCGTCCTCGGTGACGACGACGATGTCCTCGATCCGGACGCCGCCGACCGCCGGATCGTAGAGGCCCGGTTCGATCGTGATGACGTGTCCGGGTTCGAGTTCGTCACCGCCCGGGCCCACGAGGGGCTGTTCGTGTACGTCCAGCCCGACGCCGTGGCCGGTATTGTGGATGAAGCCGGTCTCCGTGGTCTCGTCGCTTCGGAGAGTGGGTTCGCCGGCGTCCTCGTACACGTCACAGACCGCGTCGTGCACGTCCGAGCCGGTTGCGCCCGGTTCGACGACATCGAGGGCCGCCCGTTTGGCTTCCGCGGTCAGGTCGTACCACCGCCCGATCTCCTCGGAGGGCTGGCCCTTCAGGAAGGTTCGGGTCATGTCGGCGTGGTACGAACTTGTCTTGTCCCGCGGGAAGATGTCGACGATGATCGGTTCGTCGGCCGCCAGTGGGCCGCTCCCGCGGTCGTGCGGATCGGCAGCGGAGGTCCCGCAGGCGACGATGGTCTCGTCGAGCGCACAGCCCTCCCGGAGCAGCGTCACCTCGATCTCTTCTTTGACGCGCTCGCTGGTGAGCGGTTCGCCCTCGTAGTGGAGCTGACCGTCGGCGACGGTCGCGGCGTCCAGCAGTTCCTCGGCAGCGCTCATGGCGGCCTCGTTGGATTTCTGGGCCGCGCGGACGTGGTCGACCTCCTCGTCGGTCTTGGTCGCGCGGATCTCCTCGATCACGTTGGTCCCGCCGCGGCCGATCGGCGGCGTCTCGGGGTCTCGAACCTCGATCCCGTGTTCGCGGAGGCCGTCGGCGGTCGCCAGCGGGAATCGCGAGGGAACGGCGACCGACTCGACGCCGCGCTCGGCGAGGAAGTCGGCGAGGACGCGACGGCCGCCCTCCAGTCGGCCGTGTTCCTCTACCAGCGCGGGCATGTCGTAGTCGACGTGTCGTTCCACCGACGCCGCCCGGCTCTCGGACTTCGCGCGGCCGTACTCCAGGCTGGAGACCAGCAGGTGGACCTCGCCGTCGTAGAGCGTGTGGAACGGATCGGGAGCGGAAAATCCCGAGAGATAGTGCTGATCGGAGTCGTCGCCGTCGGCGTCGATCAGGAAGCCGTCGACGCCCGTTTCGTCTAGAAAGGCGTCGAGTGCGGAGAGATCGGGTTCCATACGCCCGACTGCGTCCCCGACCGACAAAACCTCGTGGGTCGACCGTTCGGGTCCGGTACCCTCATGCCGGCCGACTACGAGGACTCCCGCATGAACGTCGAGATCTCACCGTCACGGGTCGGCGGAACGGTTCAGGCTCCGCCCTCGAAGAGCTACACGCACCGGGCGATCCTCGCGGCGGGGTACGCCGACGGCGCGACCGTCACCGACCCGCTCGTGAGCGCGGACACGCGGGCGACCATGCGCGCCGTCGAAGCCTACGGCGGCTCCGTCGATCGCGGTGACGACGACAGTACCCTCGAAATCGAGGGGTTCGATGGCCAGCCAGGCGTGCCGGCGGACGTGATCGACTGCGCCAACAGCGGGACGACGATGCGGCTGGTGACGGCCGCGGGAGCGCTGGCCGACGGCATCACCGTCCTGACCGGCGACGAGTCGCTCCGGTCGCGGCCCCAGGGGCCACTGCTGGACGCAGTCGAGCAACTGGACGGTCGTGCCGAGAGCACCCGCGGGAACGGGCAGGCACCGCTCGTGGTGAAGGGGCCCGTCGAGGGTGGACGCGTCTCGATCCCCGGCGACGTATCCTCCCAGTACATCACCGCGCTGTTGATGGCCGGCGCGGTCACCGACGATGGGATCGAGATCGACCTGGAGACCGAACTCAAATCCGCGCCGTACGTGCAGATCACCATCGAGGTACTGGAGGCGTTCGGCGTCGAGGGGGTCGAGACCGACGCTGGCTTCCGGGTTGCCGGTGGACAGACGTACTCACCCGAGGGCGGCGAGTACGCCGTGCCCGGCGACTTCTCTTCGATGTCGTACCTGCTGGCCGCCGGGGTGCTGGCGGCCGAGGACGAACTTCTGGTCAGGGGCGCACAGCCCAGCGCGCAAGGCGACGCGGCCATCGTCGATATTCTGGAGCGGATGGGAGCCGACATCGAGTGGGACCGCGAGGCGGGCGTCATCACGACTCGTCAGTCCTCCCTGTCGGGGATCGAGGTCGGCGTCGAGGATACGCCCGATCTCCTACCGACCATCGCGGTGCTGGGCGCGGTCGCCGACGGGACGACGACGATCACCGACTGCGAGCACGTCCGCTACAAGGAGACCGACCGCGTGAGCGCGATGGCCGAGGAACTGACCGCCATGGGCGCGTCGGTCGAGGAGGAGCAGGATAGCCTCACGATCCACGGCGGCGAGACCGACCTCCAGGGCGCGACGGTCGACGGCCGTGCGGACCACCGTATCGTCATGTCGCTGGCGGTTGCCGGGCTGGTCGCCGACGGAACGACGACGATCGAGGGCGGGGAACACGTCGACGTGTCGTTCCCGGACTTCTTCGACGTGTTCGCCGGCATCGGTGCAGACGTGAGCCAGGAGTGACGGCTCGGCGGAGGCGAACGTGGGGGCGAACAGACGGGACGGGCGACTCGCGGCCCAGTGTCCCGTGCTATCGCGGGCTGGGCCGCGACGATGCGTCAGATCATGGGCGGTGGTGGTTCCGGCCCCATTGATAAACTCTCGTGGGCGAACGCGACAGCCGTTCCCTTCGTTACCAGGGTTCTCACGATCTGAGAACGCACAGGACGGATTTGATACCGCATCGCGTAGTTTACGGTGACTATGTCACGACAGACAACTGCGGAACGCATGGCGATGTGGATCGGCCGCGTCGTCGGCCTCCTCGCAGTGGCCTACACGGCGCTTGGAGCGTGGCTCCTGCTCGGGCGACCGACGGTTCCCGGGTCGAACGGCTACCTCGTCGGCTCGCTCGTCTCGGTGCTGCTGTTGCTGGGCGTCGCGTACGTGCTGACCGAACAGAAGCCGATGCTCGGTGACGGTAGACGGTCCATCTAGCCGGCCGAACGACTACTTTTCGGCGTAATTCGGCTTCGAAAAGGGGCCGCCGTCCGGTCAGGCGTCTGCCGCGTCGGGCGTCTCGCTGACCTCCGACCAGACCAGCACGAGGGCGAACGCGACGACGCCGATACCGAGCGAGACGGGCATCGGCAGATCGATCCCGACAAAGGATAGCACGACCGGGAGTTCGATGAACACCGGCACCATGAACGCGCCGACGATCAACAGCGCGGCCGGCGAGAGGCGACTCATGCGATCACCTCCAGCAACGGCGCGATGATTGCCGGCGACGCTTCCTGTCCGGCCGGGTAGAGGCCGGCACCCTGGACGATGCTGTACAGCGGCAACGAGTACGCGAGGATCACGAGCACGACGGCGATCAGCGCCCAGAGCTTGAGGTTGTCCAGCACGGTCGGCGACTGCTCCGGACCGGACAGGGCCGGCGGCAGCGCCGAGTCGAGTCCGCGAGCCGGCTCGTTGTTCATCGCGGTCAGGGCGACGTTCATGAGGAACAGCAGCGCCGAGACGAACAGCAGGACGCCGCCGAACGCCAGTTGCAGCCGGAGGCTGGTGACCGATCCGGCGATCGTCTCGAAGGTGACCTGCGGGTACTGCGGTTCGGCGGTCCGGCGCGGGATGCCCGCGAGGCCACCCCGGTGCATCGCCGCGGACATGAACACCATGCCGACGAACCAGAGGACGACCTGGAAGAGGCCGATCGGACGGCTGTAGAGTTTCCGGCCGGTGATCCGGGGGACGAGCCAGTAGGAGGCGGCCATGAACGTGAGTGCGACGGCCGTCCCGACGGTGAGGTGGAAGTGGCCCGGCACCCAGATGGTGTTGTGGACGAGGTAGTTGATGTTCATCCCGGCGTTGACCATGCCGCTGAACCCGCCGGCGGCGAACATCAGTCCCGCGAGTGCCATCCCGGTGAAGGCCGGATCGCGCCACGGGAGCGCTTTCAGCCAGCCGAAGTAGCCGGTGCCGCCGCGCTGGCGCGCGCCGTGTTCGATGCTCGCGACGACCGTGAAGGCCGTCAGCAGACTGGGCAGCAGGAGGAACATCGTGTTCGTCATCGCGATGAACTTGAACCCTTCCGCGATGCCGGGGTCGACGTACTGGTGGTGGATCCCGACCGGGGTCGAGAGCAGCAGGAAGAGGACGAACACGACGCGTGCGAGCGGGTCGCTGAACAGCCGTCCACCCGCGAGTTTCGGCAACACGGTGTACCACAGCAGGTACGCCGGCATCAGCCAGAAGTAGACGACGGGGTGGCCGAAGAACCAGAACAGCGTCCGCGTGAGCAAGGGGTTCGGCGCGGGCATGAGCCCGAGCGACCACGGGATCAGGAAGACGACGACCTCGACGGCGACGCCCATGGTGGCGATGAACCACATGAGCATCGTCGTGAGGACCATGAACGACTGCAACGGGATGCGCTCGCCGGGGTTCTCGCGCCGCCAGGCGAGATACTGGCGGAACCAGTCGATACCGGCGAGCCACGTCCCGATGATAAACAGCGCGAGGCCGACGTAGAACAGCGGGTGTGCCTGCAGGGGTGCGTAGAACGTGAAGAGTACGTCCGCGCTGATGTTCGATGCCGGCATCAGTCCGGCGAGGATCGAGATACCCGCCATCGCGGTCCCGATCGACATCGCAGTGACCCAGAACCAGGTGAACCGCTTGCTCACCGGCGGACGGTCCAGGCTTCGCGTGTTCGCCCACGCGAACACGCCCGCGAGGAAGAAAATGGTGAACACGATCACCAGCAAGACGCCGTGGAGCGTCAGGAGGGTGTAGTAGTCCTCCGACGGGACGAGCCGGGCGATATCGGTCCGGTGGAGTGCCTGGAGGACGCCCATGAACGCCCCGATCCCGAAGGCGACGAACGCCGTCAGGAACAGCGACCGCACGACCCGCGAGACGTGGGGGAACTGAATCAGAAAGGAGTTGTCCGGGAGCATCTCCCGGGCCGAGTCGACGGTCTCGCCGGTCGTCTCACCGGGGGTACTCACGCCGACTCACCTCCGGTCGGCGTCGCGGTTGCAGTCGCGTTCGTCGTCCCGTTTCCGCTCGTCTCCGTCTGCGTGTCGTCCCCCATCGTGAAGTTTGACGGTTCCTGAACGATCAACTCGCCGGCCATGTCGTGGTGGCCGGAGCCACAGTACTCGTGACAGACGATACCGTAGCGGCCGGGTTCGTCGAACTCGACGGTGACTTTCGCCACCTCGCCGGGGATCACCATCGTGTTGGCGTTCGTCCCGGCGATCTCGAACCCGTGGAGCACGTCCCGGGAGGTCACGTGGAACGTGACCGTGCTGTTCGCGGGCACCTCGATGGTCCCGGGCTGGTAGGCGAACTGCATGGCGATGATGTGGGCCTCGTATTCGTTGGGGCCGACCTTCGTAACACCCGGATCGTCGAACCCGCTCGTGTTTCCGAGGTTACTCGGGTTCACCTGTCCGCCCTCGTCGTTGACCATGACGACGCCGGCACCGACCGCACCGTAGACGACGGTCGAGACGAACCCGACGATCAAAAGCAGGGACGCCCCCAGCCACAGTTTCTCGTAGTTGTGAACGTGCATCCCAGGTCACCCCACCACCGTCGGACCGTTACCCAGGAACTCGACGAAGTACATGTACGTCCACATAAACGCGAGGATGAGGAAGTACACGAACAGTAACGCCAGCGTTCCCTTCGGATCGTACTCCTCCTGTGAGAGCGGTCGATCGATCTCTGCGTCCCGAACCAGAGTGCCGTCGGCGTACGCGTCCTCGCCGACGACTCCGCTGTCTGTCTCCGTCTCGGTCATGATCGAGTGTTCGCACATGTTCGTTAAATTCAATACCGGGAGTTCTCACGTCGTGGGAACAGCGCCCACGATTATACTCCACGTTCGCCAAGAGTCGGTATGATCAGGGGATTCGACTCGCTCTCGCCGCGAATCGTCGTCGCGATTGGATTACTGGCGCTGGTGCCGGTGGTCGTATTCGGCGCGACCCGTTCGTTCTACCTGTCGGCCGTCGTCACGGTCACGAACGTCGTACTGATCTCGACGAGCCTCTACCTGCTGTTCTCGCCGACCGAGGCCGAAGCACGGGAAACCGACCCAGCCCACAACTGAGTGGTAGCCAGCCGATCGATATATGACCGCGACGTATCTCCAGCTGGCCGGTGTGACCGCCGTCGAGGGCAACGTCGACCTGCTGGTGTTCGCCGTGATCGGCCTGCTGGCCGGCGCGCACTGTCTGGGGATGTGTGGACCGCTGGTGACGCTGTACGCCGACCGGATGGACGCACGGACGGGCACCGACCGGAGTCGCCGGCTCACGCCCTTCGCCGTCCGCCAGCACCTGCTGTTCAACCTCGGTCGGACGATCAGCTACGCGGCTATCGGCGCGCTCGCGGCCGCAGCCGGTGGCGTGGTGTTCGCCTCGGTCGGGGACCTCCCCGGCATCGCGAACCCGATCCGTATCGTCGCTGGCCTCGTCGTCGGCCTGGTCATCGTCGCGACGGGTATCCGATACCTGCTGGGCGGTACCGGTCACCTCGACCGGTTCACGCCCGCTGTCGTCACGCGCGGCTTCCAGCGGATCACCGGGTGGCTCACTGCTCGCGTCGACCGGCTGGTCGGCTCGCCGAAGATCGTCGGTCTCGGTGCGGTCCACGGGATCCTCCCCTGTCCGATCCTCTACCCCGCGTACGTCTACGCGTTCGCGCTTGGTGATCCCGTCCGGGCCGCGCTCAGCCTCGGGATCCTCGGACTGGGGACGGTCCCGACGCTCTTTGCCTACGGCACGGTGCTGGGGACGCTCGGTGACGGCCACCGGCGGACACTCCATCGGCTGCTGGGTGGAGCCTTCGTCCTGCTGGGATACATCCCTCTCTCACACGGCCTGATGTTGCTCGGCGTCGGCGTCCCGATGCTACCCGTGCCGTTCTACCAGCCGCTCACATGACCGACTGTACACTCTGTGATCGACCGACGCCGGACCCGCCGATCACCGACGGCGACGGCGGCGAGTACTGCTGTCGGGGCTGTCTCTCGGTCGCCCGTGCGCTCGACGACGTGGAGACGAGCGAGGACGACCTCGACGAGCGCCGTGACACGGACGACATCGAGGTGCCCGAGGACGCCGAGACCGGATACCTCGCGGTCGACGGGATGCACTGCGGGACCTGCGAGGCGTTCCTCGAATCGCGTGCCGTCGAGCAGTCGGGCGTCCACGACGCCGCCGCCAGCTACGCCACGGACACGATGCGGGTCGTCTACGATCCCGACGAGACCCGGGCCGACGACCTCGCCGACACCGTCTCCGGCTACGGGTACACGGCCCGATCCCGGGGGATCGAGTCCGAGAGCGAGGCCGACGAGTCCGCGTGGGCGCTCGCGCTCGGCGGATTCTTCGGCATGATGGTGATGGGCTGGTACGCCATCTTCCTGTACCCCACCTACTTCGGATACGACGTGCCCTTCATCGACCTGAACAGTCTCGTCGGCCTCTACCTGTTCGGGAACGTCTGGCTGCTGACCTCGATCGTCCTCTTCTACACGGGATGGCCGACCCTCCGCGGGGCCTACGTCAGTATCCGGGCCGGCCACCCAAACATGGACCTGCTGGTCGCGCTCGCGGCCACGGCCGCCTACGGCTACAGCACCGTCGCAATGCTGCTCGGCCGCACCCACCTCTACTTCGACGTGACCGTGGCCATCGTCCTCGTGGTCTCGCTGGGCAACTACTACGAGGGCCGGGTCAAGGACCGCGCTGTCGGCCTGCTCTCGGAGTTGACCGAATCCCGGGTCACCGAGGCGCGACGCCTGACAGCCGACGGGACGGAGACGGTCCCGGTCGAGCAGCTGTCGGCCGGCGACCGCCTGCTCGTCAAGGCCGGCGAGCGGCTCCCGACCGACGGCGAAGTGGTCGAGGGATCGGCCGCGGTCGACGAGTCGCTGCTCAGCGGTGAACCGATGCCCGTCGAGAAGGTCCCGGGCGAGGAGGTGATCGGCGGGAGCGTCGTCACCGATTCGCCGCTGACCGTCGAGGTCGCGGCCGACGCCGAAAGCACGCTCGACCGCATCGTCGAGTTGCTCTGGTCCATCCAGAGCACCCGGCCGGGGATGCAACGGCTGGCCGACCGACTCGCGACCGTGTTCGTGCCGACCGTGATCGCGCTCGGTCTCGTGGCGGCGGCGTGGGTTCTGTTGACCGGCGGGAGCGCGGTGTCTGCACTGCTGATCGGGCTCACAGTTCTGATCGTCTCCTGTCCCTGTGCGCTGGGGCTGGCGACGCCGCTGGCCGTCGCCGCCGGGATTCGCGAGGCCGCCGACGCGGGCATCGTCGTCGTCTCCGAGGCCGTCTTCGAGGCGGTCCCAGAGGTCGACGTGATGGTGTTCGACAAGACCGGGACGCTGACCACGGGCGAGATGCGCGTCGCCGAGGTCGTCGGTGACGACCCCGATGTCATCCGCGACCGGGCGGCCGCGGTCGAGTCCCGGGCGAACCATCCCGTCGCCACCGCGATCACCGAGTCGGCCGACGCTCCACCGGAGGCGACCCACTTCGAGCGCCACTCGACCGGCGTCAGCGCCGTCGTGGACGGCGATCGCGTGACTGTCGGCCGGGCTGACCTGCTCCGGGACGAGGGGCTGTCGATCCCGAACTCGCTGGCACAGCGAGCAGAGGGGGCGGCAGCTGCCGGCCAGCGCTCCGTGTTCGTCGGCTGGGACGGCCAGGCGCGGGGACTGCTCCTGCTGGGTGAGCGTGAGCGACCGGAGGCCGCCGAGGTCGTCGCGGATCTCTCGGCCGACCACGAAGTGGTCGTCCTGACGGGCGACGAGAGCGGTGCGGTCGAGCGCATCGAGGATCGCATCGACGCGGACGAGGTGTTCGCCGGCGTCCCGCCGGAAGCCAAAGCCGAGACGGTCGACCGCCTGCGGAGTCGCGGGACCGTCGCGATGGTCGGCGACGGGAGTAACGACGGACCCCCACTGGCCGCCGCGGACCTCGGCGTCGCGCTAGGGAGCGGGACGGACCTGGCGGCCGACGCCGCCGACGCCGTCCTGCTCGACGACGACCTGCGGAACGTGGCCACGCTGTTCGACATCGCCAACGGCACGCACGGCCGCATCCGGCAGAACCTCGGCTGGGCGTTCCTCTACAACGGCGTCGCGATCCCGATAGCCGTCGCCGGCCTGTTGAACCCGCTGTTCGCTGCGGTCGCGATGACTGCCTCCAGCCTCCTCGTCGTCGTCAACTCGGCGCGGTCGCTACGATCGTGACGGTCCCGCGACCCACGTCCGGACTCACACGCAGACGGCTGGGTTCGACGCTTTCTCAACCTTCAAATGCCAGGACCACCCAGAAGGCAGTAATGAACGGCAACAGTTTCGGACGGCTCTTCCAGGTGACGACCTACGGGGAGAGTCACGGGGAAGCGATGGGCTGTACGGTCTCGGGGGTTCCCGCCGGCGTGGAACTCGACGAGGAAGCGATTCAGCGGGAACTCGACCGGCGCAAACCGGGCCAGTCGATGATCACCACCTCCCGGGGCGAACCGGACGAGGTGACGATCAACAGCGGCCTGCAAGACGGCTACACGACAGGCACCCCCGTCGGGATGGTCATCCAGAACAAGGACGCTCGCTCCGGCAAGTACGAACCGTTCGTCACGGCCCCGCGACCGTCCCACGGCGACTACACCTACTCCGCGAAGTTTGGGACGCGCAACTGGGGCGGCGGCGGTCGCTCGTCGGCCCGAGAGACTGTCAACTGGGTCGCCGCGGGCGCGATCGCACAGCAGGTCCTCGACGCCTCGGAGTACGACGTGCAGATCAAGGCCCACGTCAACCAGATCGGCGACGTCGAGGCACCCGAGGTCACCTTCGAGGAGATGCTCGAACACACCGAGGAGAACGAGGTCCGGTGTGCGCACCCCGAGACGGCAGAGGAGATGCGTGAGGTCGCCGACCAGTACCAGCAGGAGGGCGACTCCATCGGCGGGTCGATCTACTTCGAGTGTCGCGGCGTCCCCCGCGGGCTCGGCGCGCCACGGTTCGACTCCGTGCCCGCGCGACTCGGAAAGGCGATGTTCGCCATCCCGGCCGTGACGTCATTCGAGTACGGCCTCGGGCGCGACGCCCGCGACGTGGCCGGCATCGACCGCAACGAGGACTGGGAGTTCGACGACGGCGAGTCCCACCCCGAGACGGTGAGCGAGGAGGGTGACCCAGTCCCCGTCGGCAACGACCACGGCGGCCTCCAGGGCGGCATCACGACTGGCGAACCGATCTACGGCGAAGTATCCTGGCACGCACCCACCTCGATTCCGAAGACCCAGACCACCGCCGACTGGGAGGACGGCGAGCGCAAGGAGATTCAGGTCGTCGGTCGCCACGACCCCGTCCTGCCGCCACGGGCCGTCCCCGTCGTCGAGGCGATGCTCGCCTGCACAGTGCTGGACTTCATGCTGCTGTCCGGCCGGATCAACCCCGACCGCATCGACGGCCGGCCCGGCGAGTACGACACCGACTACCACCCGTCGAGTCCGCAGGACGACCCCGAGGACGCCGCGACCCGGGCCGAGTCGACCGAGGACGACGACTAACCCGGCGACTCGTCGGCCGTCCCCTTCTCCCAACTGTCGCCACTGACACCGCACACCGCGGAGCGAATCGACCACTATCGCCAGCGAATCGATTGCGCCCCGGCGTTTATCCGCGGGCCGGCCCTGGGACGGGTATGGACGCGAATCAGGAGACGGTGGCCAACCCGTTCGGGATGGACGAGGACTGCCGGCAGTGTCCAGCGCTCTGTGAGACCCGGACGCAGATCGTCCACGGCTACGGCGACGTGAGCGCCGACTTCCTCGTCCTCGGGGAGTCCCCCGGATCAGGCGCGGACGCGACCGGCGTCCCGTTCACCGACGACGAGGGCGGCCGCGCAGTCCTCTCGATGCTCTCGGAACTGGGGTTCGTCGACGCCGCCGACGGCGACGAGCCGACCGTCGAGAACGTCTTTCTGACGACGCTGACGCGGTGTCACCATCCCGAACGAGGACCAACAGACGACGAAGTGCGCAACTGCGAGGGATTCCTGACGGCCGAGATCCGGATGATCAACCCCGAGATCATCCTGCCCGTCGGACAGCGGCCGCTCGACGCGCTGGCAGCCGAGTATACGACGAAGCGGGTCGACGATTTCGACGTGGAAGACGACCACGCGACGACGATCAGGGGGCGCGGATTCGAACTGGTCCCCGTGATCGCCCCGGAGGAACAGACCGACGAGCAGCGAGCGGCCCTGCTCGATCACCTCGCGTCGCTACTGGATCGTGACTACCGCCAGACGAAGGGGCGGCGGGGCCGCTGAGTCACCAGTACGGGTTCGAGACGCGGCCGCCGCTGCCGGCGGTGCCGGCCGCCGCGAGGCCGAGGACGAAGAGGGCGGTGAGTGCGAGCGTCGCACCGACCGCCGTGACCGATGTCACCGGCGGTACGCCGGCGATCAGCGTCCCTATGCCGACGGCACCGCCGACGAGCATCCCGGCGATCAACAGCGACCCGACGAATCCGGTCATCTGTTCGTAGATCATATCCCGGGATTGGTCCACCGGTCATATAAACGGGGGTGATTCCGGCGCTCGAAACGGCGCGTTCAAGGGCCGCCCGCGTCGATGGCTACCCATGACTACCGTCGCCGTACTCGCGGACCCGCCGCGCGAGGGACTCGTCCTGCCGAAACTCGTCGCGGAGACGCCGCTCTCCGAGGCCGAGGCGACCGAACTGTACGTCGCCATGCTCCGGGACGTGTGTCGCGCGGTCGAAGCCAGCGGGGGCGACCTCCTCGTCAACTACCGCGACGATGCGGACCTGCCCGAGCACGACGGGGAATCCTCGGAGGCACAGCTCCGGGCGGCCGTCGCGCCGGCGCTGGACTCGCCCGACGACGCACGATACGAGGTACAGGTCGGCGCGTCGTTCTCGGCACGAGCGGGCAACACGGTCTCGCACCTGCTCGAACAGGAACAGGTCACCTCGGCCGCAGTGGTCGAGCCGACCGCGCCGTTTCTGACCCGCACGATCGTCGACAACGCGGCGATGAAGCTCCGGCGACACGCCGTCGTCCTCGGTCCCGCGAGCGACGGCCGGGTGTACTACGCCGGGTTCGCCGAGGGAGTCGACTTCGAGGACGCCTACGAGCCGCCGGTTCTGGAGACGCTGACCGACCGCGGCGTCGCGGCCGACCTGAGCGTGGACTTCCTGCCGACGACGCCGGTCGTCGAGACGCGATCGGATCTGGTGAGTGCGCTGGCTCAGATCAGCGCTCGGGCCACAGCCGAACGAAACCACCCCGCACACACGGCGCAGTGTGTGGCCGAGTTGGGACTTGACGTGGTCGCTGGCGAGGACGGGCCGGAACTGGTTCGGGAGTGACCGACAGGTCTTATAGTGGTCGGGGAAAAGTGGTGGCTGCGGTGGGATAGCGAAGTGGCCTAACGCGACTGCCTTGAGAGCAGTTGTCCTCACGGACTCTGGGGTTCGAATCCCCATCCCACCGTATTTTGCCACGAACAACTCGTGAGTGGCAAATTCGGTGTTGGGATTCGAATCAGGGAGTGAGAGGTGAGTGAGCGGTGCGAGGCGCGAAGCGCCTCGGGGGACGAGCGGCGAAGCCGCGAGTCAGCGAACGAACGGGAACGACCGTGGTTCGAATCCCCATCCCACCGCTTCTTCGCGAACGAACGTGAGCGGAGAGCGGTGCATGGGGATTCGAGCCCTGCCAGTCGCAGCGCGAACGAAGTGAGCGACCGTCTGGCTCCGGTTCGAATCCCCATCCCACCGCAGAACCCCTATACTGTTCGATGCTCTAGCGTTGTCGATGAACGATCCAGCGTCGGGGCGGTCGGAGCCGCGGATACACACGGCACCGCGGACGGACGTCTCGCGGGACCAGGGCAAGTTCAGGACGCACTTCGACTTCCCGGGGCGGGCGGTTCCCGAACACGACGACCACGGCTACGGGCCGCTGGCGACCGTCGTCGAGTCGTTCATGGACCCCGGCACGCTGATCCGGATGCACCAGCACCGCAACGAGGAGATCATCTCGTGGGTCCCCGAGGGCGTCATGCGCCACGACGACCGGCACGGGAACGAACTCGTCACCGATTCCGACCACCTGATGGTGATGAACGCGGGCAGCGGCTTCTGGCACGCCGAGGAGACGCTGGCCGAGGACCCGCCGCTGCGGATGCTCCAGATCTTCGTCCGCCCGCACAGTCTCGACCTCGAACCCGACATCCAGCACGAACCGATCCCCGATCCAGTCGCCGGCGAGTGGCGACACCTGTTCGGTCCGGAAGGTGGCGACGCCCCGCTTTACGTCCGGAACGCCGTCGATTTCTACGACTGCCAGCTCGACGCGGATGCGACGGTCACGCTCCCGTCCCGTCCGGGATGGGACACGTATCTGTACGTGTTCGAGGGCGCGGTGACGGTCGGCGACGCGTCGGTCGGCTACACCGAGAGCGCGCTCGTGATCGGCGACGGCGACGTGTCCGTCACTGCCAACGAGGACTCGCTACTGGTCGCGTTCAGTCTGGATTCCGACGCGCCAATCACCCGGCAGGGGACCATCGGCCGGTAGTCGGCCGGTAGCTTGCATATGCTTGCAGTACACCGAACGGGCAGCGTATCGACCACAGGGTATGACCTATCGGACGACGATCGGGTGGTCGCTCATCACGTCGGGGATCGTGACGCTGTTGCTGGCGTATCTGCCGGGCGATTCGGTGTACTGGGGGATCGGGCTGCTGGTGGTCGGGATCGCGGTGTTCGTGATCCGGCGGTAGCCGACTCGACTGTATCCGGGTCGTTCACTGTATGTTCCGGGACTCTGTAACGGTCAGTACGCCCGGCCTCCACAGTCGGGGGTCCGACACGTCGATCCGTCGACCCAGGTGGCGTTCGTGAGGTCGGCACCGTCGAATTCGACCGACTGGGTGGCCATTCCCTGCAGGTCGGCGCGCTGGAGGCGCGCGTCGGTCAGGTCGACGCTGTGGAGCGACGCGTTCCGGAGCGTCGCGTCGGAGAGATCACCGCCCGACAGGTCGACGAAGATCAGCGTGGCTCGGGTCAGGTCGGCTTCCGAGAGATTCGTCCCGCGGGCGGTGACGTTCTGGAGGGTCGCGTCGACGAGGGACGTGTACGTCGAGTGCGTGCCCGACAGGTCGCTGTTCTCGATCGTCGAATCGTCGAAGGACGCACTCATGGTCCGTGCCTCGGTGAAGTCGACGCTGCTGATCGACGCGTCGTCGACACTGGCACCGCGGAAGTCCGCACCGTCGACGCTGGTACCGACGAGCGTCGACCCCCGTAGCGCGGCTGTATAGAGGTTCGCGTCGACGAGAGACGCGTTCGATAGGTCCGACTCGCTCGCGCCCTCGATCGTTGCTCCAGTGAGATTCGCGGCGACCAGCCGAGCACCGTGAACGCCGACCGTCGCCCTCACGAGTCGCGCTTGCCGGGCTTCGAAAGAGCCGTCTAACCTGCTTTTCAGCACCGCGTCGGACAGATCCGCACCCAGCAGATTCGCCCCCGAAAGGCGTACGTAATCGAGAGACGCCCCGGACAGGTTCGCATCGTAGAGGCTAGCATCCTCGAGATTGGAATCGTTCAGCGTCGCATAACTGAGGTCGACCCCGGAGAGGTCACAGCCGGCGAGATCTGCGCCCGATAGGTTCGCTCTTGGTGCTATCGAACCCCCTGTGCAGGGGTCGAACAAGCCGAAGGCGGTGCTCCCGATACCGAGGACGAGGAGGGTCCCGAGGGCGAGGGCGACGATACTCCGGCGATTCATACGTCGGCGAGGGTACTGGAGCGGACGAGAGCAGGCGTGTGGAGTCGTGGCGTTCTGGGGACCTGATGCATATCGGACGACGATTGCCGAGCGACCGTGAAATGTCTTCTGGCGTGAACGAACTGGCGGCGTTCCCGCGTCGCGCGCGGAGAGAGTAACGTTTTTGCGTGGTTCGGCCCCAGCGTGTGGTATGAGCGACTGGCCCCACGATCCCGACGGCGACGAGGGTAGCGAGGGACGCCGCAAATACGGACAGGCGATTCTCGCGAAGAAAATCGACGAAGACGAGGACTTCCCCCTCTCTCAGGCGGAGTTCGTCGAGGAGTTCGGCGACGAACCGATCCGGATCGACTACGAGACGGTCGTCAGCGTGGCCGACATCTTCGACAACGTCGATCAGGAGGAGTTCGAGGACTTCCCGGACTTCCACAAGGTCGTCGGCCAGTCGATGCGCGACGCGGGCTACTGGCCCTACGAACTGGCCTGAGCGTCTCGCCGGACTGACCGTCTCGAATCGCGACCGGCTGTTGCGTGTGACCGCGACACATACTTGTGCCGGAGGCTCGTAGTTTTACGCCGAGCTATGGCGACCCACACAGCGGACCCCGAACCTGACGAAATCGATCGAGCGGGGGAGCTACCGCCACACGTCGTCGACGGCTTGCTCGCGTCGCGGCGGCGGCGTCGGTCGCTCCGTTTGCTCCGGGAGGCGGAGGAACCGGTCGTGGTGGGTGACCTGGCCGAACGACTGGCGGGATCTGAGGCCGACCCGCGGCGGGTACGCGCGGAACTATACCAGTGTCACCTGCCGCGGCTGACGGCAACTGGCGTGGTCGCGTTCGACTCGCTGCTGGGGACCGTCGAGTTTACCGGCGGGCCGCGACTCACGGCGCGACTGGACGGCGAGCGCCCGGAGATCTGTATCAGAGCGGAAGACAAATAGCGGCCCGGGACCAAACCGTCGCTACTGTGACGAACACGCAGGTGACACACGTCCAGATCGACAACTACGGTCCCTGGACGGTCACCCCGGAGCCGCGGCGCGAGGTGGACTTACAGACCCTGCAGTCACGGCTGTACGCCGACCTCTCGCAGTTGTTCGGGAACCGGAACGGCTACGTCTTTTTCACCCGGTTCGACAACATGATCGCGGTGTCCAACGGGCTGGACGTGGACGACCACGCGATGATTCAGGAATCGGTCGGCAACCGCTATCCCGTCACCATGAGCATGGCCGTCGCGACGGGGACGACGCCGGTGCAGGCGCTGGGCGACGCCACGGGCGAACTCCAGGACGCCGGGAGCGCGCAGGACGAGACCCGCCGGGAGATTCTTAGAGGCCGGACCATCGACGAGGAGTTCCGGACCGACGCGGACGTTCAGATCGCCCACTTCGACGTGAACGACGCGACGGGCAAGTACACGGACGAACTCAACGAGTTCGACACGTTCATCCACATCGAACAGGGCTACGCCGAGCTGATGCGATACATGCGCACGGCACACGGCTCGCTGTCCTTCTTCGTCGGCGGCGACAACGTCATCGCGGTCTGTCCCGACCTCGACGCCGAGGACTATCTGGACGCCATCGACCACGTGAACGAGGCCGTCGACGTGGAACTCAAGGTCGGCGTCGGCCGCGGGCGGACGGCACAGACAGCCGGGATGGCCGCCAAACACGCACTGGAGGAGTGCCGCGCGACCGGGGCCGACGTGGAACTGGACTTCTGACGCGTCGCCGGAATCTTCGAAGGGTTCGAAAGTAGAGCACGAGCAGTCTTAAGCGTGGTGCAGGTAGCTTTTAGATACCGTGTGTGAAAGTGTAGCACATGAACGGCAACGTCACGGTCGGACAGGTGATGCGACGGGACTACGTCGGCGCGAGCGAGGGCGACGGGCTCGCGGAGACGGCCGCGCTGATGTTAGAAGAGGACGTCGAGACGGTCGTCGTGTTGCGCGGGACCGACCCCATCGGGATGGTCACCCAGCGCGATGTCCTCGAAACAGCGGTCGAACGGGGCGATCTGGCGTCGGTGACCGTCGCGGACGTGATGCAGAACAACGCGCCGACGGTCGGTCCGGGAGAGACGCTGGCCGCCGCGACCGATCGGATGTCCGGGACCGATTCGCGCCACCTCCTCGTGACGGAGGGCGACGAACTGGCCGGCGTGATCACCGAACACGACGTGGTGACCGCTTCGACGCTCGATCCCGGCGTCGAGAGCGAGCGGCCCGAGACAAGTAGCGGGTCGACCGTCGAGGCCGTAGCCGCCACGGCCGGTTCCGGGGCGGCGGGCGACGAGGAGTACTCGAACCAGGGGATCTGTGAGCTATGTGGGTCGCTGAGCCGCGACCTCTCGACGTTCAACGGGCAGCTGGTCTGTAGCGACTGCAAGAACGTGTAGCGCCTTCGCGGTCGGGGGACGGTCCGCATTCAACCGGCCCGCCCCACAACAAAACACATATCCTCTACCGAGCGGGAGAGGGGAGCATGGGAATACCGACGTTGTCCGACCTCGCCGTCGACGGTACGACGGTGGGGGTGCGCGTCGACATCAACAGCCCGTTGGACGAGGACGGACGCCTCGCCGACGACGCCCGGCTGCACGCGCACGTCGGCACGCTGCAGGAACTGCTCGACCGTGGCGGCAAACTCGCCGTCCTCGCCCACCAGGGCCGCCCCGGGGGCGACGAGTTCGCGACACTCGAAGACCACGCCGACCGCCTCGGCGAATTACTCGACCACCCGATATCGTACTGCGACGCCACCTTCTCCGCGGACGCCCGCGAGGCCATCGCGGCCCTCGATTCGGGCGAGGCGGTCCTGCTGGAGAACACCCGCTTCTACAGCGAGGAGTACATGGAGTTCCCGCCCGAGGAGGCCGCCGAGACCTTCCTCGTCGACCGGCTGGCCCCGGTCGTCGACGCGTTCGTCAACGACGCGTTCGCCGCGGCCCACCGCTCACAGCCCTCCATCGTCGGCCTGCCGATGCGGGTCGACAGCTACGCCGGCCGGGTCATGGAACGGGAACTCGACGTACTGAGCAACATCGAGGACACCCCGCGACCACGCGTGTACGCGCTCGGCGGTGCGAAAATCGCCGACGCCTTCGACGTGGCCGAGAGCGTCCTCGACCGCGGACTGGCCGACGAGATCCTCACGAGCGGGATGACCGGCAACGCCTTCCTCGCGGCCAGCGGGGTCGACATCGGCGAGCCGTCGATGAACGCGATCACCGACCGCGACGCGACCGCCGTCGAGCGGGCCGAGGACCTGCTCGCCGAGCACGGCGAGAAGATCCACGTCCCAGAGGACGTGGCCGTCGATCAGGACGGCGAGCGCGTCGAAGTCACCGTCGACGAATTGCCGGTCGACGCGCCGGCGCTAGACGTGGGGACGAACACCGCGGCCGCCTACGCGGACGTGTTCGAGACCGCCGGCACGGCCATCCTGAACGGTCCGCCGGGCGTGTTCGAAGAGGAGCAGTTCGCCCACGGGACCCGCGAGATATTCGGCGCGGCGACCAACGCCGAGTACAGCATCGTCGGCGGAGGCGACACCGCGGCGTCGCTCCGGCAACTGGGAATCGAGGGGTTCGACCACGTCAGCACCGGTGGCGGGGCGGCCCTCCGGTTGCTCACCGGCGGGGAACTGCCGGCGGTCGAGGTGCTGCGCGAGGAGTGAACGTCGAACGCCCGGACACGGACGCGGCCGACGCCATCGCCGACCTCTGGGTCGACCTGGCCGAGGAACAGCGCGCCGTCGGCTCGCACCTCCGGGCGAGCGAGAACCGCGACACGATCCGTGAGAACGCCCGCCGGGCCATCGTCGCCGACGGCCTCTACGTCGCCGTCGCCGAAGCCGACGACGAGTTCGACGCCGACCCCGGGACCGTGCTGGGCTTCGTCATGTTCAGTGCGGGGAGTGAACTGCTGGCAACGACGGCGACCCGGGGGACCATAGAGAACCTCTACGTCTGTCCCGAGTACCGCGACCGGGGGATCGGCAGCGAGTTGATGGCGACTGCCGAGGCAAAACTGGCGGCGCGGGGCGTCGATGCGGTGAAGCTGGAGGTGCTCGCCGCCAACGAGGCGGCGCGGCGGTTCTACAGGCGGCACGGGTACGAACCCCACAGGGTGCAACTGGAGAAGTCGGTGGAAAGCGATAATCACTCAAAGGGGTAGGCGCTATCCGAAAGTGTGCCAGGGGAGCTTGGGCGGTCCAAGCACCCGACTTGTAATCGGGAGTTCGTGGGTTCAAATCCCACCCCTGGCTCTTTCGTCCGAGTATTACGAGGACGTAGAGCCGCTGGTGGGATTTGAACCCGGCCAGTCGCAGCCCGGGAGCGAACGAAGTGAGCACCCCGGACCGTCTGGACTCGGTTCGATATCCCACCCCTGGCTCCTTCGTCGAGTAAAACGAGACGAAGAGCAGCAGGTGGGATTTGAATCAGGGAGCGGGATGTGAGCGAGCGGTGCGAGGCGCATCGCGCCTCGGTAGACGAGCGGCGAAGCCGCGAGTCAGCGAGCGAACGAGAGCGACCGTGGTTCAAATTCCACCCCTACCGCTCACCATCACGTCCGTGCCAGGAGTGACTACGCCTGCTGCGTTCGATTCGCCCCCAGAGACTGCCGGGTCAGTTTCGCCGGGTCGGAGTAGCTGCGGCCGTTGTACTCCCAGGAGAACGAGTCGGCGAGCAGGACCGACCCGGATCCCGGGTCGTCGTAGAGACGGGTGCGGTCGGTGGAGGAGTTCTCGTCGACGACGAAGGTAACGTGGGCGGCCTTGCCGGGCGGGAACTCCTCTGTGGCGACCGCACCGTAGCAGGTGGCGTTGGCCGAGCGGTTGGTGTACTCGCCGACCCGGATCTCCTCGGTCTGGTTGGAGACGAGAGCGGTGCCGAAGTTGGTTGCCCCGAGCTCCGAGCGTTCGACACAGCCGGGGAATCGGACGTTGAGGTCGAAGTTCTGGAGGGTCCGCTGGTCCGGGTTGGCGAGTTCGACTTCGTAGGCGGTGTAGTTGCCTGCGCTGAGGTTGTACCGCTCCTGGAGTTCCCGGTCGGGGACTTCCAGCTGGTGGACTTCGACGTCGGGGGTCGGGCTGTCGACGATGCCGCTCTCGACGTGGAAGTCGTACATCGCGGGGCCGATGGCGGGGCTGAGGCTGGCGAAGACGACGCCGCCGATCAGCCCGCCGATGATGGCCGTCTCCACCTTGTCGGCGAGTTCGAAAGTCCAGCCGTCGCCGCCGAGTCGATCACAGACGCGCCGGACGGAGTTACCTCCGAGGGTTCGGCGGAAGGCTCGCGCGAGGGCGAGCGTCACCGGGAGCGCGACCAGCACCGCGAGGACGCTGATACCGACGCCGAGGACCAGCCGCAGGAGGGGCTCGATCATGTCCGTGCGGCGATACTCCGGAGGGTCTTATGAACTCCTTTCTTTCGGATACCGGCCGAGTTGTTGCGGGTCAGTCGTCGGCTTCGAGCGCCTCGGCTGCGAGATCGCCACGGAGGTATCGCCGGCCGCGGTCGGTCAACTGGTAGAGGGCGCGCGTCTCGTCGTGGTACGCGACCAGTCGTTCGTCCGATAGCTGGAGGAGGTGCTCACGGACGGTCTGTCGTTTCCACTCGGTGTTGGCCGCGATTACGCCGGGTGTGAGAACGAGCTCCCGTTCGTTTCCGTTGCGGAGCACCTCCAGCACGTCGCGGTCGACCGGCGTCATCCAGGAGGCCAGGGGCGGCTGCATCGTCCTACCGTAGTGACTGCAGCAGTATAATTCATTTTCATTTTACAGTCGCCTCACGATATACGAACGCGGTTCGCTGGCGACCGTTGTGGTAACAATTAAGTGTGCTACAAACAGGATTGTTGATAGAGAACGGTTCCGCTCCCGAGTGAGCGGACGGGCGGTGCGGTGTGACGGTGGGCCGAGTGATCTCAGATGACCGAAGGCGAATCCAGCACCACGACCGACGTAACGTACCCGGACCTGAGTGCGTTCCAGCGGGACGTACTCATCATCCTGCGACGACTGGAGTCGAGCGACGAGGACAGTTACGGACTGGCGATCAAGCGCCACCTCGAGGACCGATACGACGACGACGTGAACCACGGTCGCCTCTACCCGAACCTCGACGAGCTCGTCGAACTCGGACTCGTCGAACGCGGGGAGATCGACAAGCGGACGAACCGATACACGTTGACCGCCGACGGACTGGCGCTCCTGCAGTCCCACGCCGACAGCCTCGACGAACTGCTCGACTAGCAGTCGACGCTTCTTATTTCGGTGACCGGCAGGTCAGTCGTCGCCGGGCCGATGTCCCGACCGTCGTTCGCGTGACGGCGTCGGCGATTCCGTGTACAGCGAGTAGAGGAGGACACCGAACCCGAAGGCGGTGAACACGCTCTGGAGCGTCGCGCTCGTCTGCAGCGTCAGTCCGAGTATCCGGTGGAGGACGCCGCCGAGGATGGCTCCCACGGTGACGAGTCCGATGCCGACGGCCAGCGCACGCAGAGCCGGCGATCCCGTCCGTCGATACGCTCTGGCCGACAGCAGCGTAAGTATCCCGCCGAACAGCAGCGTCACCGCCTTCGCAGCGGCCAGGAGCGTCGTGCTCGCGTACATACAACCAACTGCGACCGACACTCAAATATAAACGACAGGGCGTTTCCAGCCTCCGGGAACGCCCCTGGGTGAACGACGTTCGGGGCCACATTTATACCGTGGCCGAAACGATATTCGACCACAGAACCGATCGAACGTTGCCGATTGTAGTTACAACCCCCCCGTAGAAAAGACGATGAATCTGACACGTCGGGATTTGCTCGTCGGGATGGGTACCACGACTGTCGCGGGCGGGATCGGAACGGCGGTGTACGGCGGTGTGGCCCACGACGGAGCGCAAAAACCGTCCGCACTGGTCGCTGGGAGTCTGCTGAGCGTCGCCTCGGGGGTTCCCGGCGCGTCAGTCGAGGCCCACGGGAGCGTCGCCGCGCGACAGCTGGTCAGGGACGGCCTTCGCGACCCGGACGCGGTCGCACTCGCCGACCCGCGGCTGTTCGAGGGGATCGCGACGGAGGTGACGGCGTTCGCGACGAACGCGCTGGTGGTAGCCTACAACCCCGATTCCGCGCACGAGGCGGCTATCCGTTCGGACTGGGCGAGGGCCGTCCAGCGATCGGCGGTCGCGGTCGGCCGGACCGACCCCGCGGTCGACCCGCTGGGCTACCGGACGGTGATGGCGCTCCGACTGGCCGCCGACGAGGAGTCGCTCGACGCCGACCGCGCGCTCGCCGAGTCCCGGATCCTCCCCGAGACGGACCTCGCGAACGTCCTCGAACGTGGTGATCTGGACGCCGCGTTCGTCTACCGGAGCATGGCCGTCGAGCGCGACCTCCCCTACGTCTCGCTGCCGGACCGCATCGACTTCTCCGCGCCCGCGGCCGCCGATAGCTACGCCCGGGCGTCCTACGATCTCGGTGACCGGACGGTCCGGGGAACGCCGATCAGGTACGCCGCGACGGCACTCACCGACGCCGGACGGGACTGGGTCGAGCGGCTCACCGGGGGCCGCGAGCGATTGCGCGAGGCGGGGTTCGGCGTGCCGGAGTCCTATCCAGCCCCGTCGGGGGTCGGTCGGCTCCGCAACGTCAGCATGGACACGTAGCCGACGAGCAGGCCGGGCCAGTAGGTCGTCAGCCGGAACAGCACGGCGGCCGTCACCGCCGTCGCCAGTTCGACCGGGAAAAACAGCGTCACCAGCGCCGAAAAGGCCACCTCGTAGGTCCCCGATCCGCCGGGCGTCGGTGACAGGGTGGCGAGCACAGAGAGGTTCACGATGAGGTACAGCGGGACGAAGTCGGGTTCGAGACCGATCGACAGGAAGACGAAGTACAGCGAGACGATCTGTGCGACGATCGCGAGGTGAGAGACGCCGGCGGTCGTCAGCAGGAAGCGGGGATCGCTCCCGGCCTCCTGAAACGCCTCCTCGATCCGGTCGACGCGCTCTTTCAACGACCGGACGAAGGATTCGGCGCGATCGAACCGGCTCCCGACGGCGGTCAGGAGTCGGTTCACGGCGGCTCCGAGCACGCCGTTCTCCGACCACAGCAGGTACGCCACGAGCCCGCCGGCGAGGACGATCAGGACCGAGAGGATCGCGATATCGACGAGCAATCCCTCTATCGACCCGAACACGGCGAGATAGAGGAGCCCGCCGAGCGTGAACGTGAAGAAGGGCGTGGCGTTCAGGATGTCGGCCGAGACGACACACGCGAGCGACGTCTCGTAGTCGGTGTCGGTGTTGTCGGAGACGATGTAGGCCATGATCGGCTCCCCGCCGAACTGTCCGAGCGGGGTGATCGAGTTCAGGAAGTGCCCCGTGAGGAACATTCGGACGGTTCGTGAGAGCGTCGTGTCGATCTCCATCCGCCGGAAGTACCGGTGCCAGACCAGTGCCCAGACCAGCAACGACGAGAACCCGACGACGACTGCGATGGTGAACAGCACGGGATCGGCCCGACCGATCGACGACAGGAACTTGCCGAGGTCCGCCAGATAGAGCAGTATGGCGAACAGGAGGCCAGTGACGCCGAACCAGGCCGCCCCCTTCCAGCCGATGGTTATCGGGAGTCGCATCGACACCCCTCCATGGTCTCCGCCGACGGGTTCGGTCCCCGACGGGTCTCCCGTCGGTTGGTGACGGGTCCGCGTCCCGACCCCGTTCCGAGCGAGTTCCAGCGGCTCTCGGGAGGGTGACGCTCTCGTGGGCGCGGTTCGGTCGGCTGTGTGGGTCCGTGCATGTCCCGGTATAGGTTACTTGTAGCCCAGTTCTTCGAGCCGTTTTTCGACTTCCTCGTCCATCTCGTGGTCGGGGTCGCCGTCCTCGCCGGCGGTCTCGGCCGATCCGATCTCGTCGACCGCTGCTCTGAGGTCGTCCGGAACCGGAATTTCGGTGTCGGTCGTGAGGTCGTAGGCGTCGTAGTGCGCGTCGCCGTCCTCGCCGACCGACTTGACGACTTTCCGCCCGTCGCGTTTGGCGTACCTGAGCTTCCGGTAGTACTCGTCCCAGCGGTCCCGCGGGATGTAGCCCGTGAAGTTCTCGGGGTACTCGATGCCGCCTTTTACCGTCTCACTGAAAACCCCCTCGGGACGGTCCGCGATGCCGGCGTAGTAGGGCACCAGGTCGTGGAGCCGCCGGAGTTCGATCGGTCGGTCCTCGCGGTCCGGATCGAGATCCGGGTGGTCGACCAGTAACACCGTGTTCACGACCGGTTCGGAGACGGTGAACTGGTGGCCGAACTGTTCGCCGTCCTCGCCGAGGGCCTGCCCGTGGTCGGATAGCACCACCACGACGGTGTCCTCGTCGAGGTCGTTGGCTTCGAGCGCGTCGGTGATCCGCCCCACGAGGTCGTCCGTGTAGTCCACGGAGGCGTCGTAGACCTTCCGGAGCTCGTCGAAGTCGATGTCCTCCTTCGTGAACATGTCCTTCTGCCGGTGGGGAATCGCCGACTCGTCGGTCACGCCGTGGCGATCCTTGTAGGACGTCGGGGGATGGTACGGTTCGTGTGGTTCCATCAGATTGACGTAGAGGAAGAAGTCCTCCCCGTCCGCGCCCCGGGCGTCGAGGTACTCCTCGACCGCCCCCACGGTCTCCTCGGATTTCGTCGAGTCGTCGACGCCGAACAGCCTGAAGATGCGGTCGAGCTGGCGGCCCAGCACGCGACGCGTACCATCGCCGAGTGTGTCGAACAGCTTCGCCCCGAGCCGCGAGAGTTTGACGCTCACCGGATTGTCGGCCTTCCCGAGGAAGTTCTCGACGTGATCGAAGTCGTCGGTCATGCCCTTGTGGGGCGTGATCCAGACGTTCGGGGTGATGGCCGCGGTCGAGTACCCCGCGTCGGCGAACGCCGTGACGAACGTGTCCCGGCCGTCGAAGTAGCTTCTGGCGTGAGTCGTCCCGTGATCCCACGGGTACTCGCCGGTGAACATCGACGCGTGCGACGGGAGCGTCCACGGGGCCTGCGTGACGGCGTCATCGAAGACGACGCCCGAGTCCGCGAGTTCCTGCATGTGGCCCGTGAAGTCGACGTCCTCGTTGTAGACGGAGGTCCGATCCTTCCGCAGCGAGTCCAGAACGAGGAACACGACGTTTTTCGTCCCCGTAGCGACGTCTTCCATGGCGGATCCCACGTCGGGGGCGTATTAGTAACTGTGACTTCTATCGGCCGCCCGATCGGAACCACATGCGATTTATCCGACAGGGGTCTTGTGGGGGGTATGACGGAGAAAGTCGCGATAGTCTACTGGTGTGACGGCGCGGGCCACGCGGCCAGGGCCATCCCGGTCGCGAAGGAACTCCAGTCCCGCGGCGTCGACGTCGCGATGGCCGGCGGCGGGAAGGGCAAGAAGTTCGTCGAGATCAACGGCTTCGACCACCCCGGCCTCACCACGGTGACGGTCGAGGGGAGTACCCCCGTCGAGTTTCTGGAACACACGGCGTTCGATCTGGTCCCCTCCGCGGCCAAGCGGATGAAAGAGGTCTATCAGTGGCTCGAGACGGAGGACCCGGACACGCTGATCACCGACGACGTGTTCGCGGGGCTGGCGGCGGCCAAACTGGGCATCGAGTTCTACCGGATCGACCACCTGACGGAGGACCTGCTGGACCCGGTCTGGCGGGGACCGCTGGCGATATACAACAAGATCTCACTGCAGTTCGCGGAGGGGATCATCGTCACGTCGTTGTGGGCCGACGAGCCGGATCCCGAGGGTATCACCCGGGTCGGCCCACTCGCGCAGGAGGGCAAGGTGGAGGAGGAGGTCGAACCCTTCGACGTGCTCATCAACCCCGGCACGCACGGGGAGAACTTCGACGAGATTCGGGAGCGCCTCGAAGCCGACGGGTTGCACGTCCGGTCGGTCACCGACGACGACTGGGACATCACGCCGGCGATGACGCCATACACGGGGGCCGCAGACGTGGTCGTCTGTACCGGCTTCTCCTCGATCGCGGACACGGTCGTCGCGGGCACCCCCTGCGTGATCTACCCGTTCCTGCCGTTCCAGGAGGCACTCGCAGAGGAAGCGGAGCAAAAGAGCATCGACGGGATCGCACACGCCGCCGACGTCACGGAGGTCGTCGAGAGCGTCCGACGGTTCCGCGACTCCGACGAGTCCCCAGAGTACGAGAACGGGGCACCCGAGTTCGCCGACATCGTGCTGGACGAGTGACGGCGCGACTCGCGGGAGCGACGTTCCGAACCGACCGTCCGGCCAGTTTTCACCCGCTCGATTCGTCAGCCATAAACCCCTGAACCGGCCAGTGGGCGACGGATGCAGGAGTCGTCGTTCGGCTGGGCCGCGTTCACGCGCGCACGACCACTCGTCGATGCCGGCTACGCCGGCGTCTTGCTCGTCGTGACCGGCACGCTGGCGTGGGTGACCGGCGAGGCGTTCGTCTTCCCCAGCCTCGGCCCGACCGCGTACCTGCTCGCGACGGTCCACACCGAGATCCAGACAGGGCGGCGCGTGATCGGCGGCCACCTGATCGGCATCGTCGCCGGGCTGATCGCCTACCACACCATCGCCAGCGGGCTCGCCATCGTCCCGGCCGAACCCGCCTACTCCGCAGGGCAGTTCCGTCTCATCACGAGCGCCGTCGTCTCGGTCGTGCTGACGACGGCGGGGATGCGCGCGACCGGGACCGAACACGCGCCGGCCTGTGCGACGACGCTGATCGTCTCGCTCGGTCTGCTCTCGACGGTCGAAGACGCGGCGTTCATCGCCGTCTCCGTCACGCTGCTGTACCTCGTCCACCTCGGCGGCGAGCGAGTCGTGGACGCTGTCGCGGGGTAAGCTACCGGGCCTCAGGCAGCCTACCACGCGTCGGCCTCGGTCGTCCCCGCGCCGTCGCCCTCCTCCTGGATGAGCGTGCCGCCGTAGG
This sequence comes from Halorientalis sp. IM1011, assembly GCF_001989615.1. Lineage (NCBI taxonomy): Archaea > Methanobacteriati > Methanobacteriota > Halobacteria > Halobacteriales > Haloarculaceae > Halorientalis > Halorientalis sp. IM1011. The sequence goes on along the minus strand of NZ_CP019067.1, from coordinate 2,854,156 downwards.
GCCGGAAGTCGAGTTCGTAGACGCTGGCCACGTCCTCCAGCACGTCTTCGCGGCGGGCGATGGTCTCGGTGTCGTACCCGACCGCCTCGACGGCCGCCTCCAGTTCGTCGCCGTCGATCACCCCCGACGCGTACGCGTCGGCGATGCCGTCGCGCAACACGTCGGCGTTGCGACGGATCCGCAGCGCGTCCTCGAAGGTCTCCCGGGTCTCCGGCGAGGGGTCGCTCCCGCGGAGCGGCACGTCTTCGAGTAGCTCGGCCGCGCGCTCGTCGTACTCGTCGGCCTTCTGCAGGACCTCGATCACCTGCTCCTTCGGGGAGAGTTCCTCCCAGGCGTCGCGCGCCGAGGGGGCGACCATCGCGTCGACGGCATCCTCCCACGTCGTCGAGCGCTCGGCGTCCTCGAAGACCTCGGCGACGAACGCGCCGGCGTGTTCGTCCGGGATCGATACCGCGAGCGATTCGTCGGTGCTGGTGTCCGTGTCGGTCATGGGTATCCCCTCAGTAGCCCGGCCCTCCCGGGCCGTCGTTCGGGCGCGGCCGGTTCGAACCGCCCATTCCCTCGCGCGAGGGAGACGGGCCGGGGCCGCTCGGCTGTCGTCCGCTCGATCCGCCCTGTCCCGGTACGTCCGGGTGGGTGCTGGTCCCGTCCGGGGCCAGTTCGCCACCTGGCACGTCCGGGCCGCAGTCCGACACGTCGACGTCGTCGGGGTCCTCGCCGCGGGCGCGGGCCAGCGCGCGCTTCGCGGCCCGCTGCACGTCGTCCGATCGGTCCTGCAGGCCCTGTTCCTCCAGTGCCTGCTGGGCACGGTCGGTCCCGAAGTCACCCAGCGAGACGGCGGCCTTCGCGCGGACGAAGGCGTTCTGGTCGCGGGCCAGCACGGCCGCCAGCAGTCGCACGGCGTCCTCGTCGCCGGCCGCGTCGGCGTACCCCGGGAGGAACGCCGCCGCGTACTCCCGGACCGGCGGGTGCGGGTCGTTCTTGAGCCGGTCGGCGAGCAGGTCCCAGCTCGCGGCCTCGCGCTTGCCCAGCGCGATGACCGCGTTGCGTCGGACCCAGCCGCTGTCGTCGTCGGCCGCCGTCCGGATCGGCTCGGAAACGTCCCCCTCGACGCGGGAGAGGGCGACGACCGCCTCGGCGCGGACCCACTCGTCGTCGTCCGAGAGCGCGGCCGCAAGCGCCGAGACCGGTCCGCCGGCCGCGCCCAGCGCCTCGACGGCGAACTGGCGGACGTCCGGGTCGTCGTCGGTACGTGCGCCAGCCGCCAGCGCCTTCCGGGTCTCGTCGGCGACGCCGGTGTCCCGCGCGCGGTCGAGTAGCGCGAGGGCCGCGTCGCGGCGTGTCCCGGCGTCCTCGTCCGAGAGGGCGGTACGGAGCCGCGCCTCGGAGATCGATCCGTCACCGTCGTCCAGCGCCCGACCGCGGGCGCTCTCCATCGCGAAGTCGGTCATTGTTCACCTCCGAACTTCCGGTAACTGTACAGCCACGCGAGGCCGGTCGCCAGCACGAGCATCACGAGGTAGCTGCCGAGGTCACCGCCGAGCAGGCCGTCACCGCTCCCGGTAGTCGTCGTGGCGTTCTCCGTCGGCGTGGGCGTCCCGTCGCCGGGGCCGCTGTCCGCGGCGACGAGTTGCGAGCCGTCGCTCGTCAGCTTCGTGAACTCCAGCGAGACCGACTTCTTGCCGTTGACCTCGTCGGCGCTCCCGTTCCAGACCGCCCAGGCGAGGTAGACGGGTTCGTCCGTGCCGAACGTCGCGTCGTACTGACCCTCGGTGTCGCGCTCGCGGACGAACACGACCTGCCAGCCGTCCTCGGTCCGCTCGCCGTTCGCCCGCACGGTCTGCGTCGGCGCGTCACTCAGCGAGCCGAAGCCCTTCGCGTAGTAGTTCTGGCCGAAGTCGTCGTAGGTGGCCTGCGAAATCGGGTTCCCGGCCGCAGTTCCGGGTCGGGTCTCGTTGTCCGGGTGGGGGTAGCTGTACATGTCGCCCGCCCCCTCAGCGCTGTCGTTCGCGTACTGCCAGCTGGCCCGCCAGTACCAGATGTCGACGGGCTGGCCACTCGCGCCCATCGTGATCGGCGGTTGCTCGCCGGTGCGCAGCATCACCGCCGCGGCGTCGCTGTAGTTCCCCGGCCGGTCGAGCGCCAGGTCCCGCGTCGGATCGTCGTAGGTCAGTCGGAAGCCGACGTGGGTGTCGTTGGTCATCGCTTTCACGTCGACCTCGCCGACGCTCCCGCCGCCGTAGGGGAGCGCCATCTGCTGTTCGTACAGCGTGACCGTCCGCCTCGGCGCGTCCTGCCAGTTCGACGCGTCCACGTCCATCGGGACCGTCGACGTCTGGGCCACCGGCTGACTCCCGCCCGTGACCGCCATCGCCAGGCCGGCCTGTGCGGCGACGACGAGGCCGACGGCGAACACGCCGGCCGCGAGCGCCACCGCCAGCGCGGACAGGGCCGGCGGGTAGTCGTCCAGCCGCGCGGCCGCACGGCCCGGTAGTTCCAGCGCCGTGCGGAGCCGGTCGGGAAGGCGCTCTCTCATCGCGCGCTCACCCCCGCCGGACCGGAGAGGTCTGCGTCCGCGTCCACGTCACTCGGCGGGTGCGCGGCGTGGTCCGCTCCGACCAGTTTCTCCGCGAGGTCGGCGGCCGCCAGATACACCGGATCGTCGGTCGCCGCCCGCAGGTCGATCGCCAGCGACGGCAGGAAATCCGAGAGGTGATTGTCGAGCAGCGCGGCCTCGATCCGTTCGAGGTCGGCCGCCCGGTCCTCGGCGTCGGCGGCCAGCGAGGCCGCCCGCTGGGCCGCGAGGATCTGGGCGAGTTCCAGTTCCAGCGCGAGGTGGTCGTGACGCTCGGCGAAGTCGGGCGACCGCTCCAGATCGAACGCCTCCAGCAGGCCGGCGACGGTCGCGATCCGGCGCTGGGCGAGGCTCACGTCGTCGCCGACGGTGTATTCGGCCTCGTAGGGCACCACCTCGTAGCTGCCGCCGTCGGTGGGCAACCCGAACAGGCCGTTGTAGCTCGATTCGAGGGACTCGGCGTCGGTCTCGTCGAGCGCGTCGAGCAGGCGTTCGGCCTCCTCGACGAGTCCGAGGGTCTCGGCGGCCGCGCGGATGCCCTCGGCGGCCTCGGGCGCTGTGAGGTCCGCGAGCACCTCGTCGTCCGGGTAGACGAAGACGCCGGCCAGCGCGCCGTACAGCGCAGCCCGGGCCCCGTGGCGATCCGTGTCGGTCCCGTCGTCGGGGAAAGTGTAGTCACTCATCCTGATCACCTCAGGGCTGGTTGGTCCACTGTTCGCCCTCGCGGATCTCCATGGGCTCCTCGATGGGGATGTCGACGACCTTCTCGCCGTCGGGGTCCCAGCCCTTGACCCGCGTGTCCGTGACCTCGTACGTCTCGATCATCCGGGTCGTCGCCCCGAACAGCTGGAGGATGCCCAGCACCTCGTGGCTCGGATCCCTGACGCGCTGCTGGACGATCTCGATGCTCTCCTCGTAGGTGTCGCCCGGCCAGTCGTTGTGTTTCTCCTCCGTGTTCGGCGTGAACATCTGGGTCAGGAACTCCGGCGGGACGTGGTAGGGCGGCATGTAGAACACCTGCGGCTGGGTGCCGAACTGCGGGTAGAGCGGCAGCGCGATCTTCTCGTCGGACTTGACGAGGTAGTTGATCGGGCTCCGACCGCCGGGAGCCGTCCCGCCAGGCGAGGGGGCGTCCGGCCCGCGGTTGATGTTCCCGTGGAGCCGGGTCTTCCCGATACACGAGGAGACACACCGTGGGACGTTGCCGTCCTCGATGCGCGGGTAACAGCCGATGGGTTTCTCCGTGACGCCGGTCTCGGCGTTGAACATCGGCTTGTGGTACGGACAGGCCTTGACACAGCGGCGGTAGCCCCGACAGCGTTCCTGGTCGATCAGGACGATGCCGTCGTCGCGCTTGTACACGGCCTGTCGCGGGCAGGCCGCGAGACAGGCCGGGTTCTTGCAGTGGTTACAGAGGCGGGGCAGGTAGAACTGCCAGATGTCGTGGTACTCGCCCTCCTCGACGTCGCTCTCGACGACCTCGTCCTCGGGGTACTCGCCGTGGACGGAGTCGTCGCCGAGTGCGGGGTACTCCCAGTCTTCCTTTTGAGCTATGTAGCCCTTGACACGCTCGTCGTCCTCGGCGGCCTCGAAGATGGTCTGTCCTTCTTCGAGGTCGTCGAGCAGGCGCATGTCCCAGCCCATCGGGTAGCCGCCGTAGGGCTCGGTCTCGACGTTCATCCACCACATGTACTCCTGTCCCTTGCCCGAGGTCCAGGTGGACTTACAGGCGAAGGAGCAGGTGTTGCAGTTGATACAGCGGTTCGTGTTGATGACCATGCCCCAGTGCCAGTCGCGCTCCTCCTCGCGGTGTTCGTAGGGGTAGCTCTGCTCGCGACCGAGCTGGGGGTTGTAGACGTCTGGCATTAGCTGTCACCTCCCTGCAGCGACCCTCCAATGTAGTCCTGCATCAGGTCGTCCTTGCGCGCGTCGCCGGGCCGCCAGTCGGCCGCCTCGTACTTCTCGACCTCCACGAGGTCGTCGCGGTTGGTGCCGGTCGGTGCCCAGACGGTCTCCTCGTAGCCGTGTTCCAGTTCGGCACCCTTCCAGACGATGTCGTCCTCGACCACGTCGGAGATGTTGGGGTCGCCGAACACCGCCTTGTGGACGAGGTCGTCGGTCTCCTGGGCGGGGTCGAGCCAGATGTTCGTCGTCACGTTGTACCCCTTCTCGCTGTCGGGGTTCTCCTCGTCGTCCGGGAAGTGCTGGGGCCACCAGCCGTGCCAGATGGTGAGCTGGCCCATGTCGCCGGCCGAGCGGGGGCGCATCCGTTCGCTCACCATCGCACGGACGACGAGACTCCCGCGGAGCCCGCTGATCCGGACGTAGTCGCCGGTCTCGACGTCTATGTCTTCGGCGTCCTCTGGGTGGATCTCGACGAAGGCCTCGCCCAGCGGCGGCGTGTCGTTGGTCTCGCCGTCACCCTCCGGGAACGAGAAGTCCTCGACGAGTCGGTCGGTCCCATCGGGGTCGGCGCTGGTCGACCCGAAGTCCCTGGCCGACCAGAGCAGGTTCCAGTCCGTCATGCCCCACGAGGAGTGAGTCCGGTACTTCGGGTGGGGCGTGTTGTAGTAGAACTGGTACTCCTGATCGTGGTAGATCGGGTTCTCCTCGTCTTTTGCCTCGTCCCACTTCTGGTTGCGACCGTACGGCGTCCCCTCCGGGCTCTCGATGTGGTCCAGATCCGCGCGACCGAGTTCGAGGAACCGATCCTCCTCCTTGTGGAACTCCATCCGACCGGTCTTGGTGTAGAACGGCCGGTCCTCGTGGATCTGTGACCAGAAGGGGATCCGCGGGTAGGTCTTCAGCTGGAGCCGTTCCGGGCCGTCCTCGATGTCCTCGACGTCGATGTCGCGGGTGGTCATCCCGGCATCGAGGGTCTGCTGGATGTAGTCCCGCACGTCCTCGTCGTCGTCGAGGAACTTGTGGAAGTACTCCCGGTAGGAGTCGACGTTGCGCTCCTCGGGCGGGATCTTCTCGTCGAGTTTCTCCGCGACCAGCGCGACGATCTCCCCGTCCTGCTTGGTGTCGTAGATGGGGTCCATGACGCCGTGGTCCATGTGCAGGAAGGGGTTCTCCGGCCCGACCGTGATGTCCGGGTACTCGCATTCGAGCCAGGAGTGCACGGGCAGGACGATGTCGGCGTGCCGGGCCGAGTACGTCATGTGCATGTCCGAGACGACGAACAGTTCGTTACCCGTGTCGGGGTGCTTGACGAAGTTCTCGACGACGTGTTGCTGGTGTTTGGTCTGGTTCAGCAGGTTGCAGTTCATCGTCCACAGCACGGCCGGCCGGGACATCGTGTAGGAGTCGGCGTTCTCCGGCAGCACCGGCTCGTCCGCGTCGCCCTGCGGGACGAGGTCGAGGTCCTCGTCGAAGTCCCCGCGGATCTGGTGGGCGTCCAGCGTCTCCCCGCCGAAGAAGGCGAAGGCATAGCCCGGGTACATCCCGTGGGCCGCGTGGCCGTCCGGGTTGACGTAGGTGGGATAGCCGTCCAGCAGTTCGATCTTGTACTGGCCGGAGTAGTTGTAGTAGCCCGCGCCGGCCTCGCCGATGTTGCCCAGCATCGACTGGACGAAGAAGATCGTCCGCTGGAGCGAGTCGTTGCTGTGGAACCAGTGGTTGATTCCCTCGCCAGTGAACCACTGGGCCTTCTCGGCGGCGGCCAGTTCGCGGGCGGTCTTCCGGAGCCCCTCGGCGGGGATCGTCGTGATATCCTCGACGGTCTCGGGGTCGTAGTTCTCCAGGATGTTGGCCTTCTGGCGCGTGAAGTCGGTGTGAACGGACACGGAGTCGCCGTCGGCGAGGGTCACCTCGCGGTCGACCTCCAGCCGGGGCGTTGCCGGAGTCTCCTCGCCGACCTCCTCGCGGGTGATCGCGACGAGTTCGCCGTTCTGATCGAGCGCCACGAAGTCGCCCCAGTCGTCGTGTTCGTGCTGGTCCTCCACGTCCTCGGCCGGCGGCTCGTGGTCCTCGAACACCTCGTGTGCGCGCAGGTACTTCCCGTCGTCCTGGCGAATCAAAAGCGGCAGTGTCGTGAACTGCCGCATGAACTCCTCGTCGTACAGCTGTTCGGTGATTATGACGTTCGCGATCCCGAGCGCGAAGGCGGGGTCGCTGCCGGGGCGGACGGGGAGCCAGCGATCGCACTTCTGGACCGTCGGGGAGTAGTCGGGGTAGACGCCGACCATCTTCCCGCCGCGCTCGCGGGTCTCCTGGAGCCAGTGGTTGTCCGCGAGCTTGTTGTGGATCAGGTTCTTCCCCTGCATGATCGTGAAGTCGGCCTTCCGCCAGGCCGACGCGTCGGCGTCTGAGGTCTGGTACCCCGTCGTGATGACGTGTCCCGGCGGCAGGTCGGCGTACCAGTCGTACTCGGTCCACTCACAGCCCCCGAAGATGGAGGCCAGCCGCCGCGCCGAGCCGTGCCGGGTGATCAGCCCGTCGGCCTTGATGGCGTTGAAGACGTGGAAGCGCTTGTTGTCCTCCAGATTGGCCATCTTCTCGGCGATCAGGTCGATCGCCTCGTCCCAGGAGACGCGCTCGAACTCGTCTTCCCCCCGCCCCTCCGGGCTCGGGTCCTCGGGGTCCCACCCCTTCCGGACCATGGGGTACTTGATCCGGCTCGGCTCGAAGGTCCGCCGGTGGAGGGTCAGCCCCTTCATACACCCGCGCGGGTTCCAGTGGCGGCTCACGTCGGCCTCCTCGTAGCCGCCCGGACCGCCGGGGCCGGGACTGCCCTCCTCCTGGTGGTAGATCTGTTCGGCCCTGATCGGCACCCCGTTTTTCATGTAGAAGTTCAGCGCGCACGACTGGGTACAGTTGGGGTGACAGACCGTCCAGTCCACCGCGTCGTACTCGTAGATCTCGTGGTAGACCCGCTCCCAGTCCCTGTTGGGGTAGGACCTGAGCGGGTTGTCCACGCTGGTCACCGGTTCGACGGCCTGGGTCGCCGACCAGGCGTCACCGACCAATGCCCCCACTGCGCCTGTCCCCGCCGCCGCGAGGAACTCACGCCGCGAGAGGGACATGGGTCACCTCCTGTGCCGCGGTCGTCCGTCCACCATGCACTGCTATCATACACCGGACGATTCGCTCGCACACATTTGACTCCGCGAGCGTGTTCTCAGAAGACTGGAACGTACGGGAAAACGTTCGGCGATACACTTATATAGAGCCGTAACACCTAATTTAGGATATCTTTATAATTCGAAGTACGAAAGACGTATTCCTTCTCTACTATACGTTATCCGTCATACTAGCTGCTTAAAGTGTGATTTTGATAAAGTACCTGATAGATATGTGCCGTCGGCCCGAAATAGGTGTGCGTGCCGGGATGGTTCCCGGCACAGCCGAGGCGGAGGACACCAGCACTCGGACCGCCAACGTGCCGAACGGTCGGAGCCGTTCGGTGGCAGTGGACGCTTCGTCGGACCGGTTCGTGAGGTCCGCTGATCCCGAACTATCCAGCAACCGAACCCGCATTCGGTTGCACCTGTACCTACCGGCCGATCGGGGATCAGTGTGGAGCCAAAACTCCGGGGGGTTTTTTGCCAGCGGCGGGTCGCCCGGCCCAGTTCGGCCGGTCTCGGTCGATAGACCCGAACGTGTCCGGGAGTACCCCAATACTGTGGGAGCACCGAGAGGGGATTATGAGCGCGACCGGTCTCCAGATCGCGATGGCGATCGACGCCCCGGGTGGCTGTCCGGCGGGCGAGGTATCGGCTGAAACCGACCAGTCCGTCGAATCAGTCACCTGGAACAGGGCGGGCGACGGGGACGTGACCGAGGAGTTCACCGTCGAGGCCGACCTCAACCGGGCGGACGTGGATCCCGTCTTCGAGACGGACGGGCGGACCCGCTACCGATTCGACCGCGACTGGACCGACCCCTGTGCCTGTGAAACCGTCGAGTTGCAGGGCTCTCCGTTACAGAACGTCCGGGCCGAGGACGGCCGGCTCCACCTGACCTTCTACGCGCCCGACGTGGCGCAGGTCCGCGAGATCGTCTCGGAGCTCCGGGAGCGTTACGAGGGCGTCCGGCTGAAACACCTCAGCCAGTCCGGCGACGTGGACGAGGAGAACCTCGTCCTCGTCGACCGGAGCCGGCTCACCGACCGCCAGCGGGAGGTCCTCGAGACCGCCTACGAGATGGGCTACTTCGAGCACCCCCGCGAGGCCAACGCCAGCCACGTGGCCGAGGAACTCGGCATCACGCTCTCGACGTTCACCGAACACCTCGCCATCGCCCAGTCGAAAGTACTGGACGCCATCGTCGACCCGGAGTGAGGAGGAGACAAACAGCTATCTGACCGCTTCTCAGGGCCGTCTCGTCCGCAACACCCACGTCTCTGCGTCCCGCTTTTCGACCTCGAACGGCTGGAAAGCGAGTACCGGATCGTCGACACCCGCGAGGTCGCCGAGGAACTCCCGGACTGGCGTCGGATCGCGGTCGCTCACGAGGTAGAACGCCTCGCCAGAGTCGACCGACGTGAACCCCTCCTCGACGGCGTCGTAGCGCGCCTCGGAGTCGAGTCCCCGAACGTCGACCGCGTCGTTGTCGTCCACCTCGATCCCTCCGACTTCGGCCAGTCGCTCGGTGACGCGCTCGGCCAGCTCGTCGAACGACTCCGGGACCTCGCCGGGGACGGCCGTGGCCTGTACCTCGTCGGTGAAGGGGAGTTCCGCGAGGACCGGCACGTCGAGGTCGTCGGCATCGCCGCCGTCGAACAGCGGGTGCTCGTCCCCGCACTCGGGACAGGTGTGACTGGCCATGTTCAGGACCGTTCCCAGCACCGGCACCCCCTCGTCGGCGAACAACTCGACGCTACGGCGGGTGTCGGCCACGCTCGACTGGAACGGCGTCGTCACGAACACCACGCCGTCGACGCTCGTCTCCTGCAATATCGAGAGCGGCACGTCGCCGGTCCCCGGCGGCAGGTCCAGCACGAGCACGTCCCGGTCGGTCCAGTCCGTGGTCTCGGCGAGATCCGTCACCACGTCGTGAGCGACCGACCCGCGCCAGGCCAGCGGCTGGCTATCGTTCATCAGCCCCGTACTCATCACCTCGACGCCGCCAGTCTCGACCGGCTGTGGCCGGTCGTCCGCCCCCGCGCGGACCGGGCCGTCCACGTCGAGCAGCGTCGGGACGTTCGGCCCGTAGAGGTCGGCGTCGAAGATCCCCACGTCGTCGTCCTCGGCCAGCGCACAGGCGAGCTGGACCGCGACCGTGGACTTCCCGACGCCGCCTTTCGCGCTCGCGACCGCGATCACCCGGTCGATATCCGCGAACGCGCCGGCTTCGTCGTCCCCGCCGGCCTCGTGACCGTGTTCCGCGTGGTCGTGGTGACCGGCGCCGGGCCCGTGGTGACCGCCTGCCGCGTGTCCGTTCGTCGCTGCCTGGCTGCCCGCCGCGTTGCCTGCCGGGTGCCCAGCACCGCCGCGTTGCCTGCCGGGTGACTGCGGGGAGACCCGCCGGACGGACACCTCGTTCACGCCGTCGACGCCGCCGACCGCGCTGACCACGGCGTCGGCGACCCCGCGGGCCATCGTCGGATCGACGGCCGTCTGATCGAGGGCCACGGTCACGTCGCCGTCCTCCACCGCCAGATCGTGGATCAGCCCGGCCTCGTACACGTCGCTTCCCAGCGACGGGTTCTGTACCTGCCCCAGCGCCGACTCGACCGCGGATTCGAGATCGTGTGACATGCTGGTGTCTCCGACGCGAACGCGTCGGCTAGCCTTCGACCCGGCCCTCGGTAGCTTCCCGACCAAAACGTCGTGGTTGTTTAAGTGACGAGGGGTCGCTTCCCGGGGTCGGGGCACGACTTTCCCCACAGCATCGTGGGGCGTGTTTTAGTCCCGCAGTCGTCGAATCGACGGCCGATGACCGACTTCGAGTTCGAGTGTCCACACTGCGGGGAGCGAACGGTCGTCGACGCGGCGGTTCGACGGCTCCTCGTCGCCAACGGCTGTGTGGTCTGTGGCGAAGCGATCACACGCGAGGCGTTCGGCCGTGGGCCCGCCCCTGACACGTGATCGGGAGCCAGCGCGTCGGACTCGGTGAGGGTCACTTTTGGGACTGCGAGCCCGACCCACACACATGACACGGGAACACCTCGAAGCGGCAAACCGGGCGCTGCTTTCCGCCATCGAGACGCCGCCCGAGACCGGGATGGAGGAGGAACTGGACGACCTCGCCGAGCAGCTGTGGTACCTCGCGACCGAGAAGGAACGGATGCCCGATCAGGGCCGACTCGAACGCGTCCAGTACCGGCTGACCGTCCTCCGCGAACGGGTCCACGGTCGTCGTGGCGAACTCGTGGCGTCGGCCATCGACCACGTCAGTGCCTGCCGAAAACGAGCGCAGTCGAGGGCCTGACCCCGTCGATTCCGATCAGTTCTCTTCTTCGCGCTCGCGGAGTTCGAACTTCTGGACCTTGCCCGTCGTCGTCCGGGGCAGTTCCTCGACGAACTCGACCTCGCGGGGGTGTTTGTACTCGGCCATGTTCTCCAGACAGTACTCCTTGATCTCCTCGGGCGTCACGTCGGCGTCGGGTCTGGGGACGACGAAGGCCTTGACCGTCTCGCCACGGCGCTCGTCCGGGATGCCGACGACGGCGGCGTCGGCCACGTCCTCGTGTTCGAAGAGGAGTTCCTCGACCTCACGGGGATAGACGTTGTACCCGCCCGTGACGATCATGTGTTTCTCCCGGTCGATGACGTAGAAGAAGTCGTCCTCGTCCCAGTACCCCAGGTCCTCGGTGTGGAACCACGTCTTCCCGTCGACCTCTGTGAACGCCTCCGCGTTCGCACCGGGGCGATCGTGGTAGCCCTTCATGACGTTCGGGCCGGAGACGACGACCTCGCCGACGATCTCGTCGAGATCGTGCTCCTCTTCGTCGATGGGACCCTCCTCGACGCGGGGCATCTCCTCGAAGTCCTCGTTCACGATCTTGGCGTCGACGCCGGGGATCGGCTGGCCGATCGCACCCTTCCGGCGCGCGCCGGGGCGGTTGGCGTGAGTGATCGGACTGGTCTCGGTGAGCCCGTACCCCTCGTTGAGCTGCACGCCGAAGATCTCCTCGAAGCGTTCGATGACCTCGATCGGACAGCTGCTGCCCCCGGAGTTCGTAAAGCGGAGGCTGGAGAGGTCGTAGTCGCTCGCGTTGGGGTTGTTGATCATGTCGTTGTACATCGCCGGCACGCCGTGCATGATCGTCAGCCCCTCCGACTGGATCAGGCCCATCGCCGTCTCGGCGTCCCACTCGGGCAGCGGGTAGTAGGTCGCGCCGCCGTAGAGTCCGGCGTTCATCACGACCGTCATGCCGTAGATGTGGAACAGGGGCAGGACGCCCAGCAGTTTGTCCTGCGGCCCGATCTCCTCCTCCATGATGTCGTCGGCGTGGCGGCTCATCCACCCGAGGTTGCGGTGGGTCAGGAGGACGCCCTTCGGCGTGCCCGTGGTGCCGCTGGTGTAGGGCTGGGCGGCCACGTCGTCGTCCGCCCGCTCGACGGTCTCCATCGGTTCGTCGGCGAGGAAGGCGTCGAACTCGGTCGCACCCTCGGCATCGCCGCCGACGCTGACGATCTCCGTGACGTTCGTGTCGTCCTGTACTTCCCGGACGAACGGGACGAGATCCGCCAGCGAGACGACGACTTTCGCCTCGCTGTCCTCGAGCATGTGGCTGATCTCGCGGGCCTTGTACTGGGGGTTCATCGGCACGACGGCCCCACCGGCCCGGAGCACGCCGTAGTAGGAGGTGACGAACTGCGGGAGGTTCGGCAGGTAGACGCCGACGCGGTCACCGGGTTCGACGCCTGCGTCCCGCAGTGCGGCCGCGAGTTGCCCGGTCCGGTGCCAGAACGCCTCGTAGGAGATCTCGGTGTCCCGGAACGAGATAGCGGTCTGTTCGGGGTGTTCTGCGACCGTCTCGGCCACGTCGTTTACGAGGTTTGTCATCCGTAGAAACCAACGGCTGACGTGATTAAAATAGTTGTCTTATCCATCACCATCGTTTCCCGTTTTCCTGTCAGACGCTAACAACGGAACCGAGTGACACGGTTGATTTTACAACGGAAGGTGGCCGACGCGGTCGGCCCTAACCGCCCAGATACGACTCCCGGATGTAGTCGTCGTCGCGAAGTTCTTCGGGTGGTCCCTGGCGGACGATCTCGCCGTTTTCGAGCAGGTTGATCCGGTCGGCGTGGTTCATCGCGAAGGTGACGTTCTGCTCACAGAGCAGGATGGTGACGCCTTCCTCCTGGATGCGGTCGATCCCTTCGCTGATGTCCTCTAAGATGACCGGCGCGAGTCCGAGCGTCGGTTCGTCCAGCACCAGCAGTTCCGGATCGCTCATCAGCGCACGGCCGATGGCGAGCATCTGCTGTTCCCCGCCCGACATCGTGTGTGCGTGCTGGTCCTTGCGCTCTTCCAGCGTCGGGAACAGGTCGTAGACGAACTCCAGACGTTCCTCGTAGTCGCCCCGGACGTAGGTCCCGAGATCGAGGTTGTCCTCGACGGACATGAACCCGAACAGATCCCGTTTCTCGGTACACTGTATGAGTCCGTCCTCGACGAGTTCCTCCGGATCGTTCTCGCCGACCTCGTCGCCGTCGTAGGTGATCGACCCGTCGTATGGGAGAAAGCCGGAGATCGAGTTGGCCAGCGTCGTCTTGCCCGCGCCGTTGGGGCCGATGACCGAGATCAACTCGCCTTTGCCGATCTCCAGATCGACGCCGTTGAGCGCCTGTACCTTTCCGTAGGAGACGTGAACGTCATTGACGGAGAGGATCGGGTCGCCGGCGACGCCCGAGTCGACCACTGCTCTCGATTCGCCCTCGGCGTCGGAACTCATTCGAGACCACCTCCGAGGTAGGCCTCCTGCACGTCGGGGTTCTCCGTGATCTCGTCGGGCGTACCCTCCGCGAGCAGCGACCCGAAGTTGATCACGATCGCGCGGTCGATCAGCTGCAGGAGTCCGCGCATGTTGTGGTCGACGACGACGAGCGTCATGCCCTCGTCACGCAGTTCGAGCAGGAGGTCGGAGACGCTCTCGACCTCGGGGCCCGAGAGGCCGGCGAAGGGTTCGTCGACCAGCAACAGGTCGGGGTCGGTCCCGAGCGCGCGGCCGAGTTCCAGTCGGAGCATCCCGGCGTGAGGGAGTTCCGCGGGCGTCTGGTGAAGCCGGTCGCCGAGACCGACCCGTTCACAGATCGCGCGCGCCTCGGCGTGGAACTCGCCGAGCAGTCCGTCGGTCGTGACGAGCCTGTCGTCCATCATCGAGAGCGCGACGTTTTTCAGGACGCTCCGGTCCTCCAGCGGCGCGAACGACTGGAATGTCCGGGCCATCCCGCGTTTGACCATCTGGTGTGGCGGCGTGCCGGTCACGTCTTCGCCCTTGTACCAGACGGTGCCGTCGGTCGGGGGGTACGTGCCCGTCACGCAGTTGAACGTCGTCGACTTGCCCGCGCCGTTGGGGCCGATGAAGCCCAGGATCTCCTGTTCCTGCACCGCGAAGGAGAGGTCGTCGACGGCCACCAGGCCGCCGAACTCCTTGCGCAGGCCGTCGACGGCGAGGATTCCGTCGTCGGCCCGGACGCCCTCGTCGGCCGTCCCGGTCGCCGCTTCCTCTGCCCTCGTGTCGGCGCTCATTCGTCGTCACCTCCGAACATGTTGTCGTAGTACTCCTGATAGCGTTCGATAGTCTGTTCGACCGGATCGGTGCCGCCCTCGTCGGGGGACTGACCCCCGTCGGCCGCCATGCCTTCCTCACCGCCGGTGCGCCCGGTCGCGCGCCGGCCCAGCGCGATCCCCCAGCGGAGGACGCCGCCGGGGAAGATGTTCAGCAGGACCAGCGTCACGATGGCGAACAGGAAAAAGGACATCTCCGAGATGGACTTCCCGATCACCGGGACGGTGAACTCGATGAGATTCAGGTAGTCGGGCACCATGGCGACGAACAGGCCGCCGAGGGCCGCGCCGACGATGGTCCCCATCCCGCCCAGCACGGCCGCGATGATGACCTCGACGTTGATGATGACCGACATCAGCTCCGAGGGCGTCGGCGAGCCGACCGGCGTGTGGACGTACGCCGCGCCGGCCAGGCCACCGATCGCACCGCTGAGGACGAACGCGAAAATCTTGAACTTCGCCGTGCTCAGCCCCGCGGCCGAGACGGCGTCCTCGTCTTCCCGGATCGCGGTCAGGATGGCTCCCGTGTTCGAGCGCGTGAGCGCCCATAGCAGGACGAACACGGCGAGGAACAGCCCGAGCGCGAGGAAGTAGTTGCTCACGAAGCCGAGTCCGACGAGATTGTCGGGGTTCCCGAGACCCTGCTCGCCGCCGAAGATGTCGCTCATGTAGATGAACAACTGGAGCAGGATGAGCGGTGCGACCAGCGTCACCAGCGACAGGTACGGCCCCTCGATTCGCAGGGCCGGCACGCCGATCAGGACGCCGGCCACCGCGGCCAGCAAGACGCCGCCGAGGATCGAGACCCACGGCGAGAGCCCGTGGCCCATGTTCAACATCGCGGACGTGTAGCCGCCGACCGCGAAGAACAGGCCGTGCCCGAAGCTGATCTCGCCGGTGTAGCCGGAGACGGCGTCCCAGCTCATCGCGAACATGGCGAAAAAGAGCGCGGCCGCCACGTTGTACAGCCCGAGTTCCCAGGAGCTGGCCGGCATGATCAGGACCACGAACTGCCCGACGACCGGCAGCGAGACCAGCAGCGGGATCGCGATCAGGAACGCCAGCCCGAGCAACCCGATCTTCTGGCGCAGCGGCATGCCGAGCGGGTTCAGTGTCCCGAACAGCAGACGTAGTCGAGAGGTTGATTTGTCACTCATTGTATCACTCCGCGAACTCCCGGCCGAAGAGGCCTTCCGGTTTCACGAGCAGTACGACCACCAGAACGGCCAGTGGTGCGAGTCCCTGCAAACTGGCCGAGATTAGGTTCGTCGTGGCGATCTCGAGGAAGCCGATGAGGTACGCGCCGACGACGCTGCCCCGGATCGAGCCGATCCCACCCACGACGACGATGGAGAAGGAGAGCACGAGCTGTGCCTGCCCCATCGCGTAACTGGCGGTCAGCCAGGATCCGAGGAACAGGCCGGCGATACCGGCGAACGCGCCCGCGATGATCCAGGTGATCAGATTGATCCGGCTGCTCCGGATTCCCACGAGGGACGCCCCTTTGTGGCTCATACTGACCGCGAGGATGCCTTTGCCGGTCTTGGTGTAGTTGACGAACAGGAACAACAGGCCGATGATGAGCCAGGAGACGACGAACATCACGCCGAGCAGGTTCTGGAACGTCGCGCCGGCGATCGAGAACTGTCCCTCGATGAGCCGGGGGAGCGACCTGCTGGTCGTCCCCTCGAACACCATGATGGCCTGTTCGATGACGACGCTCACCACGAGCGTGGTGATCATCACCATGATCGGTTCGTCTTCGAGGCGTTTGACCATCCCGAGGTAGAGCGCCCCGGCGAACAACGCCGGAATCGCGACCGAGGCGAGGACGGCCGCCGGAATCCCGAGGCCGAGCTGTCCGGCGTAGTACGCCGAGAAGGCGCCCATCGTGATCGTGGCCCCGTGGGCGAGGTTCAGGACACCCCCGACGCCGAAGATGAGGGTAAATCCGATGGCGATCAACGCGTACAGGGCGCTGATCATCGCCGCCTGTACGAGGATTGTCAATAGGACTGAGGAGCTTGCCATGTGTGAAATATGAACTGAGAAAGTCCGTCCGCGTTACACCCAGGGCGGTGCTTCGTAGTCCGTCGACGAGACGTAGCTTGGGTGCAGGACTTCCTGCGAACCGGTGCCGTCTCCCTCGCGCCACTGCTGGAAGACCGGGTTGACACCCTCTTCGGGCCGCGTATCGGGCGAGAAGTTGTACATGATGTCGTGGGCGTACTCGTGATCGGGTCCGTAGTAGTCGAGGCTGCCCGCAGTGCCCGTGTAAGAACTCTCTTCGAGCCCCGTGACGACCTCGTCGGCGTTGACCGTTTCGCGCTCGGTGACGACGTTCGCCCACTGCATCACCGCGTCGTAGGTGATGTAGCCGGTGTAGACCGGGTAGCTGTCGTTGGCGTCGTTGAAGGCCTCCACGTAGTCCAGAGTCTTGTCCGTGAGTTCGCTCTGTGGCGTCGCCGTGTTCTGGGTGATCGTGTAGCCACAGGCACCGCCGGTCTGCTCGTAGTAGGATGGCAGCTGTGAGAGAACGTGGATACCGCCGAACTCGAAGGGCCGCTGGTCACGCGCCCACTGGACGATGGCGGGCGTCCCGGTGTGTGCCATCGCGACGAAGGCCGCGTCCGCGCCCGACTGCTCGACGTTGTCGTAGATCGGACCGAAGTTCTCCGTCCCGGAGGCGTAGCGCTGTTCCATCGCGACCTCGACGTCGAGGTCGCCGATGTGGTCGTCGATGGCCCGCTGGACCGGGTTGGTCCACTCGTAGTCCTCGACCAGTAGCGCCACCGAGTCCCAGCCGAGGTCGCTCCCCTTGGCCCCGAGGAAGTCGACCATGTTCTGGCCCAGATGATAGCCGTTGACCGGGCCGGTCCGGAAGTGATACTTGTACTTGTCGTACTCCTCGTGGACCTGCTTGCTCGCCTCGGGCGTCGCCGCGCCGGTCGTCATGTGGACCGTTTGCTGTTGGGATATCGGGTCCATCAACTGGAGGAGTACTTCGCTCGTGAACACCCCCGTCGTCATGTGGGCGCCCTCGTCCAGAGTCAGTTCACGGTAGCGCTGCCGACCCGTCTGGGGACTCTCCTCGGTGTTCTTGATCGAGACGTTGACCGAGTCGACCCCGCTCAGCAGTTCGTCATTGTCCTCGAGGTGGCTGGCAGCCAGTTCCGCCGAGTTGGCGATCGACGCGCCGATCGGGTTGTTCTCCGGTGCCGGCGCGAGAACGCCGACCGTGACTTCGCTTGGAATCCCTTCGGACTGCTCACTTGGGCCACCGCCGAGACAACCCGCGAAGCCCGTCGCGGCCGCCCCAACACCGGCCGCCTGCAGGAACCGACGACGATCGATTCGGCGTTTATTTCCATTGTATTCGCTCCCCAATTCTTCGCTACCATTGGCGTCTCCTGCACCGCTACTACTTCCATCGTTAACCATGGTGTCTGTCACCACATTGGAAACGAGGGTAATAAATGTTCGTGGCGTTTGTTGGTTAAGTTACACGACCGGGAGAGATAGTATAAAAGGCCTTCTATTACCGGCCCTGGAAGTCGGGGTCCCGACCCTCCATAAACGCCGTGGCCCCCTCCTCGTGGTCGTGCGTTTCGAAGACCTGCGCCTGGCCCGCGGCCTCGTTGGTCATCGCCTGATCGAGGTCGCTGTTGAGTCCCTGCCGGATGAGTCGCTTCGAGGTCTTGAGGGCGATCGTCGGGCCGGTGGCGATCCGATCGACGTACTCGGAAGCCTCGTCCTCGAACTCGTCGTCGCCGTAGACCTGTGTGAACAGGCCGATATCGAGCGCGTCCTCGGCGTCGAGCATCTCCCCGGTGAGGACGAGTTCCTGTGCCTTGTTCTCCCCGACGACCCGGGGGAGGAAGTAGGAGGTCCCGGTGTCGACGGCCAGGCCGACCTGCCGGAACCCGAAGCTGATCCGGGAGCTCTCGCTGGCGATCTGAACGTCACACGCGATGGCCAGGTTCGCACCCGCGCCGAAACACGTCCCGTCGATCTTCGCGATGACCGGCAGTTCACACTCGTGAACGCGAGTCAGCGCCTCCGACGTGTGGTTGATGTTCTGGACCTTCTCGTAGGGGGCCACCTCGCCCTGGAGTCCCTCCAGCATAGCGTTGATGTCCCCGCCAGCGGAGAAGGAACCGCCGGCACCCGTGACGACGACACAGCGGGCGTCGGCGTCGTCGATCTCGTCGAACGCGTCGACGATCCCTTCGGCCACGTCGCCCGTCAGTGCGTTGCGCGTGTCCGGTTCGTTCAGCGTCACCGTCGCGATACCGTCCTCGACGTCGAGAAGCACGGATTCCTCTGACATACCACGACCCACGTCGGCCCACCCGTTCAAAAAATTTCCCCCTCAGCTACCACTGGAGTGCAATTTAGCGATTATCCTAACATTGTAATTCGGCGGGTCCGGACGTGTCCCGAAACTCAACGACTCGTCCAGCCGCCGTCGACCGATAGCACCGAGCCGGTGACGTAGCTGGCGGCGTCGCTGGCGAGGAACACAGCGGGACCGGCGATCTCGTCGGGGTCGGCGAAGCGGTTCAGGGGAGTCCGGTCGAGCAACGACTGGCGGAGGTCCTCGTCGTCCATCGCCTCCTCGATGAGGTCGGTCGCGACGTAGCCAGGCGCGATGGCGTTGACCCGGACCTCGGGGGCCCAGTCCAGCGCCATGCTCTTGGTCAGGCCCACCAGCCCGTGTTTGGAGGCGACGTAGGGGTGCTGCCGGGGGAGTCCGACCAGCCCGCCGACGCTGGCGACGTTGATCAGGCTACCGCCGCCGTCGGCGAGGAGGTCCGCGCTGGCCTGCGCGCAGGCGAACGCCCCGCGGAGGTTCACGTCGACCGTGAAGTCGAACCCGTCCTCGAGGTCGACGCGCTCCGGCGGACCCAGAGCCGGGTCCGGGTTGACGCCGGCGTTGTTGACGACGACGTCGACGCCACCGAAGGCGTCGACCGCCTCGTCGAAGAGGGCCGCGACGCTGTCCTCGTCGGTCACGTCCACCGTCCCGGCGTGGGCCTCGCCGCCGGCCTCGCGGATCGTCTCCGCGACGGTCTCCACGTCCTCGCGAGTGCGGGACGCGGGAACGACAGACGCCCCGGCACCGGCCAGTCCTTCCGCGATCGCGCGCCCGATACCGCGGCTTCCGCCGGTTACGACTGCGACACGTCCGGAGAGGTCGAACTCGTCGTGCATACCACGTCCCTTGCGAGACCGGGTGAATGAATGTTTGTGTCGGCGGGATCACGGTGGGTCGAAGTGGCCGAGTGCAGACGACGAACGGACGGGTGACCGGCGGACGTATAACGAAGACAATGCATTTTCGAAGAAAAGTCCTTATTCGTCTCCTCGTGGTCAGTCGGGACGATGCCCACGAACACGAACCGCCGCCGATTCATCCAGCTCGCCGGAACCGGAGCAGCGCTCTCGGTCGCCGGGTGTAACGCCCTCCAGTCCGACGGAACGGCGACCGACGACGGCTCCGACGGGGAGAACTCGGGGAGCAGGACGGTGACACTCCAGATTCAGCTCGGCCAGCAGGCTCAGCGGCAACTGCAACAGCAGCAACTGCAGGCCCAGTCCCAGATGCGAAGCGGGGAACTCAGCGAGTCGGAGATGCAGGCACAGATCCGGGAGGCCTCGGCGGAAGTGTACGGTGAGGCCATCGACTCCTTCGAGAGCGAGGTCGCGGCCGACGCGAACATCACCGTGGAAGACTCCATCGAGGCGTACGGCGTGGTGCTCGTCTCGGGCAGTTCCGACGCGCTGATCGACTCGCTCTCGACGGACGCAGTCGGATCGATGTACCCTGAGTCGACGTTCGAGCAGGCTCGTACACAGGCCCAGCAGGGGACCCAGACCCCCGCGGGCGGCACGCCGACCGAATCGGGGACCGATCAATCGACCACGACGGAGACCGAGCAATCGACCGGAACGCCGACGGAGTGACGGCCGCGGCCTGAATCGGGCGGTCGGGTGCCCCACTGGTTTGGCAGGGGCTTTTGGACGGGTGACGCCCTACGGGTGGTATGCGCATCCACTGGCACCGTCGGGACCTGCGCGGTGCGGACAACGCCGGCCTGCGAGCGGCCGCGACGGCCACAGCCGACGACGAGACGCCCGGCGTCGTCCCCGTGTTCGTCTTCGACCGCGACGTGCTGGCCCACGCCGGGCCACCTCGGGTGGCGTTCATGCTCGACGCGCTCGCCTCGCTCAGGGAGTGGTACCGCGAGCGCGGGAGCGACCTGCTCGTCCGACACGGCGACCCCCGCGAGATTATCCCCGCCTTCGCCGACGAGTTCGACGCCGACGGCGTCACCTGGTGTGCGGACTACTCCGGGCTGGCGACCGAACGCGACGCCGCGGTCCGGCAGGCGCTGGCCGAGGAGGGCGTGACCCGCGAGAGCGTCCACGACGCCGTCTTCCACGAACCCGGCGCGATCACCACCAACGAGGGCGAACCCTACCAGGTGTTCACCTACTTCTCGAAGAAGTGGCACGACCGCCCGAAGCCGGAGCCCTTCGACGCACCCGCCGACGCGCTCGCCGACGTGTGCGACGACGAACCGCTCCCCTCCCTCACGGATCTGGGGTTCGACGAGCCCGAGGCCGACGTGCCCCCGGCCAGTCCCGCGGCCGCACGCGAGCGACTCACCGACTTCTGTGACGAGGACATCTACCGCTACGCCGACCGCCGCGACTACCCCGCCGACGACTGCACGTCCCGGCTCTCGGCCCACCTCAAGTGGGGCACCATCGGCATCCGTGAGGTGTACGAGGAGACGGAAGCGGCGAAGTTCGCGGTAGCTGAGGGAAGCGACGAAGCCGAGTCGGTCCGGGAGTTCCAGGACCAGTTGGCCTGGCGGGAGTTCTACACGCAGGTCCTCTTCTACAATCCAGAGGTTGTCACGGAGAACTACAAGGACTACGAGCGAGCGATCGACTGGCGGGACGATCCCGACGCGTTGCAGGCGTGGAAGGACGGCGAGACGGGGTACCCCATCGTCGACGCGGGGATGCGCCAGTTGCGCGAAGAAGCGTACATGCACAACCGCGTGCGCATGCTCGTGGCTTCGTTCCTGACGAAGGACCTGCTCGTCGACTGGCGGCGGGGATACGACTGGTTCCGGGAGAAACTGGTCGACCACGACACGGGCAACGACAACGGCGGCTGGCAGTGGGCGGCCTCGACGGGGACCGACGCCCAGCCGTACTTCCGGATCTTCAACCCGACGACACAGGGGGAACGCTACGACCCCGACGCCGAGTACATCGGGACCTACGTCCCGGAACTCCGGGGGGTCGACCCGGACCTGATCCACGACTGGCCGACCCTCTCGACGAGCCAGCGCCGGCAGGTCGCACCGGACTATCCCGCCCCCATCGTGGATCACGGCGAGCGCCGGGAGCGGGCCATCGAGATGTTCGAACACGCGCGGGGCGAGTAGCCCGCCGTCCGTGACTCGCCACCGGTTGTCTTTATGGCGGCAGGCCGAGGAGGTACGCGGGAACCCGGACGATGGCAGTCTCTCACGTATCGTTCGTACTCATCTGGGGGACGATCACGGCCGCCGCCGCGTTGACCCTCGTGGCGTGGCGACAGCGCCCGGAACCCGGCGCGACACCGTTCGCGGTTCTGATGGGTGCCGGGACGTGGTGGGTCGTCACCTCCGCGATCGGCCTGTTCACCCTCGACACCGGCCGTCGGCTGCTCCTGCACGATCTGGAGTGGCTCGCACTCGCCGTCCTGCCCCTGGCGTGGCTGGTGTTCGCGCTGGAGTACACCAGCCGCGAGGAGTACGTCTCCCGCCGAACGCTGGCACTGCTCGGCGCGGTCCCGGTTGTGTCGGTGGCCCTGCTGGCGACCAACGACGTACACCACCTGCTGTACGCCGAGCGGACAGTCACGCGGTACGGCGACATCGCACTGGTCGACGTGTCGCGGGGCCCCTGGTTCTGGGTGTACATCGCCTACGCGTACGCACTGCTGGCGACCGGCTCCTTCCACGTCGTCCAGCTCGCGGTGAGTAGCCGGTCGCTCTACCGCGGGCAGGCGGCAGCCCTGCTCGTGACCGTCCTCGCGCCGTGGTTCGGGAACCTGGTCTACGTCACGGACTACCTCCCGATCGTCTTCCTGACGGGGACGGACCTGTCGCTGACGAGTTTCGACCCGACGCCGTTCACGTTCGTCATCTCCGGCGCGGCGGGGCTGGCCGCGCTGTCGCAGTTCCGGTTTCTCGACGCCGTCCCCGTCTCCAGTCGCGTCGCCCGCGACTCCGTCGTCGAGGGCATGGACGACGGGGTGATCGTCGTCGACGACGACGACACCGTGATCGACTGCAATCCGCGCGCCTGCGAGATCCTCGACTGCACCCGGAAGTCCGCCATCGAACACCCGGCCGCGGACCTGCTCCCCGCGTACACAGACCTGAGCGACGGGGAGACACGGACCATCGAGGTCGAACGCGACGACGGCGTGCGGTACTACGAACTCAGCGAGACGGGCCTCGGGACGACGGTCGACGGGACGGCGGGCCACATCGTCTCGATCCACGACGTGACCGACCGGCGCAACCGCGTCCAGCAACTGGACGTGCTCAACCGGGTCCTCCGGCACAACCTCCGCAACGAGATGAACGTCATCTACGGCTACGCCGACCGCCTCGACGACGGCGAGGCCGTCGACCGCATCCAAGAGAAGGCCATGCGCATGGTCGCCCTGGGCGACAAGGCCCGCGAGATCGACCGCATCCTCGACGACGAGGAAACAGACGACACCATCGCCCTCTCACGAGTCGTGGACCTCGAAGTCGAACGCGCACGGGAGGCCTACCCCGAGGTGACCGTCGAGGCGTCACTCCCCGAGTCGTCGGCCGCCTGCAACCGCCCGCTGGGAGCCGTCCTCCGGAACCTGCTCGAAAACGCCGCCGAACACAACGACGGCCCCGATCCCTGGGTCCGGGTCGACGCCCGGGTCGAGGGCGACGAGGCGATCGTCGAGGTCGTGGACAACGGTCCCGGTATTCCGGCCGAGGAGCGGTCGGTCCTCCGGACCAGGGAGGAGACGCCGCTGCAACACTCCAGCGGACTGGGCCTGTGGCTCGTCGCCTGGGGCGTCGACCAACTGGGCGGGTCGATCACGATCGCGGAATCCGGCGAGTCGGGGACGACCATCCGCCTCGAAGTCCCGGTGATGGAGGGCCGAGAGCCGTCGCCGAGCGAGTGATCTGAGCCGTGTGTCCGGAGGCTGGGTCTAGCCACAATCGGTTACGCGACGGCCGGTTATTGCACGATAACGACCGCCTTCTAAACCTTTAACAGGTGTCCAGCCGACAGTTGGACTGGAGGAGAACTACATATGCCCGAGAGATCTAACCCCGAACTGCCACCGCTTCCGTACGACTACGACGCGCTCGAGCCGTCGATCAGCGAACAGGTGCTCGAATGGCATCACGACACCCACCACCAGGGCTACGTGAACGGCCTCGAAAGCGCCGAGGAGACCCTCGCCGAGAACCGTGAGAACGGTGACTTCGGGAGCTCCGGCAGCGCCATCCGCAACGTGACCCACAACGGGTCCGGTCACTATCTCCACACGCTGTTCTGGGAGAACATGGACCCCAACGGCGGCGGCGAGCCGTCCGGTGAACTCGCCGACCGCATCGAGGAGGACTTCGGCTCCTACGAGGGCTGGAAGGGCGAGTTCGAGGCCGCAGCGTCCGCCGCCGGTGGCTGGGCGCTCCTGGTCTACGACCCGGTCGCCGACCAGCTGCGCAACCTCGTCGTCGACAAGCACGACCAGGGCGCGCTGTGGGGCTCGCACCCGATCCTGGCCCTGGACGTCTGGGAGCACTCCTACTACTACGACTACGGTCCGGACCGCGGCAGCTTCATCGACGGCTTCTTCGACGTCGTCGACTGGGACAACGTCGCCGAGCAGTACGAGAAGGCCCTCTCGCAGTAGCGCCGTAGTCCAAGCCCGACATTTCTTTCGACGCCCGACCCGTCAGCCGCAGGTTCGCCAGCGCTCGGTCGGTCGACCTCCTCAGTCGGCCGATGGGGTCGCCGCCGCCTGCTCGACGCCAGCCCGAGCGGTCGTGAACTCGAAGCGCGCGCCGGTGTCGCTCTCGGCCGCCGTGACCGTCCAGCCGTGGGCCTCCGCGATGCTCCGGACGATGGCCAGCCCGAACCCGGTCCCGCCCTCGCGTTCGCTGTAGCCGTGCTCGAACACCTCCTCGCGTTTGTCCGCTGGGATTCCCTTCCCGTCGTCGACGACGTAGAACCCGTCGCCGTCCGCGCTGACGGTGACGGTGACGGCCGTCTCGTTGTGCTCGACAGCGTTCCGGAAGAGGTTCTCCAGGAGTCGCTGCAAGCGGTCGCGGTCGGAACGGAGCGTGCGGTCGCTCTCGACCACCAGTTCGGAATCACCGGTTTCGACCTGGGTCCACGCCGCCTGTGCGACGGATTCGAGGGAGACGGATTCGGGGTCGTCGATGGTCTTGCCGTCCCGGGCGAGCGCGAGCACGTCGTTGACGATGCGCTCCATCCGGTCGAGCGCGTCCGTGACGTGGTCGAGGTGTTCGAGGTCGCCGGTATTGCGCGCGAGTTCGACGCGACCGCTGGCCACGTTGAGGGGATTCCGGAGGTCGTGGGAGACGACGGAGGCGAACTGGTCGAGTTGCTCGTTCTGGCGTTTCAGTTCCGTCTCGTGGTATTTGAGGTCGGTGAGATCACTGACGAGACACTGCCGGCCGATTGCCTCGTTCCGGTGGTCCCGGAGGACGGTGACCTGCACCCGATAGAATCGCGTCTTCTCTCCGATGTCGACCTGCACCTCCTGAGAGCCGTCGGCGGCGGCTTCGAAGGCGTCGTAGAAGTCTGGGACGTGATCGAGGACCGACGCGACGGACCTGCCGACGACGGGGTCGTCGCCGAGTCCGAGTTGCCGGCGGGCGACGCTGTTTATCTCGACGAACTCGTCGTCGCCGTCGAGGACGAACAGTCCGTCGCGGATGTTCTCGGCGATGCTCCGCTGGGTCGCCGGCGAGGCGCTGAGCAGTTTGTACTGGAAGAGGGCGGCGGTGAGCGCGAGGGCGGTGAACGTGAACGCGATCGGCGAGAGGTCGACGGGAAAGATGCGGAGCTGGTAGAGGAGGTCGGCGACGAACGGTGCCAGTCCGCCGACGATGACGGCGTACACCTGCCGCGGGTGCAGCGTCTGGTGCTCCCGAAGCAGGCGGACGAGCAGGGCGAGCGCCACCAGCACCAGTCCGTAGGCGTAGACGACGTGGACGTAGAACATCGGCCCGTGCGAGAAGTCGATACCCCAGTAGGTCGCCTCGGTCACCACTGGATTCGAGAGAAAGAGCCCGTGGTAGCCGTTCGTCCAGACGGCGGTGACGAACACCACCGGCTCGACGGCCAGCAGCCCCATCGCTTTCGGGGTGACGTACTCGTCCTGGCCCGTGTAGACGAGGACGAACACGAAGAAGGCGGTCACGAGAACGGGGACCGTGGTGTACACCACGTTCCCCCAGAACAGCGACTGCGCCAGACCCGGACTGCGAGCGGCCATGATATCGCCGACCTGCCAGACGAAGATGGCCGCGAGCATGGCGAGAAGCGGGGTCGCGCCGGGCTCGGATCGGTACCGGACGGTGACGTACCCGAGCGACACGGTGACGACGATGACCGCGAGGCGGACGAACGAGAGCGTCGAGAAGGTCACCTCCGGAGACACGTACCTAAAGAGTGAGTTACGACATAAATGTGCATCGGCCGTTCTCGCGGCGCGAGAGGTTTGAACACGGCCGCGCGGATAATTTGCTGGGAGACCCCGTCAGTACAACTCGGACTCGTGCCGCAGGTGGTCCCGGGTGATCTCGTCGACGCTCCGACAGCCCGACAGCCCCATCGTCAGGTCGAACTCCGCGACGAAGTTCCGCAGGTAGGTCTCGACGCCCTCGGCTCCGCCGGCGGCCAGCGCGTAGGCGTAGGGCCGGCCCAGCAACACGGCGTCGGCGCCGAGGCCGATGGCCTTGAACGCGTCCGAAGCTCGCCGGACGCCGCTGTCGAAGGTGATCGGCACCTCGCCGTCGACCTCCTCGGCGACCGAAGGCAGCGCCTCGATTGCCGAGATGGAGCCGTCGACCTGCCGGCCGCCGTGGGTCGAGACGCCGATTCCGTCCGCGCCGTGTTCGATGGCCAGCCGCGCGTCCTCGGGGTCGAGGATGCCCTTGATGAGGACGGGCAGGTCGGTGTTGTCGTGGACGAACTGGAGGTCCTCCCACGTGAGGCTGGAGTCGCCGAAGACGTCGAGGAAGTGTTCGACCGCCGCGGCGGGGTCGTCCTCCGGCGGCTGGTCGAGCTGGGAGCGGAACTCCGGATCGGAGAAGTAGTTGCCCACGCCCTCGCCTTCGAGGAAGGGGTAGTAGCCGCGTTCGATGAGCCGTTCGCGCCAGCCGAGGATGGGCGCGTCGACGGTGACGACGATGGCGTCGTACCCGGCCTGCTCCGCACGGTCGAGGAAGCTCTTGGCGATGGCGTCGTCCGAGGACCAGTAGAACTGGAACATCTTCGGGGTATCGCCCAGTGCCTCGGCCACGTCCTCCATCGGTTCCGTCGAGAGGGAACTCAACACGAGGGGGACGTCCATCTCGGCGGCACCCTGTGCGGTGCCGATCTCGGCGGACTCGTGGAGCAGCGACTGCACACCGAGGGGCGTCAGTGCGATGGGCACGTCGAAGTCGACGCCCGCGATCTCCGTCGAGAGGTCCCGGGACTCGACGCCACGCAGCATCTTGGGGACGATCCGCCACGGCGAGAAGTCCTTGTTGCGCTCGAAGGTCTCGTCGCTCCCCGCGCCGCCGTGGACGTAGGCCCGGCCCTCGTCGCTCATGGCTTCGTGGGCGGCGTCCCGGAGGTCCGCGTAGGAGACGGGGAAATCCGTGGTTTCGTCGTCCAGCATCCCGCGCCGATAGATGTCGTTGACACGGTCGTCGCCGAACCGATCGGATTCTGGCATATCGGCCCGATACAGCGCCGTCTCAATACCAGTTTCGGCTGTCGACTCCCGTCGACGGCCGGGCCCGGCCGGTACCGGCGTCAGGCATTTGCCCCTCGCAGAACGGACCCTCTCGCATGGAACTGCTGGACGCCGGCGGCTACTGGTACGTCCGGTTCCTCTTCCAGCGCGGGCTGGCGCTGATCTACCTCGTCGCCTTCCTCGTCACCGCCGACCAGTTCCGCGCGCTGGCCGGCGAGGACGGCCTGCTCCCCATCGACGAGTACGTCGAGGCCGTCGCGTTCGAAGACCGGCCGAGCCTGTTCTATTTCTACCCCTCCGACCGGGTGATCGGCGTCGCCGCCTGGATCGGGGTCGCGCTGGCAGTGCTGGCCCTGCTGGGCGTCCCCTACTTGCTGCCCGAACCGTGGCCCATGGTGGCCTCGGTGGCGATCTGGGCCGCGATGTGGGGGCTCTACCAGTCCTTCGTCAACGCCGGGCGGATCTTCTACGGCTACGGCTGGGAGTCGATGTTGCTGGAGACCGGCTTTCTCGCCATCTTCCTCGGTGCCGGCACGACAGGGCCACCCGTGATCGTGATCTGGCTCGTGAAGTGGGTCCTCTTTCGCAACATGTTCGGAGCGGGCCTGATCAAGCTGCGCGGGGACGACTGCTGGCGCGAGTTGACCTGCATGGATTATCACTACGAGACCCAGCCCATGCCCAACCCGCTCTCCTGGTACGCCCATCACCTCCCCGACCGGTTCCACCGGATCGAGACCCTGGGCAACCACGTCGTCGAACTGGCGATTCCGTTCCTCTACTTCGCGCCGCAACCGTACGCCGCAATCGGCGGGGCCGCCACCATCGGCTTCCAGCTGTGGCTCGTGCTGACGGGCAACTTCTCGTGGCTGAACGCCCTCACGGCGATCCAGGGGATCGCGGCGTTCAGCGACGGCGTGCTGACGACGCTTCTCCCCCTCCCCGCGACCTCCTCCGCCCCGGCACCGCTCCCGTTGCAGGTCGCGTCGGTGCTGGTCGCCGCTCTCGTGATCGCGTTGAGCGTCCGCCCCGTCGTCAACATGCTCTCGACCACACAGGTGATGAACACCGCCTTCGACCCCCTCCATCTGCTGAACACATACGGCGCGTTCGGCTCGATCACGAAGCGCCGCTATCAGCTGGTCGTGGAGGGCACGCGCGCCGACGATCCCGATGAGGACGACTGGGAGGCCTACGAGTTCGAGGGACAACCAGTCCGGACCGACGAGCGCCCGTCCCAGTGGGCCCCCTACCACCTCCGGCTGGACTGGCAGCTCTGGTTCGCGGCGATGCAACCCCGGCCCGGCCGCCGCCAGCGCTGGTTCACCGCCTTCCTCGCAAACCTGCTGGAGAACGACGAGGCCACCCTCTCCCTGCTCGCTCACAACCCATTCCCCGACGACCCGCCCGAGCAGGTCCGCGTGCGACGGTTCCGGTACCGGTACACCTCGCCGGCGGAGCGCGCCGAGACCGGCGAGTGGTGGGAACGGGAACTCGTCGGACTCTACGTCCACCCCGTTTCGCGGTCGGAACTACGGTCGGGATCGGTCGGGCAGCGGTCGCGGTTCTAGCGGTCCCGCTGCCGGTCGTCGCCGAAGACCAGCGTCGTCAGGTCGCTCCAGAACGACCGGTTGTCGGCGACGAACTCGTATCCCTCCTCCCGGAGTCGTTCGTACTCCTCGAAGCTTCGCAGGAACTCGGCCACGGACCGGTAGTCCTCGCCGACGTCGGACATGAGAAACGCCCGCTCGATGGACTCGCCACAGGAGTAGATCTCGTCGTCTGTGACCAGATGGGAACACTCCTCGTAGTCCTCGGGCAGACGGTCGCGTAGATCGGCGTCCAGTTCGGAGAACCCGACGATCTCGACCGGCGCACGGTCCACGAGGTACTCCGCACACCGCGTACAGAACCCGCAGTCGTCGTCGTAGACGAGTGTCGCGTCCGGCATGGGTGAACGATAGGGCCGACGGGTTGAAATCCTCCCGGTCGCGGCAACGTCGGTCGCTCCGAGGAGTCCCTCGCCACCGTCAGACCCATGCCGGTCGGAGGCCCAGTATCGCCCATGGCCACGCAGTGGGTCGGTCTCGGGACGGTAGAGCGGTTCGTGCAGGCCGTCGTCGCCGGCGGACTCGCGCTGGTCGCGGGCCTCTGGGCGACGGAACTGTTCGCGCTCGGCTCACCAGTGTGGCTGGTGGGCGTCGCTCTCGTCGTGATCGGCATCGCGGGGCTCTCCTGGGGCATCTACAGCGAACTGTCGATCTGAGCGGGCCGAGACGGGAGGGTTTTGACGGCGAGGGTCCAACCGGGAGGCATGCCCGTTCCCAAGTCAGAGTTCGACGATCTGCGGTCTCTGGAGTTCCGCGACCCCGAGGACGTGCTCGATCCCGACGAGATGTACACCGTCTACGAGATCGCCCGCCTCTTTCAGGGGCTGGACCCGGGGCAGGAACTCGACCCCGAGACGGAGGCCATTCTGCTCGACTGGACCATCCCGTGGATGCTCGACAACAGCGACGCCTTCGTCTTCGCCGAACCGGCCGACGACGCCGAACCCGGCCACTACGGACTGGAGACCGGTGATGACGAGACCGACGACGGAACCGACGCCGAGTCATGAAACTGCTCGTCGCCGGCGCGGACAGAGTCGACGCGGGCAAGACGACCTTCACCGTCGGCCTGCTCGACTACCTCGACGCGGTGGGGTTCAAACCCCGCGCGGGCAACGACCACTGGTTCCACCACGACGACTACAGCCACGCCGTCGAGCAGGGGCGGCTGTTCGGCAAGGACGCGAAGCGACTGGCCGCGGCCAGCCCCGACGACCTCGATCCCGAGGACATCAATCCGATCCATCGGCTCTGGCGGCCGTCGCCGGGTGAGGGCGCTGGCCTGCTCGGGCAGACGGATCGGGAGTTCGTCGTCGACCGCGTGGCCGAGAACTACGTGGTCAACGAGCCCGTCGAGATTCCCCCTGAAGTCCGGAAGTACCTCCCGCTGGAGGAGGCGATCAGCGTCTCGTCGCTCCCGGAGTTGAACGAGGTGATGGGGAACCTCCATCTGGTCGCGCTGGACGGCATCGCCGGCCGGATCGCCGACCGCGAGCGTGCAGTGGTCGAGTCCTACGGGAACGTGGCCCGTCCGCTCCGGGAGTTCGAGCCCGACGCCGTCGCCGTCGTGGAACCGGCCCGCGTCCGGATCTACGAGGGTGAGCGGTACACCAAGGCCTGTTCCATCGCCAGCGGTGGACCCGAGGAAGGCCAGCTGGAGGAGCGCGTCCCGTCCGTCGTCGACCTGATCGACCCCGTCGGGTCGGCATCGCTTCCAGCGCTGTCGAGCGAGGAACGGGAGGATCCGTCGGCGGTCGCGAGTGCCTACGAACGCGGCTACGAGGAACTGTTTGCTGCGGTGGAGTGAGGTTTCGAGTACCTATCCCATCCGGGCGGCCTGTGCGGCGAGTTCGATGTCCTGGTAGGGGTTGGTCTGGACGCTCGGGCCGTGGCCGGTGTGCAGTTCGTCGAGGTCCTCGGAGACGACCGAGCGAACGCGCTCGATGCTGTCGATCAGGACTTCGCGGTTCCCCTCGGCGAGGTCGGTCCGGCCGAAGCCGCCGTTGGCGAAGATCAGGTCGCCGGCGATGAGGGTGCTTGCGGCCTCGGAGTGAAAGCAGAGGTGGTCGTCTTTGTGGCCGGGGGTGTGGAGCGCGCGGTAGTCGTGGTCGCCCAGCTGGACCGTTTCGTCGTCTTCGATGGCGTGGTCGACGCCGGACTGGTCCGTGTCGTAGCCCCACACGTCCACGTCGAACTCGGCGACGATGTCGGGAAGGTTGCCGACGTGATCGGGGTGGGTGTGAGTCATGACGAGGGCGTCAACGTCGTCGACGTGTTCGCGGGCCGCGCCCACGACGTCGAACTCGTTGCCGGCGTCGACGAGCACGGTGCGGTCCCCCTCGACGAGGAAGACGTTGCTCGTGAACGCGCGGACGCCGCGTGCGAGGTTCGTGATCATGGAGAGGGGTACAGCGACCGGTGGCTTTTGCGTGTCGCTTCGGGTCAGGGCGAACACGTTCGGCCCCGGGCGCACGAACGGGGCATTCCAGCGCCGATATCGACGGCGCCCGTCGACCCACAGGGCTATGTATGAGGAATGGTAAAAGCGTACAGGAGCGCAGATGACTGATTCAGCAGCACCTGTCGTGCTCATCGTCGAGGACGAGCCCGACGTCGCCGAGACCTACAACCTCTGGCTCGCCGACGACTACGAGGTACGGATCGCGGCGGACGGTGACGAGGGGCTCGACAAGCTCGACGAGGAGGTAGACGTGGTTCTGCTCGACCGGATGATGCCCGGGCTATCGGGCGACGAGGTGCTCGAACGCATACGGGAGCGGGAGTTGGGCTGTCGGGTGGCGATGGTGACCGCCGTCGAACCCGACTTCGACATTCTGGAGATGGGGTTCGACGCCTATCTCAGCAAACCGATCAGGAGCGGGGAGCTCCTAGAGACCGTCGAGAAGCTCCTCGAACGATCGACGTACGACCGCCTGCTCCAGAAGTACTACGCACTGGTCGAAAAGCAGGCCACGCTCGAAACGGCAAAGAGCGGCGCAGAACTCGCGGAGAGCGACGAATACGCACAGCTACAGAACCGGATCGCCGACCTGCAGGAGGAGCTCTCACGGACCATGGGCGGCGTCAAAGACGACGACGACTTCGTGGCGGCGATCCAGCATATCGGCGGGAGTGAGGACACGTAATGTACGACCTATCATCTGTTCTAGAGAACGAGGCAGTGTCGGAGGTCCGCCCGGGCACCAGTATCCTGATTTCCGGGCCGGCGATGACTGGCAAAGAGAGCCTCGCGATGGAGATTCTGGCCGATGGCTCGCGAAACGGCGACGGCGCGCTGGTCGTCTCGACGAGTGACAGCGCAGAGACCATCGTCGAAGACTACCGCGACCGCGTCGCCGGCGTCTCGAACCTCCAGTTAGGCGTCGTCGACTGCCGCGCCGAAGGCTCCGGCGGCGGCCTCGCCGACGGCGACACCCCGCCCGGCCTGTACGTCCACAAGGTCTCCTCGCCGGGTGACCTCACGGGAATCGGGATCGGGATCACGAAGTGTCTGGAAGCGCTCCACGGTGCGGGCGCAGAACAGGGCCGGATGGCGCTGGTCTCGCTGTCGACGATGCTCACCTACACGAACCGCGAGACGGTGTTCAAGTTCTGTCACGTCCTCTCCTCGCGGCTGGACGCCGCGGGCTACATCGGCGTGTTCACCATCGACAGCGGGGCCCACGACGACCAGACCATCCAGGTCATCAAACAGGCCTTCGACGGCCTGGTCGAGGTCCGCGACGGCGAGAGCGGTCGCGAGGCCCGCGTCATGGGACTGACCGACGGCCCCACGGACTGGCAGTCGCTCTAGATCGGTGCGCCGACGAGCACCAGTCGCGCCAGGTCGTCGCTCTCGTTTCTGAGCTGACGGCGCTGGTCGGGGTCGATTCTGACGGCCTCGTTTTCGGCAAGCGTCACGGTCTCGTCGTCGAACTCCACGACGACTTCCCCCTCGACCACGCAGTAGACCTCTTCCTGTCCGTCGTCGCTGTGGTCGTGGGGCTTGCCCTTCGCACCGGGTTCCAGTTGCATCACCGTCAGCCCGAG
Source organism: Halorientalis sp. IM1011 (assembly GCF_001989615.1). Lineage (NCBI taxonomy): Archaea > Methanobacteriati > Methanobacteriota > Halobacteria > Halobacteriales > Haloarculaceae > Halorientalis > Halorientalis sp. IM1011. Next base: position 2,821,170 of record NZ_CP019067.1, on the reverse strand, counting down.
TTCGTCGGTGTCCAGCGCTTCCTTCAGGAACCACATGCCGCCGTACTCGCCGTCGATCACCGATTCCACGTCGTCGGTCGAGGCAGTCTCGTAGGCCATATCCGCTCTTCGACCGCGACCGCTTTCAATCCGCCGGCGCGCTCCTCGCGGCCATCGGTCGTCGAGAAGGGAAATTTATCACCCTCCGCTCCGGCGTGGAGGTATGGAGGTCCGTCTACTCGAGGCCACCGAGGACCCTGAGGAACTCATCTGCAAAGCGGCTCGCAACGACTACATGGAGGAATTCGTCGGCGAGACGCCGTTCGACGAGACCATGGACTCTATCGAGGGAGACTCTCTAGAGGACAAACAGGAGACCCTGATCGGCCACCTGCTCGATCACGGCCACTTCGGCCCCTTCGAGCACCCCCAGGCCACCTTCGCGGTGAAAGGGATCAGCCGATCCTGCATGGCTCAGATCACCCGGCACCGACACGTGTCGTTCGACGTCCAATCGATGCGTTACGTCTCATTCGACGACGTGGACCCCGACGACGTGCGCGAGGGCGAGATGGTCGTCACGCCGCCGTCGGCGACCGACCCGGACTGGGTGGGTCGCAACCAGCAGAGCGGCGCGGTCGGCGAGGAGACCGCCGAGAAGCGCGAGGAGGTGTTTCGGGAGACGGTCGCCGACGCCGTCGAGTCCTACCAGGAACTGCTCGATCTCGGGATGCCGCCCGAGGACGCCCGGTTCGTCCTGCCCATCGGCACCGAGGTCAACATGGTCATGTCGATGAACGTCCGGATGCTCATGCACGTCGCCGACATGCGAGCGGCCGCAGACGCCCAGTGGGAGATTCGTCAGATGACCGAGAGTATTCTCGACCTCGCCGCGGAGTGGTGTCCGATCACCTTCGAGTACTACGACGAGCACATGAAAAACCGGAAGAACCGGCTGGCTCCCTGACGGTGGGGATGGGCGAATCGCCGGAAAGCATCGGGTCGTTTGACGTGTCGGCATCGCTGAAGATTGGACAGACACAGTGTTTTTATGGAGTCCGGGGGTTCTTTCTCCCACTAGATGTCTCGTCCGCTCTCGTTCGCTTTCGTCTGTGTCCTGCTGCTCGGGGCCGTTCTCGGGCAGGGACCAGCCGTCGCCACCGTCGACGGCGATGGGACGACCCACGTCGACAGCGCCGCGATGCAGGCCGACGACGGCCGGGCGCTCGCCACCCCACAGCAGTTCGAGTCGACGCAGTTCGTCGTCACGGTGTACGCGAACGGTTCGGCGCGGTGGACGTTCAAACACTTCACCGGTGTCCTGCAGAACAGCACCCAGCGCGAGAACTTCCAGACGTACGCCGACGAGTTCGAGAGCCAGGAGACCGATCTCTGGACGAAGTTCCGGACCAGCGCGCGAGGGCTGACGGCGGCCGGGAGCAACGCGACCGACCGGACCATGACCGCCGAGAACTTCCGGCGGTCGGCCGGACTGAATCCCCGAGGAGACACCGGTATCGTCGAGATGTCGTTCCTGTGGACGAACTTCACGCAAGTGTCCGGCGACAGGGTCACCGTCGGTGACGTCTTCCAGGGCGAGTTCTACGTCGGGGAGAGCCAGCAACTCGTCTTCGAGGCCGGTCCCGATCTGTCGCTGTTGACGGATCAGGCTGCCCCCCCACCGGACAGCACGACCAATGGATCCGTCAGCTGGGACGGGGCACAGTCGTTCGCCGACGGCAATCCGCAGGTCGTGTTCACGACCGGTGATCCGAGTGCAGTCGGTGCCGGCGACGGGACGGCGGGTGGGAACTCCGATGGGGGCTCCAACGACGGCGGGCTCTTGCCGCTCGTCCTCGCGGGCGTCCTCGTCGTCGCTGTCGGTGCCGGCGCGGGCATCGCCTGGCGGAACGGACTGTTCGGGTCGATGACGACCGAGGGCGACGACCCGGACGGGCCGACCGCCGGTGCGACGGCGGACGCGGCGACGAACGACGCGGCGACCGATACCGGCGGGGAGACCGAGGCAGCACAGGAGCCTCCGATCCCCGACGAGGAGTTGCTGACCGACGAGGATCGGGTCCTCTCGCTACTGGAGGACAACGGCGGGCGGATGAAACAGGCCAACATCGTCGACGAGACGGGCTGGTCGAAATCGAAGGTGAGCATGCTCCTCTCGGACATGGAGGACGAAGAGCACATCAGCAAGTTGCGGGTCGGCCGGGAGAACATCATCAGCCTCAAAGGACACGAGCCGGACGCGGCCGGCTCGCCGTTCGACGACGAGTGAGCGGCGGAACGCGGACGGCCCGCCGCAGCCGCGTCAGCGACGTGTGTTATCCGTACTCGTACTCGCCGTCGTCGTCGGTGTCGTACTGCACGCGCAGTTCTAGCTCCGGCAGCGTGATGCGGTTGGTCGCGAGGTACGTCGCGTGGATTTCGGCGTCGGTCATCTCGATTCCGGGGTTCTCACCGCCGTCGAGACTGACGGTCTTCCCCTCGACCGGTTCGGAGGGGGCCGTGATCTGGAACGTCTCGGTCAGGTCGTCGGAGTCCGTACCCCGCATCCTGAGGCCGCTGAACGATGCTTCGCTCGCGTTCAGTCCCGTCGATCGGATCAGGATCTGATCGGTCTCGACGGTGCCGCCGGACTCGATCGTGATGCGGGCGGTGCCGTCGAAGGCGTCGAGCGACAGCTCGCCCATGTCGATGGTCTTGACGAGTCGCAAACCCTCGATCCGGTTGGCCTGCAGTTCCATGATCGCCTGCGGGGCGTCGGTCCCCTCGTCACGCTCGACCACGTCGGGGTAGAGGACCAGGTCGTCGCCCTCGATGCTGTCGGCCTCGATGGTGAATCCGCCGATGCCGGCGACCGGAACGGCAAGGCCCGTCCCGGTGCTCAGAAAGAGGAGGCCGACGACCGCGATCACGCCGAGGGAGACGCCGGTACTCTTCGCCAGTAGTGATTTGTCGTACATGGTGTTCCCTTTCGTGGTTGTCCCGTCGGCTACGCGGCGTCGCAGGCTCCACCGCCCGTCGAGAGTTGCACCGCTCGACGGTGACGGGCCGCCCCCAGGAGTCGCCGACCCCCTCTACTGGCCGATCCTCACTCGGCCGTCCCACGCCACAACCACCTGTATCCGTACGAGAGTGTCCTGTGTGAGTATTTTCGCGGGAAACCGGCCGACCGGTCGGCGCTTGGCGACGGACTCGCTCCCGACACGGGCCGGACGCATCCACCCCGTTACCGGCCACGTTCCCGTTCGATTCGGTTACCCCCCGGATCGGAATCTCGATCCGAGGGAGTCGGCAAGGGTTCGGTATTTGATACCATACTACATGGGCCACGTCACCGCGCGATCCCGGTACCGACGGGGCGTTGGTACACCGGCCCACAGTGGTCTCGAAACGGAACTGTTAAACACAACTCGCGGTTACCGTGGAGTAGACGCGCCGAGGGCGTGACCGACGCCCGAAGCCGATGCGCTCCGATGGTGTAGTCCGGCCAATCATATTGCCCTCTCACGGCAATGACCAGGGTTCGAATCCCTGTCGGAGCATTTCTGCGACGAACGAAGGTGAGGAGCGAAAGCTCCAAAAAGGGATTGGAACTCTGGAAGTCGCAGCGCGAACGAAGTGAGCGACCGTCTTCCTTCAGTTCGAATCCCTGTCGGAGCACTTCTGTCGCTCGCAAACCGCGAGCGACGAATGCGACCCATCAGGTGATTTGAATCAGGGAGGAGTTTGCTCCGACCGTGGTTCGAATCCCTGTCGGAGCATTTTGCTGCGAACAATCCGTGAGCAGCAAAAGCGGCGCCCCAGGGATTTGAAGTAGAGAAATCGCAACCCGAGAGTGAAACGAACGGGTCCGTTTTCGCGTGGTTCGAATCCCTGTCGGAGCACTTCTGTCGCTCGCAAACCGCGAGCGACGAATGCGACTCACCAGTGGTTTCAATCACGCGAGCGAAGCGTACGGCTGCGAAAAACCGAGTACTGTCAGTCGGCGGTGAGGACGTCGGTGTTCTCGATCTGGATGTCGCCGCCGATGGTGCGGTTCGGGTAGGGGATGTCGATGCCTTCCTCGTCGAACCGCTCTTTGACGGCCGTGACGTACTCGCCGCGGATCTTCACGAAGTCGGCGCGGCTGGGGTTGTCGATCCAGATGCGCGATTGCAGACCGACCGAGGAGTCGCCGAGTTCGGTCAGACGGACGGAGGGCTCGGGGTCGTCCATGATCCCGTCGTGGTTCTCGGCCTCCTCAACGATGATCTCGGTCGCCTCGTCGATGTCGTCGTCGTAGCCGATGCCGAACAGGAACTTCAGGCGGAGTTGCTCCTTGGCGACGGGGTTCTTGATGACGCCGCCGGTCAGCTGGGAGTTGGGGACGGTCAGCAGTTCGTTGTCGAAGGTGCGGACCCGTGTCACTCGCAGGGAGATGTCCTCGACGACGCCCGAGTGGCCGTCCCACTCGATCCAGTCGCCGATGCGGAAGGGTTTGTCCGTGTAGATGAACACGCCGGCGACGAAGTTCGCGAGGACGTCCTGCATCGCGAAGCCGATGGCCAGCGTGGCGGCCGCGCCGATGGTGGCGATGGCGGTGAGGATGTTGCCGTAGCCGGCGAAGGTGAAGGCGATGGCGACCGCGGCGAAGGCGGTCACGATGCGGACGAGTTTCACGAGTGGCTTGCGCGCGTGCTCGTCGAGGTCACGACGTTTCAGCACCCGGTTGATCAGGGGGGAGACGAAGATCCGTCCCAGCACGTAGAGGACGAGAAAGGCCACGAGAAAGGTGATGGCCGAGCCGACTGCCCCGGCCGCGGGAACGCCGATATTGGCGAGCTGGTCCGCGAGGAACGTGTTCGCCGACTGGAGCGGGATCACCGCTCGATCACCGCCGTGTGCCCACGGGTGCGGGCGAGGTCACCGCCGACCCGCTCGGCCAGGTCCTCGGCCAGGTCCTCGGTCGTGGTTCCACCACGTGCTGCCCGCAGGAATTTGACTTTCACCATGTCCCGGTCGTCGAGCTGGTCCGACAGCTCCTCGACGACGGCCTCGACCCCGTGTTTCCCGACCCAGACGGTCACGTCCAGATCGTGCATCCGCCGACGCTTCTCCTGTTCGGTCATGTCGTCTTCACTATAGGGCAATCGTTCTTAAAAGCTATCACCGATGGAGCGTGTGGGTGCGGTTCGCAGTGGCAGCCAGGGCGGGTGGATGAGGCGACCGCGATCAGTACGGGTAGCGGGCGTGGCTCCCGCAGTCACAGGTGACGACGACGTGGCCGTCCCGGGTTCGGATGCGGGCGTTCACGCCGGGGCGGAGGTACGCGTCACAGCGGTCGCAGGTGAACCGTTTGAACTCGGGCGGAAGCGAGAGCCGGTTGCGCTCGGCGATGCGACGGGCGCGGCGGACGTAGGTCCGGGCGCGGTCGGTCTCGCCCGCCGAGGTGGCGGCCTTCGCGAGCGCCTGCAGACGCTCGATGCGCTCGGCGGCCAGTTGCTCCTCGCTGGGCATACCCGGGACTCACCGGTCGAGACGGGGTATAGGTTCTGTTTGCCGTCGCGGAACCGCCGAGCTTTCGGTAGGGTTTTTTCGGACCCTCGTCACGGCCTCCCCGTGCAGGGACTCAGTAGTCCGGCGCTCGCGGGTCGACTCGGTCGGAGCGGATCACCTCACCGGTGTTACGGCGATATCCGCGATGGGGGCTACTCGCAGGCGAATCTCGCACCGGGGCTAGATGAAATGTATCTATCACGATCTCGCCGATGACACAACGTATTAGAGACAGGTCGTCGAACTGTCCTGCGATGGGTCGGACCGTGGCCGTCTTCACCGATACGTATCTGCCGACTGTTAACGGCGTGACCTACACGGTCCAGACCTGGCGACAGCGCTGGGCGGATCGCGGGGGCCGGATGCCGATCGTCTATCCGGGGGCCGACGAGTACGACCCCGCCGAGGACGAGTATCCGGTCAGGAGCTTCGAATTCCCGTTCTACGACGAGTTCAACGCCGCGATGCCGCGCGTGCCGGACGGGATCGATGCGTCCGACCCCGATCTGATCCACACTCACACACCGTTCCTGCTGGGGCTCAGCGGGCTGAAGTACGCCCGGAGCCACGGCGTCCCGCTGGTCGCCTCCTACCACACCCCGACCGCCGAATACGCCGACTACATCGCGGAGGGGTGGCTCCGGACGCCAATCGAACGGGCCGCGCGGTCCTACGAGAAGTGGTTCCTCAACCGGGCTGAGATGGTCGTGGTCCCGAGTGAACCCGCCCGCCACCACCTCCGGGAGATCGGCGTCCGGACCGCCGTCGAGGTCGTCCCGAACGGCGTCGATACCGACCGGTTCGCGCCGGTGGACACGAGCCAGTTCGTCGAGGCCCACGACCTCGACACGGGGAAACCACTCGTCGGCTACACCGGACGCCACGGGTTCGAGAAGCACCTGGAACTGATCGTCGAGGCGGCCGACGGGATGGACGTGACCCTCGTGTTCGGCGGTGACGGGCCGGCCCGGGATCGGCTGGAACGGTTGGCCGCCGACGCCGACGTGGACGCTCGCTTTCTCGGCTTTCTCGACCGCGAGGACCTCGCCGCCTTCTACAGCGCGCTCGACGTGTTCGCGTTCCCCAGTCCCGTGGAGACACAGGGGCTGGTCGCGCTCGAAGCCAACGCCTGCGGGACGCCGGTCGCGGCCGTCGACGCCGGCGCGCTCTCGGACACCGTCGTCACCGGTGAAACCGGCTACCGTGCGCCCCCGGGCGACCCGGACGGGTTCCGGGCGGTCATCGAGCGGACGCTCGCCGAACGCGACGTGCTGGGGGCGAACTGCCTCGACCGCCGTGACGCCATGAGCGTCGACCACGCAGTCGACAAGCTCTCGGACGTCTACGAGATGTTGCTGTAGCGTTCCGGCGAGACGGGCTTCGAGTCTCGTTTCGCGAGGGGGTTTCATTATCGTGGCCCGTCTCCTTCCGACGAGTCGACGGACCGAGAGAGTATGATGAGTGCTCCGGAGCGGCGGCGGACGATCCGATTCGGAGTGGCATCGCTGGCGGCCGTGTCGCTCGTCCTGTTGGCCACGAACGTGGCGCTCATGCTCTCCTCGGACGTGACGGCGGTGGCGCTCGTGGTCTGGTTGATCGCACCGGCCGCGATACTCGTCCTGCTGATCGCAGTCGGCCTCTGGGTCAGGGCGGACCGCGACCGTGCGACGCACCTCACGCGCGTCGCGGCGTGGGCGTTGCTCGGTGCGGCCGCGCTGGGCTTCGGCGGCGCGCTGAACGGCTACCTGAACGCCGTCGAAGGGATCGCACCGGATGCGACGGTGGAGCTGTTCGTCGGCTGGGCGGCCGGCGGCCTGCTCGACGGCGGACTCATCGGGCTCTACGACGCCGAGCGCCGACTCGAACGGGAGCGAACGGAACGGGCCCGCGAGGAAGCCGAACAACTGGCGGCGGGACTGTCCGTCGTCAACCGCGTCCTCAGACACGACCTGCGCAACCACGCGACCGTCCTCGAAGGGCAGATCGACACGCTGGACGTCGACGAAAACGAGGTCGAGACCTTCCGCCGGCACGTCGACCGCATCGTCGAACTGGCCGAGCAGGGCCGACAGATGGAGTCCGTCTTGCGGACCGACGACCTGATCGTCGTCGACGCGAGCACCGTCGTCGAACGCGTCAGCGAGGACCTCGGTGCCGTCCACGACGCCGCGAGGATCACGGTGACCACCCCCGAGTTCGCCCCGGTCTCCGTCGGCAGTATGTTCGAAGTCGCCGTCGAGAACGTCGTCGAGAACGCCATCGTCCACAACGACGATCCAGCCCCCACGGTCGATATCACTGTCTCGAACGGCGACGACACCGTCACGGTCGAGGTAGCCGACGACGGGCCCGGTATCCCGGATCACGAACTGTCCGTGCGGGAGTTGCCCGCCGAGTCGGCGCTCGAACACAGCAACGGCCTCGGCCTGTGGCTCGTCGACTGGTTCGTCGAGCGGTCCGGCGGCGATCTCGACATCGAGACCGGGTCCGACGGGAGCCGCGTCCGGATGATCCTCCCACAGGGTTGACGCGACGCTGGCGAGCGGAAAAAGCGGAGAATTACGGTTCTGCGAGTGCGCTCAGTCTTCGAGCGCGTCGGCGATCCGGTCGAGGGTACGGCGCACGTCGTGGACCTCGTCGCGGAGCTTTCGGACTTCGCGGGTCAGTTCCTCGTTGTCGCTGCCGCCTTCCTCGCGGCCGCGACCGCGACCTTCGCCGCCGGGGCCGCCCGGACCCATGCCGCCGGGGCCGCCACCGCCGGGGCCCATGCCGCCGCCACCGGGGCCGCCACCCATCATGCCGCCCATCATCTGGGCGAAGGGGTTGCCGCCGCCGCCCATGCCGCCGGGGCCGCCACCGCCTCCGCCGCCCATCATCTCTTCGAGGCGCTCCTCGCGGCTCATACCCTCGCCCTCTTCGCCCTCACCTTCCTCGGCTCGCTGCTGGCGGATCTCCTCGACCCGCTCGCGGAAGGACTTCTCCTCGCCTTCGCTCTCTGGGGCTTCGCTCTCTGCCTCTGTCTCCTCGGAAGGATCGTCGTCTGCCATGGGTCCGGGTTCGGGAGCGCTCGGGAAAAGGATTGTCGTGTTCGACTCCTCAGGTCGGCACGGTTCCGAGCCGCCGGGCCAGAAGCGAGATGCCCGCGACCGCGCTCAGAAGCAACGCGAGATTGAACGCGGCCATGACGAGGGGCTGGTACCCTGCGCCGACCCAGACGTCGATAGCCCGGGTCGCGCTCAGGTAGAACTGTGCCGTCGCCCAGAGCGCGACGATCACCAGAACCACCAGCGCGCCCCACTGGAGCTGGTCGAAGACGCTCATCTCCTCGACCGTCGTGGAATCGGTCGCGTCCGATCCCGCAGGCGACTGACTGGCGGTCGGTGCGTCGTCGGTCGTGTCTGTCGTCTCCGTCATTGGAACCTCCGTGCGTAGAGTGCGACGGCGAGGACGGCCAGCGAGGCGATAGCCGCGCCGAAGCCGGGACCGCCTTCGGTGGTAGTCCGCTCACCGGGGGCGCTCTCGGTCTGCTGTGTCTCGTCTTCCGCCTCGAAGTCGCTCGTGTCGAGTGTGTCGCTGCCCGTGCCGTTCGCCTCGACCGTCACCGTCTGGTTGGGGTTCAGCGTCGCCGTCGCCTGTGCCGTCCCGACCAGCACGTCGTCGGCCTGGAGTATCGCCATCAGCTTGTAGTTGTAGTCGTCCGGCACCGTCAGCAACGCGGAGGGCGTGGCGGTCCGCCCCGGCCGAATCGATCCGACCGTCCTGACCTGCCGGTCGGCCACGATGTTCGAGTCCGCCTGCCGGGCCAGCACGGTGATCTTCAGCTCGTCGTTGGCCAGGTCACCGGTGTTCGTGAGATAGGCGGTGACGTTCAGCGTCGCGGAGGACCCATCGCTCTCGGTGATCGAGAACTGGATCGGCGGTAACTGCCCCGAGCCGAAGCCCTCGAAGGTGTGGAACTCGACACCGGTCCGAGCGTAGTCCGGCTGGAGACCGCCGACGCCCCGGACGGTCTTGGTCCCCGAGGCGACCCGCTCACCGTCCTGGTAGACGAGCGTCTCGATCCGGTAGTCGCCCTCGCGGTCGACGCTGAGGTTCTGGACGACCGGCACCTCGCGCGTGCCCTCGACCGTCCCGACCTCGGTCGTTCTGGTCGCGGCGACCAGATCGGTGTCTTCGTTCACCGCGCGGACCAGCACCGTCACGTTCTCGCCGGGACCCCCGTCGTGGGAGAGCCGACTCCGGACCGAGAGGGTCGCGGTCCCACCGGTTATCTCCCCGGCGGCGATGGTCTGTTCCTGTACCGACAGCTCGGAGGGCGGCGGGTCGGGCGTCGCGTCGGCCAGCGCACCCGGCGCGACGGCGACGAACAGGGCGGCCGCGACGAGGACCGCCCCCGCCGCGCCCGCGAGTTTCGTTTCACGCTCCATACACGACGGTCCGCACACCCCGGTAAGTGTTTTGTGTAAAACACGACGGGGGCGAAGGAATCAGAACGCGCCGAGACTGGCCTGTAACTCCCGATCCGTGCCCCCCTCCGAGATATCGTACCCGACCAGGTCGCGCATATCCACGGCGAAGGTCGTTCCACCGTTATCGAGGACGAGGACCCGGCCCTGCGTGCCCCGGACCGTACCGGTCAGCAAGGTTTCGGCGACCGGCCGGTCGGCCAGCGCGAACCCGTAGTCGAACTCGAAGGTCTCGGTGGGGTCGTACTCGGTCAGCAGGTCGCGCCACGCAGCCTCGTCCACGTCGCGGTGGAGTCCCTCGGTTTTCGTCGGGACGCGCACCCGGTCGCCCACCGCCTGGGCGATGTCGGCTTCGACCTGCCGGGCGATCCGGCCGTCCGCGACCGTCCGCAGGTGGGCCGCCCTGTCGGCCCCCTGTTCGCGCAGGCGGGTGTCCAGCCGCCAGGAGCGCGTGACGCCCACCTTGAACGTCGCCGGGGCGAACGCTGCGAGATAGATCGCGTGTTCCTCCCGGCAGGACGGCAGGGGGAGGTCGCAGTTCCCGACACAGCGGGCGCAGGCCCAGCGGCTGGTGTGATCGTCGCAGTAGGGCCCGGTTGGGTTCGGGCAGGCCTCGTGGCTCCCGTCGCTGATCGTCCCGGCGCAGTGGCGGTCGTCGAGGGTGTACGCGAGATCCGTCCCCGGCGCGAGCGACAGCCGCTCGATCCCCTCGGCCGTCGCGAGGGTCAGGGCAGGCTCACGGTCGTCACCGACGCCCGTGTCGTACCCGACGATCTGCACGCCGGAGCGTAGGAACCGGGTGACAAAAGGGCTGCCGTTGGGGGCTTCTGACTAGTGCTCCTGGACGAGTTCCTCGGCGGCTTTTCGCACGGCGTCGTCGCTGGACTGGTCGGGTTCCCAGCCCAGTGCCGAGAGCTTCTCGATGGAGAGGCGCATGCGGGGGACGTCGCCGACCCAGCCGCGGTCGCCGCCGGTGAACTCGTACTCCGGATCGAGGTCCATCGCGTCGCTGACGATGTCGGCGATGGTAGTGACCGACGTGGTGGTCCGGGTCCCGAGGTTGTAGACGTTCAGGTCGTCGTCGGCGTTCTCGACGACGTGACACATCGCGTCGACGCAGGATTTGACGTGCATGTACGATTTCTCCTGGCGACCGTCCCCGAGGATTTCGAGCGTGTCGGGACTCTCCCGGAGCTTGTGGATGAAGTCGGGGATGACAGCGCCCTTCTGGAGGCGCGGGCCGACGATGTTCGCGAAGCGGTAGACCCACGCCTGAATCCCGTAGCTCTTCGCGTAGACGGAGATCAGCGACTCCTCGGAGAGTTTGCTCGCGCCGTAGGCCGAGATGGGTTCCATCGGCGCGAAGTCCTCGGGCGTGGGACGAGGTGCCTCGCCGTACACCGTCGAGGAGGAGGTAAAGGCGATGTTGTCGACGCCGACCTCGCGCATCCGTTCGAGCACGGTGAGCGTGAGGTTGCCATTGAGTTCGTACTGGGCGCGCGGGTCGTCGGTGTCCACAGTTCGATCGGCCGCGAAGTGGAAGACCCCATCGAGGTCCGCCGTGATGACGTCCTCTGCGACGGCGGGGTCGGTCAGGTCGCCCTCGACGAACTCCACGCCGTCGGGCACCCACGAGGGGTCGCCGTTCGAGAGGTCGTCGACCGCGCGGACGTCGTTGTTCTGGGCCAGTCGTTCACAGAGGTGAGAGCCGACGAAACCCGCACCGCCGGTCACCAGGAGGGACTTTCCTGTCAGGTCCATGCCGTTCGTCCAATTGCACCCCTCAAATGCGTTTTGAAGCCGGCGGATTTCGGCAGCTGATACACTACTCGCCACTAAGACGATCTAGATCCTCTCATACGGTATCTATGCCGCAAACAGAACTATTCTACCGGGCTGCATGCCCCTCTCACGTCGCAGGTATGACGACGAATGCAGGAACGCGAGCGACCGGACAGGACCGCCAGCAGTGCGAACTGGGTAGGTACGCGGACGTGATCTGACGATGGCCGGGCCGACTACCTGGCTACTAGCGCGGGCGAGCGATCGGACCGTCGCCAGACTGGCTATCGCCTTTGCGGCCGGATTCGTGATCCTCGGGGCCGGCGTCGTCTGGTACGCCGGCAGTATCGGCGTGTCGATGGGCGCGATGGCCTACGACGACGATAGCCGGACGGTCGTGATCGACGCCGCCGACGCGGCCGAGTTCGACCGCCACTACGACGAAGACCGCGAGGAAGGCTGGTGTCTCTACGGAACGACCAACGAGACGCACCTCCGGGTCGAGGAAGTCGTCCACGCCGATCCCGTCGGCCAGGGACCGGAGCGGGTGACGTTCACCTGCCTGCCCGAAACGGCGGGTCAGGTGCTCGGCGGCGACACGGCCACCCTGATCGGCACTGTCCACAGCCACCCCGGGCACAACGAGAGCGAACTGAGCAAGCTCGACATCGCGCTGTTCGGCCGCCTCAGCCCGTTCGTCGAGACGATGGGCGTCTACACCGAAACCAACGGCACCGCCTACTTCACGACCGACAGCATGACCAACCCGCTCGATACGCGAGTCGTCGGCGGCGCGGACGACGGAGGGCGAGTCGGGCGAGGAGAGCGAACGGATTCGAGCCGGTCGGCCCGGAACCTCACCGGATCGGACGACCCTGCCGTTCGAGATACATCGCGCTGAGGTAGCCGCCGGCGGCACCCAGCACTGCCGGGAACATGACGCCGCCGAGCAATACGATCGACGGGAGATCGGCCGCCGTCGGCAACACGGCAGCGAACAGCCGCGAACTGAACGGCATCGTCACGACGATAGTGCTCAGCGGGAGGAGAATCGTGAGGAAGAGCACGCCGGTCGCGTACCCGAGGACGATCCGCGCGCCGAGTTTGGCCGCCTGGACCTTCGTGGCGATGACCTCGCGGTCGAGATACGCACGCAGGAAACCGGCCAGCAGCGTGACCAGGGCGACCGCCAGGAGGATCACGGTCCCCTGACTGCCGAACCCGGGCTCGAACTGGACCGTCGAGAGGAAGCCCGCGATGCTGCCGACCAGTTTCTGTGGCACGGTGAGCGTGAGTTCCTCGGCGACGGTGTCGGCCCCGGCAGCGGCGGCTTGCTGCTGGATCTCCTGGAGCTGGGCCGCTGCCCGGTCGGGGACCGGATCGAACAGCAGGTAGGTGACCACGAGCCCGCCGGCAACACCGAGCCAGCCCGTGATTCGGCTGGTGAAGCCGGTGTCCTCGTCGAACGCGAAGACCGACAGCCCGCCGAGCGCGCCGATTGTCGCGGGCACGACCAGTCCGGCGACCAGCACGCCACCGATCAGGTCGTCGACGCCGAAGACGACGCCGATCACCAGCGCGAGGGGGAAGGCGCCGGCGACTACCGCGGTCCCGGTCGTCGCGTGATCGACCAGATCACCGTCGATCGCGTAGTTACGCGAGAGGTAGCGACCGCCGATGTAGAGGACGAACGGTCCGAGCAGGTACAGCAGCAACAGCGCCGCGTCAGGGTTCGTCTGCAGGAGGTCGATCGTGTTCGCGAGTTCCGTCTCGACCGACGGGTAGTCCGACGGGTCGACGGCGGACAGCGAATCGAAGCTCGCACCCCGGAGGTAGGTCCGGACGATCTCGTGCCCGGACCCGAAGCCCGCGACGACGAAGAACAGCGACGCCGCGGCCGCCAGCGGCTCGTAGTCCAGGAAGATCAGCGCCGCCCCGGCGAGCAGTCCGAACGGGAGCAACACGGCCACCGCCCCGAAGACGGCACCGGCGGTCAGCGGGAGGTCGGCCAGCGAGTTCCGGATCTGGTCGGCCAGGCCCTGCTGTTGCCCGACCGCGTTCCGGCCGGGGCCGACCTGCTGGCCCCCCGGTTGCTGCCCCTGCGTGGACTGTTGTGGATTCGAGTCCACGGGGTCACCACCGTCCCCAACTGTCACGTTCTGACCGGCTTCGATGGACGCCCCACACGACGGACACACGGTCGCGTCCGCCGCGACGTCACGTCCACAGGACTGACATTCCATACGGGAAATGAGTATAGAAATCTGATAATAATGTAACGAAATCTTTTCGGAGCGGGAGTTGAACCCACGCAGCAGAACGCGGAACGAACTCGTTCAGATGGTGTCGAGCACCGTCGCACCGTATGTCACGTACAGGACCGCCGCCGGAATCGTCACGACGAGTCCGCCCAGGTACCACGCGAGTTGGGTGAACGGCTCGGGTGGGGCCAGCACCGTCCCCGCGAGGAAGGACCCGAGCGTGGCGAGCGCACACGTGGTCACGAATCGCTCGCGTCGGGTATCGGGGGCGCGCTTCGCGAACAGCACGGCGGAGTTGGTCAGGAAGACCGACACGATCATCACCAGCCAGAAGACGACCATCGCCACCAAGATGGCGACGGACGGGATCGCAGACACGGAGAGGGGGCGCATGGACGTTCGTTTCGGGGCTGCTGTGTAACTCTTTGCATCGGCGCAGGTACTCACACCCCGTGGCCGGACGAGTGGGGCGGCCATCGTATCGAAACCCCCTAACCGGGCACGGTGCTTCTGGGGAGTATGCAGGGAGACCCCGAGGTCGCGGTGCTCAGACTCGGCCACCGACCGGGCCGTGACGAGCGGATCACGACCCACGTCGGGCTGACCGCGCGGGCGCTGGGGGCCGACCGTGTGATCCTCGCCGGCGACGGCGCGAGCCGGGCCGACACCGTCGAGGACATCACCGACCGCTTCGGCGGCCCCTTCGCCGTCGACACCGTCGAATCCTGGCGACCCACCCTCCGTGACTGGGAGGGCGCGATCGTCCACCTCACGATGTACGGCGAGGAGGTCCAGACCGTCGAAAGCGAGATCCGGGAGCGCCACCGCGAGCGACGGGAGCCGCTTCTGGTCGTCGTCGGTGCGGAGAAAGTCCCCTTCGACGTGTACGAGAAAGCGGACTGGAACGTCGGCGTCACGAACCAGCCCCACTCCGAGATCGCCTCGCTCGCCGTCTTCCTCGACCGCCTGTTCGAGGGCCGGGAACTCGACCGGGAGTGGGAGGACGCCGAGAAAGTGGTCATCCCTCAGGCCGTCGGTAAGCGGGTTGAGGAGGCCGACGGAGACGTTGACGGCGGCGAGTAACCAGAATTCGTCAGGACGGCACGAACAGCCGGAACGGGCGGGCGAGGCGGGCGACGATCCGCCAGGTGTTGTCCCGGACGAACGCCCAGGGACCGACAGCCGACTCGTCGAGGGCCCAGACCTCGCGGTCGCCGTCGGCGTGGTCGCTCACACGGTAGGCGGTCCCGGCCCGCTCGTGGTAGTCGAGCGCGTCGCGGACCCGCGATTCGGTCATATCGGTCGCCCCAGCGAGTTCGGGGACGGTCTTCGGCCCATCTTTCAGTTCCTCGGCGACGATATTTCCGACCTGCATCGACAGCATCATCTCGCTGGTCGGTGGGTCCTCCTCGGCTGCGTCGTCCAACCGGATCCCTGCGCGGAGACTGTAGAGGGCGTCCAGTACCAGCCAGCCGCCGACGAGGGCTGCCCCGGCGGCGACGCCAGTGTCGGTGCCGCGCCAGGCCACGAACCCGCCGACGACGAGCAGGATCCCGCCGAGGGCGAGTCGTGCGTGTCGTTCGTCGATGCGGGGAATCTCGCGGCCGATCTCGGCAGACTCGCTCAGGAGGACGATTGCAGCTATCACGACGACCTGTGCCCACGAGAACTCGAAGAAATACCGGAACAACACGACGAGACCGACGGCGTACAGTGCACGCCGGAGCGAGGGACTGCCGGGGAGGGACTCGGAGAGGGCGGCCATACCCGACAGTCGTGGTCCCACCCACCTAATATCTGTGTGGAACTTCCCAGCCGGAACCCGGTCCGGTGCTTTTAAAGGCGGCAGGCACGGATAGATACACCAATGGCTTTTGAGGAACTCCTGGAGGACCCGGTCATACAGAAGTACCTCCACGAACTGGTGGGCCCGAAGGGGATGCCCGTCGCGGCCGCACCGCCGGACGGCGAGGTGACGGACGAGGAGCTCGCGGAAGAGTTGGGGCTGGAGCTCAACGACGTTCGCCGCGCGCTTTTCATTCTCTACGAGAACGACCTGGCGACGTACCGCCGGCTCCGCGACGAGGATTCGGGGTGGCTGACCTACCTCTGGACCTTCGAGTACGACAAGATCCCCGAGCAACTCGAAGAGGAGATGTACCGCCTGCTGGAGGCCCTGGAGGACCGCGAGCAGTACGAACACGAGAACGAGTTCTACCTCTGTGACGTCTGTGGCATCCGCTTCGAGTTCGACGAGGCGATGGACTTCGGGTTCGAGTGTCCCGAGTGTGGCTCGCCGGTCGACGCCATGGAGAACACGGCGCTGGTCCAGGCCATGGAGGAACGCATCGACTCGCTGCGTGACGAACTGAACGTGGAACGAGAGACCGAAGCCTGATGGTCGTCCTCGCAACGAAGTGCTACGTCGACGGTGACGCCCGCGAGCGCGCACTCGACGGTCTCGGCTCCCTGATCCAGAACGCGGTCGGCGACCTCGACGTGACCTACGAGGTCGGCCTCCGCGACGACGACTTCCCCTCCGTCACCGTGGAGGGCGACGACGCCGTGGCCGCGCGCAACCTGCTCCGCGAGGAGTGGGGCGCGATCACGACGGAGTTCGAGGCCGGCGAGACCTACGTCGGGACCCTCGACGGCTGGGACGAGGACGGGTTCGTCCTCGACGCCGGGCAGGAGGTCCGGATCCCGGCCGCGGAGATCGGCCTCGGGCAGGGCTCGCCCGAGCAGATCCGCAAACGGTTCGGACTGGTCCAGCACCTCCCGCTCGAATTCGTCTGGGACGACTCGCCGCGGCTGTCGGACGACCAGCGCGACGAGTTGTACGACTGGACCCGCGGGACCGGGCGGGTCAACGTCAACAGCGCGACCCGGGCGGAGGTGCGGGCTACCGTCAACCGCGCGGGCCACGCGCAGGACATCGTGACCGTCGAGCGGCAGGGCCTGCTCGAACAGTCGGTGCTCTGCAAGGAGGGGACCGACCCGCCGGGCCTGCTCGCCAGCATCGGCAAACACCTCCCCTCGGAGATCCTCGCCGTCGTTCCATGAATCGCCGCCTCGTCCTCGGAGTCGTCGCGCTCGCCGCCCTCCTCACCCTCGCGGGCTGTTCATCGATACTGGGGCCGGGAGAACCAGACGCGGAAGCGCTGGGCAAGAACGTCACCTACGACTGGGAGACCGACGCCAACGCGACGTTCGACATCAACGACACGCGCTATACGGCCGTCTATCGGGTCGAGAACCGGTCTTACCTCGAACTCTACGACCGGGACGCGCTGGGGACCGAGCACCCGCTGGACATCGAGGGCCTGAAGTTCCGGTTCGAGAACGGCACAGTCCGGAACCTCACCGCCGACGACGTGGAGCGGACCCGCCGGCGCACGAACGTCTCGCTGCCGGGCGAGCAGGTCAGCGGGAGCGTGGCATTCTCGGCCCCGCGAAACGGGAAGAGCTTCAATCTGCCGACGTTCGTCTCGGGGAGTTACGAGGTGACGCTACCGGAGAGCGCACGCGTCAGCGTCCCGATCCTGGCACAGGTCAGCCCCGGCGAGTACGACGCCACGCTGGAGAACGACCGCGTGACGCTCGTCTGGGACGACGTGGAGAGCCGGATGCTCTCGATCCGCTGGTATCTGGAGCGGGACCTGTGGATCTTCGGCGCACTGGTGATTCTGGCGCTGGTGATCGGCACTGGCGGCACGATCTACTACCTCCGGCAGATCCGCGAACTCGAACGGCGACGCGAGGAGGTCGGGCTCGACGTCGACACCGGTGACGACGTGGGCGACGACGGCCCGCCACCGGGAATGCGGTGACAGCCGTCGCCGGGAATACGGTGACGGCCGTCGCGTCGTGAATGGGTGATTCGGGACCCGAAGCGGCCCGAAGCTTCAACCGGGCGGCCGCCCTCGTGACCGTCGATGCCCCTGCTGATCGACGTGCGCAAGCTCCGGATCATCAACGTGCTCATGGAGAGCGGTGCGGGCAACGTCGCCGACTCGCTGGAGTCGCTGGCGGGGCTCGACGCGTCGGTCGCGGTCAAGAGCCTCTCGATGGTCGAACCGGGCGACATCCCCGACGATCTGGGTGACGAGCGACTGTTCTGTGCCTCGGTGAAACTGACCGAACCGCCCTACGGCTACTTCGTGATGACCTTCGGGATGGAGACGGCCGAGAACGTCGCCGAACACATGACCGGCCGGGCGGTCGAAGGGGAGTTGAACCAGTTCCACGAGAGCGCCCTGCAGGAGATGTGTAACATCTTCACCTCGGGATTCATCGACGGGCTCGCCAACACGCTCGGTCGCTCCATCGAGATGGGGACGCCGGAACTCGAACACGGCACCGGCCGGGAGTTGATGGCGGCGAACCTCTCGCACATCACCGACGACTCGCTGGCCATCGTGCTCGACTCGCAGGTCGACGTGACCGAGCCCAAACAGGCGTTTCGCATCCGGATCTTCCTCGTGCCCGATCCCGGGGCGTTCGTGAACGTCCTCGATCATCTCGAAGTGGAGGATATCCGGACCGAAGAGCCGGACGTGGCGGGACTGTAGGACTTTTATTCGCGGGTCGCCAACCCGAGGTATGCGCGTCGCGCTGGTCACCGTGGGCGACGAGTTGCTCGCGGGGGACACGGTCAACACGAACGCCGCCTGGCTGGGAGAGCGACTCACCGACCGGGGTGCGACCGTCGAGCGAGTGACGGTCGTCCCGGATCGGATCGCCGACATCGCCCGCGTGGTCAACGAGTACCGCGCCGAGTACGACGCCGTCGTCGTCACGGGCGGACTGGGACCGACCCACGACGACGTGACGATGGCGGGCGTGGCGACAGCCTTCGGCCGCGAGGTGACCCGGAGCGACGAGGCACTGGACTGGCTCGAATCTGAAGGGGGGTACACCCGCGAGGACCTCGCCGAGGGGACCGCAGACATACCCGCCGGCGCGGAGATGCTCCCGAACCGCGAGGGGGTCGCGCCCGGCTGCGTCCTCGAATCGGTGTACGTCCTGCCGGGGGTCCCCGACGAGATGAAGGCGATGTTCGAGGACGTTGCGGATCGCTTCTCGGGCGAGCGTCGCCACGTCGAGACAGTCGTCGCCGACGAACCCGAGAGTGCGCTGCTCGACCGGGTTCGGGACGTACGCGAGGAATTCGACGTGAAGGTGGGGAGCTACCCCGGCGAGACGGTTCGGATAAAACTGGAGAGCACGAATGCGGAGGCGGTCCGCGAGGCGGCCGTGTGGCTCCGCGAACGGGTCGAATCGCCGGAAGCGGCGGACGGTTAGCGGTATAGATACGCGACCCAGGCCGCGGCGAGCAACACGCCTACCAGTCCGACGAGGGCACCGCTGCTGTTGATGATCGCCTCCTGGACGCCCGGTTCCGATGCGTTCGCGGCCGCGGTCGAGAGTATCGCGTTCATAGCCGGCCGTTCCGACCGCTGGGCCTTAAGAATCCCGGAGCGCGAGCGGACGTTTCAGATGGTTAAGAGTACGTGGTGTGACGCCCTGCCGCCGTCGGACGCCTTTTTACGCTGCCACGGGAACCGTACGGTAATGGGACGGATCGGGGTCGTCGTCAACCCCATCGCCGGGATGGGCGGGCGCGTCGGGCTGAAAGGGACGGACGGGAAAGTCGACGAGGCACGCGAACGCGGCGCGGAACCGCGCGCCCCCTCCCGCGCCCGCGCGGCACTGGATAGGATCCACGAGCGCGCCCCCGAGACAGAGATTCTCACGTACGCGGCACCGATGGGCGAAGCCGTCGCCCGCGAGGCCGGTTTCGAACCGCGGGTCGTCGGTGAACCCGCGGGCGAGGAGACCGCTGCGAGCGACACGCGCGCGGCCGTCGAGACCTTCCTCGACGAGGGAGTCGATCTCGTCCTGTTCGTCGGCGGTGACGGGACCGCCGTCGACGTGGCCGAGACCATCCGGGAGGGTGACGCCGACGTGCCGATGCTGGGGGTCCCCGCGGGCGTCAAGGTGTACTCGTCGGTGTTCGGGGTCACGCCACGGGCCGCGGGCGACATCGCCGCGACCTTCGAGGACACCGAGCGCGCCGAGGTCAACGACATCGACGAGGACGAGTACCGCGACGGCGAGGTCCACACGGAGTTGCGCGCCGTCGTGCGCGTCCCGGCCGCCGAACAGCGCCAGGCCAGCAAACAACTCGGTGGCGGCACCGTCGAGAGCCTCGCCGAGGGGGTCGCCCGCGAGGTTCGCGACGGCGTGACCTACGTCCTCGGTCCCGGGAGCACGGTCGGCGCGGTCAAGGAGCGACTCGGCTTCGAGGGGTCACCGCTCGGCGTCGACGTGTGGCGGGACGGCGAGGTGCTGGTCGCGGACGCGAGCGAACGCGAAATTCTCGATCACCTCGGCGAGGAGAACGTCATCGTCGTCTCGCCCATCGGCGGGCAGGGGTTCGTCTTCGGCCGCGGGAACCAGCAACTCTCGCCGGCCGTGATCGAGCAGTGCGACCTCGAAGTCGTCGCCTCGAAGTCCAAGCTCGACGAACTCGGCACGCTCCGGGTCGACACCGGCGATCCGGATCTCGACGAGGAACTCACGGGGTGGCTCCAGGTCAGGGTCGGCCGGTACGAGCGACGGCTGATGCAAGTGATTTAGGAACGTGGAATTTCTGCCTTATCGATCAAGAGGTATTACATTCGTTTCCGGATTAAGTGGTGTATAGATAAGATTAAGGTCGCCGGCGTCTGACAAAGGGAGTATGGAAACGCGGAAAGTACAGCGGCTCGGTCCCTCCACGCTGGCGATGACGTTGCCCGCCGAATGGGCGTCGGAGCACAACGTCGAGAAAGGCGACGAGGTGTCCCTGCGCATCGGTGGGAAGGGAACGCTCACCGTGATGCCCGAGTCCGTTCAGACCGAAGAGTCCGAAGCGATCATCTACACCGAGGACCTCGATGCGGACGCCGTCGAGCGGGCCATCGTCGCCCAGTACGTTCTCGGCCGACGCATCATCCACGTCGAGGCCGGCGAGGACGGCACCCTCAAATCCGAACACATCAACGCCGTCTACAACGCCGAGACACAGCTGATGGGCCTTGGCGTCATCGAGGAGACGCCCGAGCGTATCGCCATTCGCTGTTCGGTCGACCCCGAAGACTTCACGCTGAACAACCTGCTCGAACGGCTCGAATCGACCGGGTCGACGATGCGGAACGAGGCCGTCAAGGCGCTGGCCCACGGCAACCCCGACCTCGCCCAGCGAGCCCTCAACCGGGAGCGACAGGCCAACAAGATATTCGTTCTCCTCTTGCGACTGATCTTCACGGCCTACCAGAACCCCAACCTCGCGCGGGCGGTGGGGCTGGACAACGGCTTCCCACTGATCGGCTACCGCTCGATCGCCAAGAACCTCGAACTCACCGCGGACAACGCCGAGGACATCGCCGAGATCGTCCTCGAAACCGAGGGTCACACCCTCAACGTCGAATCCTCGACGATGCGGCGCATCCGGGAGTTCACGGACCAGGTCAACGAGATCACCGAGATGGCGGTCAAAGCCGCCGTCGAGCGGGACTACGACGCCGCCATCGAGGTCCGGAAGCTGTACGCCCAGATCGGCAACCGCGAACAGGAGATTCTGGACGATCTCCCGGAGATGGAAAACGAGGAACTGCTCCGGGTCCGGGAGGTGCTGGTCAGCCTCCAGCAGACCGCCCAGTACGCCGTCCGGAACGCCGAGATCGCGACGAACCTCGCGCTCAACGAGGAGTCGGTCCACACCGAGATCCAGTAGCTCCGCGACTTTTTCGAGAAGGCGACCGGTGACCGACGGCCTCCGTTCGTGAGTCGGCCGCTGCCGTCTTTCGTTCGTCAGTCCGCAGTCGCCTCGTCGCCGGCCCCCTCGGCCGTCGTCTTTCGCACCGTCAGCGGACTCCGTCGCGTGATCGTACAGTCGAACGCCGGATGTTCCGCGTAGTGGCGCACGAGCATGTGCCGGCGCGAGCCGGTGATCCCCGATCGGCCGACCGCGTCGGCCGTGAACTCCGCCGGGAGCCGGTCGTAGAGCCGGCGCACCTGTTCGAAACTCTCGAACACCTTGCTGTTGCCGGCCGAGTCGGCACCCCGACGCGAGACGACGTACGCGCCGTCGTCGCGGAACTGCCCTGCGGTGTGCAGGAACTCCCGGCGACTCGTCAGCGCGTCGTCTATCTGCCCTTTGAGTTCGGTCGCCTCTTCGCGGGTCAACTCGTGGGTCACCCCCTCGACCTCGACCCGGATGCGATCCCCCACCGCCGTAACACCCTTCCCGGTGTCGCGATCCTCGTTACCCTCGAAGAACGCGACCAGGAGCGTCAGCACTCCGTGTCATGCGACCACACGTTTCACCCAATCTTATAAAGCCCTGTCCGCGGGATGACAGGGTGTTTTAAGTCATCCGAGGAGACCGCCGTCCTCGGTACCGGAACCGCTTCCATCGGTCGTCGCGGTCGAAACGCCGTCGTCACCGCCGCTCGTGCCGTCGCTGCCGCCGGTGTCGTCGGTCACGGTCCCGTCGGCCGTGTCGGTCGACGTGGTCCGTCCGTCCTCGGTACCGTCGCCGGAGTCCGTTCCGGTCGCGGTCTCGTTTTTCGTCCCGAACATATCGGTCTCGATGGTCGTCCGGTAGTCGAGTGGTTCGAGCGGGATCTGGAACGAGCCGGTGCCACCGAGGCCGCCACCGACGGCGTCTTCGGCTGGGTCGACGACGGCGTAGAACTCGATTTCGAGTTCGGTGACCTGTCCGTTCCGGAGGTGAGTCACCCACCAGTCGTCGAGGTTTCCGTTCCGAATGGCGAGGTCGGCGCTGATGGTCTCGCTGGTCCCCGGGAGGACCGTCGCCACCTCCTGACTGCTGCCCTGCCCGACCTGCACGTCGTTCATCGTGATATTGTACCCGAGTTCGGTGATCGCGTAGGGGTACTGTTTGGGGTTGTACGCCTCGAAGGACATCGCCATCGGAGTCCGTTCCTGGGTCAGTTCCTCCCGGTCCCAGTGAGCGGCGGTCTCGTTGACGAACAGGACCGGGTCGGACGGCACCGAGCGGCCGGCCTCGATGGGCCGCGTCTCAGAGGAGTTGAACTGGCCGAGCAGATCGGTCTCGATGGTCCGTTCCTGCGGGACCGCGAACTCCCGCCCGCCGAGCAGTCCCGACCGGACCACGGCGTCGATCGTGACGTTGGTCCGCTCGCGGTTCTCGATGTGTGAGTGCCACCACGGCGGGATGCGGTCGTTTCGCATGTACGTCCTGAACTGGAGCGTCGAGTTACCGGGACCGATCGAGAGCCCCTCCCTGTACCCGGTGGCCATAGCCACGTCGTTCATCCGGACGGTGTAGTTGACCGTGGTGTCCGACAACGAGACCCCGACCGGGTTGGGGTTGGTGACGGTCATGTCCGTCTCGACGACGGTCGTCGAGTTGTTCACACCGGCAAAGCGGTTCTCCACGGCTCCGACACCCGGCACGCCGATCACACCCACCAGGAAGGCGAGGACGACGAGCACGACGAGTCCGCCCCCGACGGACCCGGCTATGCGCGCCTTACTTCCGAGAAACGCCGACTGAACCCGTTCGGTATCCATCGAGAGGGTGCAGTCGGAGGGGGCAGTTATGTCTTCTGGCAGGCACGCGGCGCTGACGGCCAGCGCGGTCGTTCGAATAAACTAAGTGCGCGCTACCGGAAGGCCGGACAATGGCAGAAACCGCACTGCAGTCGGACATGGCGATCGGCCTCGGACTGCTCTTCGGGGCGCTCGGCGTCGCGGGGGCAGTCGTGATGTACGTCGCGGCCGCACAACAGCTGCTGGCGGGCTGGGGCTTCGCGCTCGCGATCGTGTTCGGATCGCTGGCTATCGCCGCGATCCACGTCTTCTCGTAGGCAGGCGTTTCGGCAAAACGAGAGCTTAAAACGTCTGGACCGCCTACTACCTGTATGGCCGATTTCAGTGAAGAGGAACGGCGTATCCTGGAGCACCTGCGCGACCAGGTCGGCGGGGACGAAGCCTACGTCCGGGCCAAAAACATCGCCGAGCACATCGGTCTGTCGGCGAAGCAGGTCGGTGCGCGCCTCCCGCGACTGGCCGAGAAGTCCGACGACGTGGACATCGAGAAGTGGGGACGGGCGCGCTCGACGACCTGGCGAGTCACCCGAAGTTGAGTCCCGACAGAGTCGGACGCTTTTTTGACCGGCGGCCCGAAGACAGTCTATGACCGTCCGGGTCGAGCGGACGTTCGAGTTGCCCGCCCAACGGGAACAGGTGTGGTCGTTCATCGCAGACCCGGAGAAACGGGCCCGTCCCATAAGCGTCGTCGACGACTTCGAGAAGACCGGCGAACACACCGCGACGTGGTTCGTCGAACTCCCGATTCCCGTCGTCAACAGACGCATCGCCATCGAAACAGAAGAGACCGAGTTCGACCCGCCACGCTACGTCGAGTTCGTCGGCCGGTCGAAGGTGATGCGCGTCGTCGGCGAGCACGAACTCGAAGACGTTGACGGAGGGACCCGCGTGATCAATCGCTTCACCGTCGACGGCAAACTGCCCGGCGTCGAGCGGTACTTCAAGCGCCACATGGACGAACAGCTCCGCAACATCGAGGCCGCGATCCGTGAGGATCTGGGGATCGAAGCGTGAAGGTCGCGCTGGCCCAGATCGCCGTCGAGCCCGGCGAGGTGACCGGCAACGTCGACCGCGCGGTCGCCGCCGTCGAGCGGGCCGCAGACTCCGGCGCGGATCTGGTCGCCCTGCCCGAACTGTTCGACGTGGGCTACTTCGCGTTCGACCTGTACGCCCGGGTCGCCGAACCGATCGGCGGCGAGACCCATCGGCGGCTGGCGGCGGCCGCCCGCGAGTACGGGATCGCCGTGTTGGCTGGCACGGTCGTGGAGGATCTGGCGGCGACGGCCGCCGAGACCGACCTTCCGGTGCCCGCCGAGGAGGGCCTGGCCAACACCGCCGTCTTCTTCGACCGCGACGGGCAGCGCCGCGCGGTCTACCGGAAACACCACCTGTTCGGCTACGACTCGGCCGAGTCGGACCTGCTCGTGGCCGGCGAGCGCACGCCGGTCGTCGACTTCGAGGGGTTCGGCGTCGGGATCACGACCTGTTACGATCTGCGCTTTCCGGAACTCTATCGGGACCTCGTCGACGACGGGGCGACGCTCGTGCTCGTCCCGAGCGCGTGGCCGTACCCGCGCGTCGAGCACTGGGAGTTGCTCCCGCGGTCACGGGCCGTCGAGAACCTCGCCTACGTCGCGGCGGTCAACGGCACCGGTACCTTCGAGGACGCCGAGTTACTGGGTCGCTCGACCGTCTACGACCCGTGGGGCACGGTGCTGGCGAGTTCCGACGACGACCCGACGCTGGTGACGGCCGACCTCGACCCGGAGCGGGTCGCGTCGGTCCGCGAGGAGTTCCCCGCGCTGGCCGACCGGCGACACGGCGACCACTGACCGTTTACCGTGTCGCCGTCGCCGTATTCCTGTCACTGATCGGAAAACACAACGGTTTTCTTTCGGTAGGAAGTTTCGCCGACAAATGGACCTTCGAGAGCGCCGGGTGGAGCTGCTGGGTGTTTCGGGACTCCTCGTGCTCGCCGCGGCGCTCAGGGTCGCGTTCCTGACCTCGGAGAGCCTCTGGACCGACGAGGCCGCGACGCTGTACTACGTGCGGAGTTTCAGTTACAGAGAACTCCTGTTCGAGGTGCCGATCACCGAGACGCATCCGCCGCTGTACT
The DNA here is from genome assembly GCF_001989615.1 of Halorientalis sp. IM1011. NCBI lineage: Archaea > Methanobacteriati > Methanobacteriota > Halobacteria > Halobacteriales > Haloarculaceae > Halorientalis > Halorientalis sp. IM1011. The sequence continues at coordinate 2,795,368 of NZ_CP019067.1, read as the reverse complement.
ACCCGTTCATGAAGCTCTGGACGGGGCTCACGGGCACGTCCGTCTTCGGGTTACGGCTCCCGTCGGTCCTGTTCGGGGTCGGGACGGTCGCCGTCACGTACGCCGTGGGCCGAGAGCTCTACTCACACCGGGCCGGGCTCCTCGGGGGCGGGCTGGTCGCCGTCTCGCGGTTCCACATAAGCCACTCTCAGAGCGTCCGGATGTACGCACTCCTGTCGTTTCTCGGCGCAGTGTCCTTTCTGGCGTTCGTTCGGTTCCGCGATGGCGGTACGACCCGCGACCACGTCGGGTACGTCGTGGCGACGGCCCTGTCCATCTACACGCACGTCTTCGGGCTGTTCGTCCTCGTCGTCCAGAACCTCTACGTCGGGACGACTCCGTTCGTGGATCGGGTCGACGAGACGATATCGTGGCGACGGTGGGCCGTCCTCCAGGGCGCGGTCGCGGCACTGACGGCCCCGTGGGCGTACGTGTTGCTCTCGCGCGTGCTGTCGGTCTCCAGCGGTGGCCCACCTGCCAGACTCGGGTGGATCCCCGAGCCGTCGCTGGCCGTGTTCAGACAGACGATAACCCGGTACTTCGGGTTCGGTGCACTGCCGGGGCCGAGCGTCGGCCCCTGGGTGGTCCTCGCCGTCGGCGTCGCCGCCGTGTACGGGTTCGGCGTCGTGACGAAGGGGACCGAGCCGACCGACGGGCTGTTGTCGCGGTTGACCGACTCGGTCGACGGTCGGACGTACCTGCTCGGCCTGTGGGCCGTCGTCCCCCTCGGCCTCCTGTTCGTCGTCTCGAAGGTCGTCGTGCCGCTGTACGTGATCCGGTACACCATCGTGGCCTCGCTGCCGCTGTTCGTGCTGGTCGGGGCCGCCATCGACGGGCTCGGCTCGGATCGGCGGACACTCGTCGTCGCGGCCGTCCTCCTCGTCCTGATGGTCGGCTCCCTGCCGGGCTACTACGCGACCGACCAGAACGGACAGTGGGACGAGGCCGCCGCACACGTCGAGTCCGAGGCGACAGCGGGTGACCGCGTGCTCGTCACGAACTACCATCCCGGATTCGTTCAGACGAAGACGGCGTTCGACTACTACTTCTCCCGTTCCGGGGTCCCGGTCACGGGAATCCCGGACGGGATCGATCCGGCGCGTGTGGGGAACCTGACGGCGGAGCACGACACCGTCTGGGCCGTGTTCGCGTACACGGTGCCGTCCCACGAGAGAGCGATCCGAACCCGCCTGAACGCGTCCTTTACCCCCGTGGACACCCGGACGTACCACGGCGGCATCACGGTCGTCCGGTACGAGCGGGTCGGCGATACTAACGGGGGCTGACAGGTAAGCGTCGCATCGTCGCCGAACGGGTCACGAGGTGGGAGACGCTTTCGAACGGCGACGGGTCGGTCCGAATATTTATGCAGGGTGGAGCCAAACCGTGGGATGCCGGTACGGCGCTTTTCACGTCAGACCGGCAAACCAAATCGCGCCCGCCTCGCTGCTCGGCCACCGCCACTCGGTCCGTCCGGCGGCGTCGAGAGACGCCGACCACCTCGTCCGTCGGCGAGACCGACTCCGGCCGGGACGCCGGCCGGCTGGAGCCGGTTTCGACGCGATCACTCCTCCGTCGTGATGTCCGCCGACAGCCCCTGGGCCATCTCGATGTCTCTCGAGTTGTTGAGCGTCCACGCCGTCCGCTCCGTGACCGCCTCGATCACCTCGCGGGCGCTCGGTGCGCCCTTCCCGGACTTCTTGACGCCGCCGAAGGGCAACTGGACCTCCGCGCCGATACAGGGGAGGTTGGCGTAGGCCAGCCCCACTTCCGCGTGGTCGCGGTAGTAGTTGAGCTGGCGATAGTCCTCCGAGATGATCGCACCCGCCAGTCCGTAGGGCACGTCGTCGTGGATCTCGACAGCGCGCTCGATCCCGCCGCTGTAGGGGATCAGGGCGACGTGTGGCCCGAACACCTCCTCCTGCAGGACGCGCATCTCCGGGTCGTACTCGGTCTCGTAGACGAAAGGGCCGACCCAGTAGCCGTCTTCTCGCCCGGCAGGGATCTCCTCGTCGGCCAGTTCGGCGCGGTCGATCAGCACGTCGACGCCTTCCTCACGCGCGAGGGCGTTGTACTCGTGGAACTTCTCGACCTGCCCTTCGTCGACGACCGGGCCCATGAACGTCGACTCGTCCAGCGGGTCACCGACCGCCACGTCCTCGGCGAGGTCGACGAACCGCGATTTGAACTCGTCGTAGACGTCCTCGTGGACGATCAGTCGCTCGGCCGAGACACACCGCTGGCCGGTGGTCTTGAACGCCGACATGACCGCCGAGTGGACGGCCACGTCGAGATCCGCCTGTTCGGTGATCACGATGGCGTTTTTCCCGCCCATCTCCAGGGCGACCTCCCGGCCCGGTTCGCCGCCGAGTGTGTCGGCGATGGAGTGGCCGACCTCGGCGGAGCCGGTGAAGAGGACGGTGTCGACGCGGTCGTCCTCGACGATGGCGTTGCCGGCCTCGCCGAAGCCCTGCACCATGTTGAACACGCCGTCGGGGACCCCGGCGTCGTCGAGCATCTCGGCGACGACCTGCCCGCACCACGGCGTCTGTTCGGCGGGCTTCCAGACGACCGTGTTGCCCTCGACGAGGGCGACGGCCATGTGCCAGAAGGGGATGGCGACGGGGAAGTTCCACGGGGTGATACAGCCGACGACGCCGCGGGGCCGACGGCGCATGTACGAGTCCTTGCTCGCGACTTCGCTCGGCACCACGTCACCGTGGGGGTGGCGGGCGTTGCCGGCCGCCCACTCGACCATGTGCCAGGCCTCGGTTACGTCTGCCTTCCCCTCGCTGATCTCTTTGCCGCACTCCCGTGTGACGATCTCGCCCAGTTCCTGGTGGCGGTCCCTGAGTTCGTGGAACACCTCCCAGAGGTGTTCGGCACGGTCGATATACGAGAGGTCGCGCCACGCCGGATACGCCTCAGCGGCGGCCGTTACCGCACGCTCGACCTCGGCGGGCGTCCCCCGGTGGAACTCGCCGAGCCCCTCGCCGGTCGCTGGATCGACGCTCTCGAACGTCTCACCGCCGCCGATCCACTCGCCGTCGACGTAGTGGCCTGCCGGACCCTCGACTTGCTGGCTCATATTCTCCGGCAAAAATTGCACCGGCGAGGATAAAAAGCCATCCCCGTTCGTGGGTCGCCCAGCCCGAGGTCAGGTCAGAGGAACCCACCGTCGTCGGTCGTCGTGGTCTCGTTTTCGGGCATCATGGGAGTTTCCGTCTCCGTTCCGTTCTCGGGAGCCACGCCGCCCTCGGGCGACGTCTCGTTTTCGGTGGGCGACATCATGCCGTCCTCCGTGGTCGTCTCCATGCCGTCCTCGGGCGAGGTGCCGCCCTCGTCCTCGACCGTACCGCCGAGACCGCCATCCTCGGGTGAAGTACCGCCATCTTCCTCGGGCGTGCCGCCGAGACCGCCATCCTCGGGCGAGGTACCGCCATCTTCCTCGGGCGTGCCGCCGAGGCCCCCACCGCCGGGTGATTCGCCCCCTTCGCCCTCGGGACTGGTCTCGTTGTCTCCTTCAGGACCGGCACAGCCAGCGAGTGCGACCGCGGCTGTAGCCGAAGCTGTCGCGCCCAAAAGTCGTCTTCGAGTGAGTCGAGTCATCGGCAGTCTCACCTATCGATGCCACGGTGATAGCTATCCGCCGCTTAACGATTGTAACATGGTCGAACTGGATGAAACAGTGTCGAGAGCCGTCAAGTCGCCACTTTCTCGATCTCACCTTTGACCGCTGCCGCGTCGAAACTGTGATCCGGACGGATGTTGACGAAGTCCAGAAACGCCCGCGCGTCGAGCAGTTCCGCGGGCGAGTACGCGGTCAGCGCCGCCGTGACCGTCGCCTGTGCTCCGATCTCGGGAGCCAGCGCCCCCAGGGCACAGGCCACGTCGTAGGCCTGCGCGTCGTCGAGGCCGTCCCCGCGGACGTTCGTCGCGTCGATGAAGTAGAGGTCACCGTCGGCCACGAGGACGTTCTCGGCACGGAGGTCGCCGTGGACCAGCCCGTCGGCGTGCATGGTCGACAGCGCCCCGAACAGCCCCGGGGCGTGGTCCCGGACGGCCGCGGCATCCAGTACGTCGAGCGTTCGAAACTCGGGCAGATACTCCAGGACGAGGACGCCGAGCCCGTCGACCTCGAACGCCTCGATGGGTTCCGGGGCGTCGAGCCCGAGTTCGCGAATCCGTCGGGTCGCGGCGAGTTCGTGTTCGGCCATCTCGACCGGCGAGTCGAAGTGACCGAAAAACCCCTCGGTACCGCTGGAGAACGCGCCGAGGTTCCGCCCCGCCGTCAGGAGTGCGTGGACGAGCGTGTGCCGGTCGGTGATGACCTTCACGAACACCTCGTCGTCGATCACCAGCGGGGTCGACAGCCAGTTGTCGGCCTCCAGAAAGGTCACGCGGTCGGCCGGTAACCCGTACCGTTCGGCGACCGCCTCGACGACCGATTCGACTGCCGCATCCGAGAGATCCCCTCTGAGCAGTCGACGGATCGCCATCGACCGAACCGAGTGGGGCCACAGGTATAGCCTTTCGGCCGGCGGTTCGGCCCTACCGGCGAGCGCTTTTTCGCCCGTACCCTTTCGTACCGAAACGGGACCACCGCGGGCCGTGACCTGACGAACCGACGCGGAGCGTCCCGCGGGAGCGCGACACATCGCTTCGCGAATACCACGGTCGCGTGTCGCCTGTTCGCCCCAAACGGAACGGCAAAGTCCGCGGAGTCCGCTGGCCTCGATATGGGCACGCCGCTTTCCTCGCGCGAGGAACAGACACAGGAAGTCATCGACCGCCTCCACGGGGAGTTCCCCGACACGACCATCTCGCTGAACTTCTCGAACCGGCTGGAACTACTGATCGCCGTGATCCTCTCGGCGCAGTGCACCGACGAGCGGGTCAACAAGGAGACCGAACACCTCTTCGAGAAGTACGAGTCCGCCGAGGACTACGCCGAGGTCGACGAGGCGGAGCTCGCCGAGGACCTGAACTCGATCACCTACTACAACAACAAGGCGGGGTACATCACGAGCGCCTGCCAGACTATCGTCGAGGAACACGACGAAGAGGTTCCCGACACGATGTCCGAGTTGACCGACCTCCAGGGGGTCGGCCGGAAGACGGCCAACGTGGTGCTCCAGCACGGCCACGAGGTCGTGGAGGGAATCGTCGTCGACACGCACGTCCAGCGGCTGAGCCGCCGACTCGGGATCACCGAAGAGGAGCGTCCGGAAGCGATCGAACAGGACCTCATGCCGGTCGTTCCCGAATCGGAGTGGCAGGACTACACTCACCTGCTGATCAGTCACGGCCGGGCGACCTGTACGGCACGGAACCCGGACTGTGCGGACTGTATCCTCGAAGACATCTGTCCGTCATCGAAAGTCGACGCTGACGTGGATCTCGCCAGCGGCGAACCCTGGTAAAGGGTCGCTTACTGCCGAAATCTCGACTGAGATCCCCGAGCCACCAGTTCTCTATCTGATCGTGAGTGGCGTTCAGCACAGCCTACCGGCGACACGACGGGCCAGCGCTCACAGTGACGACCTGGCCGCCAGCGTTACAGCGAGTGACGCCCGAGTCGCAAGCATCCGAGACCAATCAGCACTGATAGCTGAAGAGACGGCCTGCAAGCCAGAATAGGCTGAAAAAACGGTTATACGTCTATCGCCCCCTTACTGAGACGTAGGGTCGATAGGAAGACCCTACGGAGACGAGACCTGGCCGACGCCACGCCGCGACGCCGCACTCTCGGGCAAACACGGCGTCACTGACGATCAGTCGCTCGATGCGATCCGCGTCGGCCCGTCGGAACGCGACGGACACGTCGTCTTCGCGCGATACCCTCCCCCCTACCCACCACTGCCACCCACTACACGGGCGTCGATCGGCACGCACCCACCCGAATCGACACCCATCTTCGACCCCCTCTGCGATCGTCCCGGGCATCACCCTGTCATTTTCGGCCGGCTCTCCGGCCACACGCTTCTACAGGTACATGACGGCGTAGCGTGAGATGCCGACGACGTAGGCCAGAAGCCAGAAGAACGTGTAGCCGAACACCCCGATCCGGATGCGGCGCCGGTAGAACTGCAACCGGTCGGAGCCGATCTCGTCGAGCAACACGTCCTCGTCGTAGTCGTGATAGAGGTCGTGTTCCCACTTGGCCCGGAAGACTCGCACGATACCCGTGAAGCCGAACGCGAGCATCGCGTATGCCTGGAGACCGAGAAACGCGTGGATGGCAGCCGGGCCGCCGAGCTGGTCGGCCAGTCGCGGCACCATCCACAACAGCATCGGGACAGTGGTCAGCGTCAGTCCAGTCCCGATGAACTTGAGATGGTAAGTCAGCACGCCCCAGGTGACCTGCTCGGTGTCGATCATGATCCAGGCTCCATAGAGGAAGCAGGGGAAACTGGACGAGACCGCGAGGAGGACGAGCGTCGCGATCGTCGCGTCCGACAGGGCGACCATGGCCGGCCTAGGGACAGGGGCCGCTAAAACGTGCCGAAACCGGGGGAACGCGGGTCGGAAAGCGTATACGGCTTCCCCCCGTATCGCCGCCAAATGGCCGATCCAGAGTCGACCTCCGCCGGCGACGAGGACGGTCCAGACGAGACCGAAACGGGCGCACCAGCGAGCGAGCGTCCGGACGATGCCGAGGCGGTGTCGACCGAGGAGTTACGTGAGCAGGTCGAGTCCCAGTACGACTTCGACGACTTCGGCCCGGACCAGATGGCCGAGATGAGCGCCGAGGAGTGGGATGCGGCTTTCGACCCCGACACGTGGATCACCGGGCAGGAGTTGCTCGACCGGGTCGAGGCGGACCTCAAGAATCGGGTCGTGGTTCGTGACGTGTTCGCACGCGTGGAGCGGCTGAAGGACGGCCGGGTCGTCGCCTACTCCGACGAGGGGTACGCCACCGTCTACCCGGACGGAACGGTCGAGGGGTTCGGCACCGTCCTGCGAGACGTAAAGCCCGTGGTCGCACTCTGTTCGATGGAGGAGTACGACGTCCCCGAGATGCCCGACGGTGAGGTCCTCCCGAAGCCGACGGAGGTTCCGGAGGGGAGCGGCGAACTGGGGAATCTGATGCTCCAGCTCGTCGGCGGGATGCAGGTGCTCGCCGGGATCGGCCTGCTCGGGGCCTGGATCGTCTTCGGTCTGAACGTCGTCGCCGTCGTCGCCGGGTTCGCCTTCCTGTTGATCGGGGTCGCCCTGTTTTTCACCGTGGCGAACGCGCGGCTCTCGGACCGGTTCCGCGCCGAGGAGTACCGCACACGGTTGCGTGCCATCGGGATCGAAGACGGCGAGCGACCGGACTTCCTCCCGATCGAGGACGAGGAGTGGCGCGACGAGGGCGGGCCGGGTGCGGCGTCAGCGGCTGAACTGGGATCGTCCACAGCAGCCGACGAGCGCGACGACGAGGGGCGTGATTCCGGATCAGTTTCCTGAGTGTCAACCCCCGTCTCGGGCCCGTATTCGGTGGGTTTATACAAAGCCAGTTCTGAGTCAGTTGTGTATATGAACAGGCGGGACTTTATCCGGACAGCCGGCGGGGCTGCCGGCGCGACCGCCGCCGTGTCTGCGGGAGCGGGCACAGCCGCCGCGTCCTCCGAAGGCGGCGATGGCGGCGCGACGCGCCCGGACTTCGGCGGCTATCTGGACGACGCAAACGGTTACGGTGGCGGCCAACCGGCCGACCAGACCGGTAACGACGAGGTGACCGTTCAGGTCGGGACCGGAAGCCAAGGTTACGGCTTCAGTCCGCCAGCGGTCCACGTGGACACGGGAACGACGGTCGTGTGGGAATGGACCGGTGAAGGCGGAGCCCACAACGTGGTTAGCAACGACGAGGTTTTCGACTCGGGCGCTGCCGAGAGCGGTTCCGGCGTCACCTTCGAGTACACCTTCGAGGAGGGTGGCATCTACAATTACCACTGTGTCCCCCACGAAGGAATGGGAATGAAGGGTTCGATCGTCGTCGGATCGGACTACCCGACGGTACAGATGGAAACCGGCGGCGGCGAGAAGAGCCTCCACGAGATGGGCGTGCCGTTCCAGGCCCATTACGTCGGTCTGGCGACCATCCTGATGGTGATCGTGTCGCTGGTGTTCACCTTCTTCCTGCTGAAGTACGGTGAATCGCCACACACCAAAGGAGGGAACGACTGATGTCCTCTGAAGGCAGCAGTTACGGTGACATCCACCGGTACGAGCCGCCGCGAGAGAGCACGGCCGCGGCGCTCGCCATCGTCCTGTTGACGGTCGTCGAGATCATCTTCGTCGCCCTGTTCACGTACGGTCTGATCGGCGGCTGGGGCTTCTCGGAGATGGGGAACATGTTCCTCGGCGGCCTCCTCGCGGCGATCTTCATCGATCTCGCCTTCATCCTCATGCTGTACCGAAAGGAGTTCCTGCCCGACGTGATGATCGTGAAGAAGCGTCGGCGCAAGTGGGAGGATCTGTACGTCCGCGAGGACGACGTCGACGGCGAGTCGCTCACCGATGAGAGTCCCTGGGAAGGAGTCAAGCGGGCGCTATACCCCTACTACAAGCGATAACTATGCCACTCGACGAAGACAAATATCCGAGCGAGACGGGTCGACGACGCTTCGTGAAAGGCGTCGTCGGCAGTGCTGCGTTATCGAGCGTCGGCGTCGGCGGCGCAGTCGCCCTCGACACGGCGACGTCGCCGACCGGTACCGGCGGTGGGATCACGCAGTTCATGGGTATCGAGAACACGGACGGCCCGGCACCGCGCGGGATGCCGATCATCCCGCTGACGGTCGACTCGGAAGGTGCGCTGAAAGGCGTCTGGCCGGACGTCAAGACCGAGACCGTACAGGGTCAGGAAGTCACCATCGCGGAGACGGAACTCGGCGGGACGACGTACTCGTCGGCCTGGTTCCAGTATTGCGGGATCCAGACCGCCGAGGGGCTCGACCCCGAGGCCGACCAGGACAACTTCTTCCGGTCGTCGTCCGGGCCGTCGCTGTCCTGGCAGTCCGAGGCCAAGGAGTCCGGCGAGAAGCTGTTCGTCGACGACTTCTCCGATTACGAGAGCTGGGGCAACGGCATCGGCCAGAGCGGGCTGGGAAAGCCCGCCGAGGCCGCCTGGCGCTCCGACGGTGACGTCCAGACCGTTCCGGTGCAGGTGCTCCGGAGTCCCGAGGTCTCGAAGATGGCGAACGGCGAAGGGCCGTACAGCGAGCTCCCCGGCGAGGTCCAGAGCTTCATCGGGGCCGCCACGGAACAGAACTTCATGGCCTGGCTGAACAAGTGCACCCACTTCTGCTGTGTCCCGGGCTTCAAGACCTACGAGGGCAGCGCGAAGTTCGACGCCGAGAACGAGGTGTACTGCCAGTGCCACCAGTCGGTGTACGACCCGTTCAGTCCGGTCAGCAAGTCCTTCGTGGCCCTGCCACGCCCGGGTGAATAACGATGAGTCTCGAGAAAAAAGACGAACACGATCACAAAGGCTGGATGGAGGAGCGCGACCTCACGGCGCTCGAGGAGCGCTATCTCACCCTGTTGATGTGGCTCGACAAGCGGCTCCGCCTGGTCGACTATCTGGAGCTGCTGGAGGACCTCTACTACAAGGTCAACCTGCAGATGCCGAAGAGCCACACCGAGCAGTACGGGCTCGACAACAAGTTCTGGTACTGGTACCCGTTGTACGCGCTGGGGTCGTTCTCGACGCTGGCATATCTGGTCGCGGCGGTGTCCGGGGCCTTGCTCGGGTTCTACTACGCGCCGGCGGCAGCCGGCGCGACGGGCGATCCGACTGTCGCCTACGAGTCGCTGCGGTACATCATGCAGGACCTGAACTTCGGGTACATGCTCCGGTCGATCCACCGCTGGGCCGCGCAGGTGATGACCGCGGCCGTCTTCCTGCACATGCTGCGCGTCTACTTTACGGGTGCGTACAAGGAACCCCGCGAGCTCAACTGGATCATCGGCATCGTCCTGATTTCGATGACGATGGTGTTCGGGTACTCCGGATACCTGCTCCCGTGGAACCAGCTGAGCTACTGGGCGGGACAGATCGGCGTCGAGATGGCGCTGTCGATTCCGCTCGCGGGTGAGTGGACGGCCCAGCTCCTGTTCGGTGGTTTCACGCTGACGCAGGCCACGTTGCAACGGATGTACATCCTGCACGTGTTCTTCCTGCCGTTCCTCGTGACGGGGCTGATCGCGGTCCACATCGGCATCGTCTGGATGCAGGGCATCGCGGAACCACACTAATACAATGAGCGACAACGACACTCCCGAAACGGACGGAGGCACGGGCATCGTCCCGCCGGACGACGAGACCCCCACGTGGAGCGAGCGCAAGGAGCGCACGCAGGGGCTCTCCCGGCTGACCTACGAGTACTTCGAGCGGGCACGCCGCGAGGACCAGGACCTGCGCCAGGAGTCCAGTTACGTCGAGCGTGACGTGCTGGGCTTCCCGGCCTGGCCCCACGAGATGATCCGGAACCTCGCGCTGACGAGTTTCTTCGTCGGCATGATCGTGTTCCTCTCGGCGACGCTTCCCCCGGAGATGATGCCGCCGGCGAACTCCTCGAGTACGCCTGCAGTCATCCTGCCGGACTGGTACCTGTACTGGTCGTTCGGCCTGCTCAAGCTCGGCCCGCTCAACCCCGAGCTGGCGCTGCTGGGCGGGCAGAAGCTGATGGCCGACCGGACCTACGGCGTCCTGGCGAACCTGGTCGTCGTGGGTGTGATCACCATCGTCCCGTTCCTGAACAAGGGCGCGGCCCGGCGACCGGTCGAACAGCCCTTCTGGGCGTCGGTCGGCGTCTTCGGCGTCGTGTTCGCCTTCACCATCGCCGTGCTGTCGGTCAAGAACCTGGTCCCGATGGGGTCGAAGCTCCTGTTCGACCTGACCTTCCTGCTCCCGTTCGTGGCAGGGTTCATCAGCTACGGAATCCTCAAGTCGATGCGCGAGGGGTACATGTTCACCCTCAACCGCCGGTACTACCGGCTGCGGCCGCCGAAGTAACGGGACCCGGAGGTCCCGTCCGACCGCCTGTTCCACTCGTTTTATGACATCAGACGATCAGCTCGATCCGTCCGAGACGCCGACAGAGACAGCGCCCGACGATCCGGCGGACGGGTCGGACGGACCCGCCGACCGAGGCGTGGACCACCAGAGTTCGGAAGACGAAAGCGCGGACCGCGACGTCGAGGTTCCGATGCGGGTGTACAAAGCGATCACGGTGTTCACGACGCTGTTCGCCATCGTGACGGTCGTCGGCGGGTTCGTGGTGCTCGACTCGGCGACCAACCGGGCGACGGCCTCGCTCTCGGAGATCCAGCCGCTCGCGGCGCTGGCCGGTATCGGGCTCATACTGGCGGGAGCCGCCGCTTACGCGTTCTCGACCCGATTCCGTGCGGAGGGAATGGGAAAGTCTAAAGACGACACCGACGAACAGTCGGATAATGGCTGACGAATTCGCCAAGGGTCTCGGTATCTTCACCACGGCGGGACTGGCCTGGATGGTGCTCGCGGGCTGGTACACCACGGCAAGCTTCGAGGAGGGGCAGCTGCTGGCCGCACCGCCGTCGGACCCTGACGTCTACGGTAGCATCGCGCTGTTCCTGAAAGACGCGCTGTTCTGGTTCGCGATCCTGGGCGCGCTGACGTTCTGGGTCGTCATCCCGCTGCTCGACCAGGCACGCGACGCGTGGGCCGAGCGCAGTAACTGACAAACGGTCGCTTCGTTTTCGGCCGCCCACCGTGCTCGACACGGTCGCCGCTCGCGTCTTCATTCTGGCCCGTGACGGATTCGTCCGACATCGCTACCGAGTACCGCGAGCTTTCGGGGCGGCGTGAGGTGCCTCCGACGGTCGCCGACACAGCGTGGCCTGACCGTCAGCGCGTGACGACTGTCGACAGGACAGGAGAGCGGGATCTACGCCTCGAAAGCGCAGACGGAGTAGTTGTCGGCTTCACCGGAGCACCGATCGGGAGATACGGCGATGTCGCCGCTGTCGACGAGGCGACCTGAGAGAAGAAGCCGTCGGGCCGCGATCAGATGACCCGTCCGACGAGGCCTTCGACGAGGAAGAAGAGGCTGAGATACGCGATGTAGGCGAGTGCGAGCAGGGACGCGGCGATGGCCCCTTTGGGTCGCTCGATGTCGATGCCGCGGCGGGCCTCGACCTTGCGGGCCTCGAACTCGAAGAAGTCGGTGATGAACACGCCGACGACGAGCGCGGAGGCGACGATGCCCGAGTGCTGGTGCAGCGTCGTGTAGTAGAACGCCGCGAGCACGAACAGGACGTTACTGGCCGCGTGGATCGGGTTTCGACTGACAGCCTCCGCACCGCCGTCCTCGGCCTGTTTGACGTGCCTGCGGTAGGTGAACGCGCGAGTCCCGATGTTGATCACGGCCAGCGCCAGCAGCACGTACTCCATGTGGGGGCCCAGGATCGTATCCAGCGGGCCAAACAGCGTTACCGAAGGTTGCATATCCGGAACTGCGTCCGTGATGCTTTAGTGTTTTTCCAATCGCTCGCCCGAGCAGGTCACGGTGACCCGGTATACGGGTGGCTGCTCGCCGGCACCGAGAGGACGGGGAGCGTGTCGACGACGGAGACCGAAACCGACACGCCGGGTTCGATACCGTCGACTCGGCGGTCGTCGGCCAGCAACTCCACGGGGACTTCGTCGCGTTCGACCCGCAGAGAGATGCTATCGAGGTCCAGGACCCAGTGGTCGGCGTTGGTCGCGAACGGCGCGATCGGTGCGACGGCCCCGACGCCGGTACCGTAGGCGACGACGGGTGCGTCGACGCGGCGTGCGTACCCGTGTGAACCGGCGGGCGTAGCGACGACCACGCCGTCGGCTCGAAACCGTGCGACGGTAGTCCCGTCGGTCACGACGGCGTACTCGGAGATTCGAGCCGGTTCGGCGGTGAGAAGCGTTACGTCCGTGAGCGCGCGGGCCCGAACGTCGTCACCGACGTAGACGCCGACGACGGGGTACCGATGGATTTCGCCCGTGCCGGTGACGAGTGCCTCCATCGCGTCGTCGACGGTCGACAACGGGACCGACCGGACGCCACGGCCCCCGTCGACGGGCAGAACTGGACTGCCGGGCAGATCCGGCCGTGCGGTGAGAGAGAGGAGTGCGTCCTCGCCGACGGTGACGAGGGCGTCGGGTTCGGCCGCGAGGACGGCGTCGAGGTCGCCGGTCGCGGGGGTTCCGCCGGCGTCCTCGACGGCGGCGGCGACGCGTTCGACGGATTCGCCGACGACGCCGACGGCCGCGCGCTCGACAGAATCGCTCATCGGTGTCCCGTGGGACCCCGGCATGCAAAAGGGTGCGGTCTCGGCGGAGGGATCGATGGTGAAGAGACCATGCAGGGCGCGTTTCTGAACACTTTTCACGTGCGGGCGCGACAACTCGGTCATGCGAGACGTGCTCAGGGAGTGGCGACCGGTGGTCGACGAGGCCATCGAGGAGTTGCTCCCGCGAGTCGTCGACGAGGCGTATCTCTCGGAGTTTTTCGGGCCGGCGACCCACGCCTACGATCCGGACGCGATCCAGCTGGCACTGGCCGATCCGATCTGGGAGTTGCTGGACAGGGGCGGCAAGCGGTGGCGAGCGGTCGTGTTCTTGCTGCTGGTCGAGGCCTTCGACGAGGAACCCGAAGAGTACCTGCCCTACGCCTGTATCCCCGAGATCCTCCACAACGGGACGATCATCGTCGACGACGTGGAAGACGGGGCATCGATGCGGCGTGGCGAGCCGGCGATCCACCGCGAGTTCGGGACCGACATCGCGCTGAACGCCGGCAACGCGATGTACTTCCTCCCGCTGAAGGTCATCACCCACGATCCTGGCGATCTCGACGCCGAGACGCGGCTTGCGGCCTACGAGATGTTGATGTACGAACTCAATCGCACGCATCTCGGACAGGGGATGGACATCACCTGGCACAACCAGCGGGAGATCGACATCACCGAACAGCAGTATCTGGAGATGTGTGCCTGCAAGACCGGCTGTCTGGGGCGGATCGTGGCGCGGCTGGCGGCCATCGTCACCGGCCAGCCCGGGGCAATCGAGGACGCCGTCGCCGACTACGCCGAGCGGATGTCGATCGCCTTCCAGATCGGCGACGACATCCTCGATGTCGAGCACTCCCTGGATCGAGCGGGCGACTTCGGCAAGGCCTTCGGCAACGACATCCGGGAGGGCAAGAAGACGCTCATGGCCATCCACGCGGTCGAGAACGCCGATCCCGAAGACGCCGCCAGACTCGAGGAGATCCTCTGGGCCGACGACAATACCGACGAGGAGATCGAGTGGGTACTGGAGCTCTACGAGTCGACTGGAGCCGTCGAGTACGCCCGCGAGCGAGCCCTGTCCCTCTCGGACCGGGCCCGAGCCACCCTCGACGGACTGGATCTGGAACCCGAACCGAAAACACAGCTCGCGGAGTTCACTCGCTTCGTCGTCGAGCGGGACGACTAGGCGAACACGGAGTAGGTCATCACCAATCCGAAATACAGGAGCACGAGCGCGCCGAGGGCTTTCAGCCGGAACACTCGCAGTCGCTTTTCTTCGCTCTCGTACGCCTCCTCGAAGGCGTCGCGTTCGGACTCGTCGAGGGCGTCGGCGTGGTCGATACCGCGGTGGAGCGCCAGCAGTTCGGCGTCGGCGAAGGGCGCACCGCAGTGGGCACAGACCACCGGCTCGGCGTCTGGCGGCAGGTCGTACTCCGCGGGGATGTCCCGGTCGGTTTCGGCGGCGGTGCTCGCTCGTCGGCGTTGGCTGTCGGTCGTCATAGGAACGGGGGAGTGACGCTCGGTTGTGAGACGATCCAGAGACTGACCATGGTGTAACAGACCATCACCAGGGTGAACGTGTACTGGCTGCGGATGGCCTGGAGTCGCCCGGGGAAGCGGTCGAAGGCCGCGGCGTGGGCGACCCAGATCGCCAGCAGGTGCCCCAGCAGGACGAAGGTGAGGTTGAGTGCGCCGAACCAGCCCGGGATCACCGCGATGGGGACTTCCCCCGCGGCAGGCCCGGCGAGTGGCGTCGGCGCGACGGCGAGGGCGGCCGGGAACAGGGAGAGGAAATACTCCAGGTAGTGCGCGAGGTGGTAGCCGGCGGCGATGGCCAGAAGCGGCGGCGCGAACCGACGGGCCAGCACGGCCGGGGTGACGTAGGAGTCGGCCAGCCGGCGCGCACCGCGGGCCGCCAGCCAGTAGGCTCCGAAGAAGACCAGGTAGCCGACGACCAGAGCGAGGGGGTACAGTACCGCAGGCGGGACACCCAGATCGACGACGGCGGGTGCGAAGTCCGCCCACAGCGGTGTCGCGACCAGTCCGTCGTAGGTGGTGACCCACACGAGGGCGACGACGAAGCCGACCTCGTCGAGCCCGTCGACGAGGCGGGCGTCCGTGAGCGCGCTCCCGGGCAGTCGGAGCCGGAGGGTGCCGGTCTCGTCGTCGCGAGTCAGCGGTGCGACCCGGCCGTAGTACCGGAAGACGCGCGCCACGGGGTCGACCGTCGTGAACCACCGGTCGGGACCGAAGACGAACGCGCCCGCCAGCGTCACGACGCCGTAGCCGACGATGGTCGTCGCGAGCAGCCCGGGGTCGTCGGCCAGCGGACTGACGACTTCGAGCCAGATCAGCGCGAGCAGGCCGACGACGCTTGGCCAGGCCCCGAATCGCTCGGGGTAGTCGCGGTCGAGCGTCGGGAGCGCACTCGACAGCGTGCGGAAGGGATCGAGGATCGGCCAGGTGTTGCCGACGAGGTAGGTGGTCATGGTGAATCCGGCCCACCAGCCGACCCAGACCAGCAACAGGCCGAGGTTGGCCAGCGCGGCGTCCGGACCCAGAAAGCCGATTCCGAGGACGGCCGCGAGGCCGGCGAGGCCGGCGATTTTACCGAGAGCGACGAGGAGCCGGCGACCGGGAACGACGGCGTCCCGACCCCAGCCGTGGAGCTCCCGGATGAACAGCCGGTCGGTGACGAAGGAGGCGAGCAGGAAGGAGGCACCGACCGCACCGCCCCCGGTGAGCAGGAACAGCCAGGTCGGAACCTGAATCGACTCCCGGCCGCCCGCCCCGAGGCTCCCACCGTGAGCCGCGGCCGTCCCCACGAAGAGGGTGCCGGCCAGCACCGCAAGGAGGAGGTGCCCACTGCGGCGACGGAGTGACGTACTCACCATCTGTCGACGCTTGGGATGGACCGGTGGAGTAGCTTCCGGAATCGGACGGGTCCGGGGCCGCGGAGCGGCGAGCGACCGACGGGAGTGGGATCCAGCGGCGACGAGTTGGGCAGGTTTTTATCGGTCGACTCGTAACGCTCATTCACATATGGGCGTCGCAGACGAAACTTCGGACGACCACGGTGGCCACGGCGGTCACCACCTGCCAGCGGTCGAGGACTGGCCGCGCGGGTTCGGTGAAGCCAGCTGGTGGCCGTTCATCACGGCCCTCGGTGCGAGCGGGTTCTACATCGGCGCAGCGCTGTACGTGCTGGGCCGGGCCGAGGAACCGATCGTCGGCTCGATGGTCGGGCCCGGGGTCTTCATCGCGAGCGCGGTGATGTTCCTCGGTGGCCTGTACGGCTGGCTCTACCACGCCTTCGTGGTCAACTTCTGGGAGCACGGGACGGAAGAACACGACGACTCCACGTTACGGCTCGCGATGCTGTTGTTCCTCGGCACGGAGATCGCCACCTTCGGGGCCGGCTTCGTCTACTACTTCTTCATCCGGGCCGGCACGTGGCCCCCGGGTGAACTCCCCGAGCTGTTCGGGACGCTGGTGATCGCCAACACCCTGATCCTGATCGCGAGCAGTTTCACGCTGCACTTCGCCCACACCGGCCTGCTGAAGGACAACCGCAAACAGTTCGTCGGGCTGTTGGGTGTGACCCTGCTGCTCGGGATCATCTTCATCGGCGGCCAGGCCTTCGAGTACTACGAGTTCATCGTCCACCGCGGCCTGGAGTTCCAGGGTGCAGTGTTCGGCAGTGCCTTCTTCGGACTGACCGGCCTGCACGGCCTGCACGTGACGCTGGGTGCGATCCTGTTGTCCATCGTGTTCATCCGCGCGCTGCTGGGGCAGTACTCCGCGGAACGCCACACCTCCGTCAGTACGGTCTCGATGTACTGGCACTTCGTCGACGTCGTGTGGGTCTTCCTCGTCGTCGTCCTCTACGTCGGCGCGGAGTTCGGCGTCTGAGACAGCGGCTCTCGTTTTTTCGGAACGAGCGCACGGAGCGAAGCAACGGCTATCCGACGGCAATTCGTCCGTACCCTGTTGCCCGCCATTCACTCACGTCACCCTAGCCCGGACTGTGTGGATTACAACCACGAGTGAAAGATAGATAGTTTAAACTACGAGTGGAGTTCGATGTGTTGCCAACACTTATCACGAAACGTGCGCAGTTGACGATCAATGGTACAGGTCGGACGGGGTCCGCTCAGAGTGTGTTACGTCGGCGGTACCGAGGAGGTGGCGGACTGGATCCTGGCCGGATTCGAACGCGTCGATCGGGAGGTGGAGGTGGTCGTCGAGACGGGGTTCGAGGACGGGCTGGAACGGATCGCCGAGGCCGAGCAGCGTCTCGATCCCCGGATGCGGAGTCCGCTGGCCGACACGGAGGAGCCGTTCGACTGCGTCGTCCCCACGGACGACGCCGACTACGATCCAGTGGCGTTCGTCGATGCAGTCCGCACCAAACACGAGGATCTGCCGATCGTGCTCTTCGCCGCGGACGGTGACGAGTCGCTGGCCAGCGACGCCATCTCAGCGGGGATCGACGACTACGTGACGACCGACGGTGAGGACCCGACCGGAACGCTCGCGGACCACGTCGTCACGCAGTGTCTGGAGTACCGGGAGGCGCTGGACGAGAAGCGCCGCGGCAGACAGGCCCAGCGCCTGCTGGAAGCCAACCCGGACATGGTCAGCGTCGTCCGCCCGGGGGCAGCGATCACCTACCAGAACGAGACTGTGGAGGAGGTCCTGGGACACACAGCCGAGGACCTGACAGGCAGTGTCCCGTACGATCGGATCCATCCCGACGACTGGCGGCGGCTCCGCGAGGAGTTCTACGACGGTGTCATCGACGGTGACCGACCGCCCCGCGCCGAGTTCCGTATCGAGGACGCCGACGGCGACTGGCGCTGGGTCGAGGCCCGCGGTCGAAACCTGCTCGACGATCCGCTGGTCAACGGGTTCGCCGTCACGACCCGGGCCATCGACGACCGCAAGCGCCGCGAGCAGGACCTCGAAGGGTACCGGCGCGTCGTCGAGAACGTCGGCGATCCCGTGTTCTTGCTCGACCCCGAGGAGCGACTCACCTGGGTCAACGAGGCGTTCCTCGAACACACCGGGTACGACCGGGAGTTCGTCGAGGGAGCCCACGTCTCCCGATTCATGCGCGAAGACGACCTGGAGCGAGGGCGGGACCTGGTCGCCGACCTGCTCGACGACCGCGACCGCCGCTGGGGCGTCTTCGAGTTCGCCACACAGACCATCGACGACGACGTTCGCTGTTACGAGGTTAATCTCGCCGTCATCACCGACGACGACGAGTTCCAGGGGTCCGTCGGCGTCCTCCGGGACGTGACCGACCGGGAGTGAGTCACTCGCCCCCGACGCCAGTTATCTCCACGCGGGCCCCGCCGTCCGTACCCGCTACGAGCCGAAACGACCAGCCGTGGGCCTCGGCGACGCGACGGGTCAGCGCCAGCCCGAGCCCCGAGGCCTCGTGGTCGGTCGTCTCACCGTATTCGAGCAGGCGGTCGCGGTCCTCCTCTGGAATCCCCGGCCCGTCGTCCTCGACGTAGAAGCCGTCGGCCAGGTCGCCGACGGTGACGGTCACGTCGTCACCGCCGTGTGTCACCGCGTTGTCCAGCACCTGTTCGAGCAGTCGGCGGAGTCGGTCACGGTCGGCCAGGAGCTGGCGGTCGGTCTCGACGCTGATCGTCGCTCCAGGTGCGTCGCGGTCCTCCCACACGAGGGCGACGAGGTCCGGGAGCGCCACGGATTCGGTCCGTTCGACGGGCTTGCCTTTCCGGGCCAGCGTGACGAGATCGTCGATCAGCGTCTCCATGCGGTCGGTCGAGCGGCTGACCGCGTCGAAGTGCTCCTCGGCGTCGTCCATCTCGCGAGCCAGCTGGAGGCGTCCCGCGATGACGTTCAGGGGGTTGCGAAGGTCGTGTGACACCGCGCTGATCAGCTCTTCGAGGCGTTCGTTCTGCCGTTCGAGTTCGCGCTCGTAGGCGATCCGATCGGAGATGTCCCGGGCGACACCGGCGACGCCGACGGTCTCGCCGGTATCGTCGGTCAACCGAGAGCCCCGGAACTCGACCGGGACCTCGCCGCCGTCCCGGCGCTGCACGGCGGCCTCGATCGTCGCCTGCCCGGTCTCGAAGGCCTCGTCGATGGCGTCGGAGATCCGCTCGCGGTCCCCGGGCGCGAAGAAGGCAGTCGGGGCCATCCCGTCGAGTTCGGCGTCCTCGTACCCGGTCACGCCGGGGATCGACTCGTTCCAGTAGACCACGGTCCGGTCGCGGTCGAGGACGAAAAAGCCGTCCCGTACGGTGTCGAGGGCGTTCGCGAGGACGGTCCCCTGTCCTCCCGGATCGAAGTCGGCCAGTTCGGATCGCCGCGACGGTTCCGATCCACCGTCGGTGTCGATACGGTCGCCCTGACCGACAGCCGTGAGGATTTCGTCGGCGAGGGTCTCGTACCGCTCGGTCCCCGATCCCTTCTGGAGGTAGCCCGTGATGGCGGATTCGATCGCACCGTCGATGCGCGCGCGGTCCCGGCCGGTGAACAGGATAAAGGGCAGGTCGGGATCGGCGTCGTGGACGGCATCCACGAACTCGTCGCAGTCCATGTCCGGGAGGTGGTAGTCGCTGACGAGACAGTGAACGTCGCCAGCCCGGACGCTTTCGAGTGCTTCGTCGGCCGTCTCCGCGGACGTCACGTCGAGGCGGTCGTCCTCTCGACGGAGAAAAGTCGCGGCCAGGTCGACGATTTCCGGGTCGTCGTCGACGTGTAGCACCCGAACCCGATCGACGTCGGCGTCACTCATAGCAACTGTTTGGATAAGTGTCCTGTTAAGGGTTGAGGGCGTTTCGGTGAACAACGTCGGTCCCGGCCGCCAGGACGGACCCACCCTGTCACCGCGGTGGCCGGTTCCTCACTCGTCGACCGACTCCCCCAGTCGCTGAGTTCCTGACAGCGACCCACCCACAGCGAGTCCCTACGACCACGGTAAGCCACCGTTGTGGCCCCGCGAGTTCGGCCCATCGAGCGAGCGTCACGCGGGTGACTCCCCGTACGGGCCGGCTACCGCCACCCTCCCGTCGGTCGGAAGTGAACGTATAACCAAACGCCGTCGCCGGGACGCGGGGATATGGACAACGTCGCCGTCGTCGTTCTCGGATCGCTTCGGTACGACGAGTTCACCACGGCGTTCGACTGGCTCCCGGGCCGACGGTTCACCAGCGCGTTCGCACCCTCTCACTGGACCGTCCCGGTGCACGCCGGCCTGTTGACCGGCCGCTACGCCGGGGAGATCGGCGTCCACAGTCGCGCCCCCGAACTCGGTTGCCCGGAGTCGACACTCGCCGAACGACTCTCGGCCGCGGGCTACCGGACGCGTGCGTTCACCGCGAACCCGGACCTGTACCGGTACGACGGCTGGGACCGGGGCTTCGACGAGTTCGTCGGTTACGCCAGTCTCGACGCCTACCACCCCGACTCGTTCGACTGGGGTCAGGCCGTCGAGAACGGTTCCGCGACGGGCCGCCGACGCTATCTCGACGCCGTCTGGCAATGCCTGCGAGCGGACTGTGACACCCGCCGATCGCTCCGCGAGGGGTACGACCTCTTCGCCCGCTCGCCGGCCGACGGCGGCGCGTCGTCCGTCCGCGACCGCGTGCGCGCGACCGACTTCGGCGACCGGGAGTTCTGCCTTCTAAACCTGATGGAGGCCCAGTCACCGTACTACCCACCATCCCCCGGTGAAGACCCCGTGACGATGGTTGCCGCCGACGCCTTCTCCGACGACCCCGTCGACCTCGACCGCGCTCGCTCGGCGTACCGGCGGTCGGTCGCGGTGCTCTCGGAGATCTACCGCGAGATCTTCGCCGACCTCCGGGAGACCTTCGACTACGTCATCACGCTCTCGGACCACGGGGAACTGTTCGGCGAGTACGGCATGGTCGAGCACTCCTTCGGCCTCCACCCAGAGTTGACGCGAGTCCCCCTGGTCGTCAGCGGCCCCGGACTGGAGGGACGAGAGAACCGCGTCGTCAGCCTGCTCGACGTCCACCGGACCGTCGCCGATCTCGCCGGGATCGACGCCGACGGACGCGGCCAGAACCTGCTCGACGACCCCCGGCCCGTCGACCGCCTCGTCGAGTACCACGGTCCGCTCCCCGATCAGGAGGATCAGTTCGAGCGCAGGGATGCCCCTCGCGAAGCGCTCGAACGCCGGCAGTCACCCCTCTACGGGTTCGTCGCCGCCGATGGCTCCTACGCCTACGAAACCCACACCGAGGGATTCCAGACCGTGGGCGAGTTCGACGACGACCCGCGGGCACGGCTGGACGAACTCCGTACCGATCTGGATATCCGGACCGTGGCGGACGACGAGCGATCCGTCTCGGATTCCGTCCGTGAACGACTGGAGGAACGGGGGTACGCGTAGAGCCGATCGGGAAAATTCAGCAAGCCGGTGGAGGGGATTGTGAACCACGGTCGGAGCAAAGCTCCTCCCTGATTCAAATCCCTCTGTGGCATTCGCTCCGCACGTTCGTTCGTCGCAGAAAGCCGGTGGAGGGATTTGAACCCTCGGCCTATTCCTTACGAAGGAATCGCTCTGCCAGTCTGAGCTACACCGGCACGCTCACTTCGTTCGCGTCCCGAGCCCTGCGTCGCCTTGCTCCGCAGGACACCGACGCTCCGATGATTACATTCCTTTGTCGGCGCATAACCGCAATAAGGGTTGCGGATCGGATCGTCCCACAGGGACGCCACCGCCCCTCACACCCTCGACAACCGTACGTCCAGCACCACGTTGAGTTCGTGGGGCGCGTACGACCGGACGGTGTGGCGCGTCTCCACTGTGACGTCGTACTCCGGTTCCGCCGCGGCCCGGATCGCCCGCTCTCCAGGTCCGAAGGGATCGTCCTCGTGCTGGATATCGTAATAGTGAATCACCGCCTCGTCGCTCGCCAGCGCGACCGCCGTGTCCAGAAACTCGTCGGCGCTGTGGGGCAAGTTCATCACGATCCGATCGGCCCAGCCCTCGTAGTCGCCGGCCACGTCGCGCACACCGTCACTTCGCTGTACTCGTGACGAGCCCGAGACTACGTCTCGGACGTCCCCCTCGATCGCGGTCACACGGTCCTCGACGCCGTTTCGGCGGGCGTTCTCCCGCAGGTACTCGATGGCCGCCCCGTTGAGGTCGACGCCGACGGCTTCGGCCCCGCGCTCGGCGAAGGGGATCACGAACGGACCGACGCCCGCGAACATGTCGAAGGCGCGTTCGCCCTCTCGAACCTGCTCGGCCACGCGGTGGCGTTCGGTCGCCAGCCGCGGCGAGAAGTACATCTCGGCGAGATCGACCGCGAACTCACAGCCGTACTCGCGGTGGACGGTCTCCGTGGCGTTCCCGTCGCCGGCCAGCACCGCCCAGTCTCTGACCCGGAGGTCCCCCTTGACCTTCGAGGTGCGGTTCAGGACCGTCTCGACCGGCAACGCGGACGCGACGATGGCGTCGGCCAGATCCTGGGCGCGCTCGCTATCGTCCTCGTCGACGATCGCAACGTCGCCGATCCGCTCGTAGGCGGCGTCGAAGTCGACGAGATCGGACGGCATCGTCTGTGTCTCGCGTGCGGGTGCGTCGTGATCGATTACCTCGAAGTCGTCTGGGACCGCCTCGGGATCGACGACGGGGATGTACAGCCAGCCGTCGGCGTGTTCGATCTGGTGGGTGTCGTCGATCAGCTCGGCGGCCGCGAGGTCCTGACGGGCGCGCTCGCCATCCTCGCGGGCGACACGCACGCATGGCACCGACATGTTCCGGACTCGGCGGCCGCGGGCGGTAAGCCTTCGGTTCCGTGTCGGGCCGTTTAACCGCCCCGCCGACCGAGCGAGTGTATGCTCACGTTCGTCGGCCTCGGACTGTACGACGAGCGCTCGATCACCGTCGCGGGCCGGGACCGGCTCCGCGAAGCCGACCGAGCGTTCGCCGAGTTCTACACCTCCAGACTCGTCGGCACCTCCGTCCCGGACCTGGAAGCTCACCACGGCGTCGACATAGAGGTCCGCGACCGAGCGGGCGTCGAGCAGGACCCCGACCCCATCCTCGACGCCGCCGCCGACGGCGACGCCGTCTTCCTGACCGCCGGGGACCCGATGATCTCGACCACCCACGTCGACCTTCGTCTGCGCGCCCACGATCGGGGCATCGACACTCGCGTCGTCCACGGCACGACCGCACAGACCGCCGCGAGTTCGCTCACCGGCCTCCAGAACTACCGGTTCGGGAAAGCGACCACCCTCCCCTTCGAGCGCGCTCACGGTGGCTCGGGGGTCCCCGACAGCGTCGTCGAGACAGTCGCCGACAACGCCGACCGAGGCCTCCACACGCTCGTCTACCTCGACATCAAAGCCGCCGACGACGAGTACATGACCGCCGACACGGCCGCCGACTTGCTCGCCGACGAATACGACGAACGGTTGGCCGTCGCCGTCTGCCAGGCCGGCAGCTCCGATCCCACCGTCGTCGCCGACGATCTCTCGGCACTGGCCGATCGGGAGTTCGGAGCCCCGCTGCATCTGCTCGTCCTCCCCGGCGACCTCCACCTGCTCGAACGGGACGCACTGGTCGAACTCGCTGATGCACCCGTGGACCTCGTCGAAAACTGGACGGTCTAACTCTTACTCGCCGTCGGCCCGCACCGGCTTGACGTCCAGCGCGCCCCGCAGATCGTACTCGCTCCCGGTCGCCATGTACAGCAGATCCTCGATGATGATCAGCACCTCTGGGAGTTCACGCACCACCAGCCACGTGATCACGACCAGCGCGACGACCGACGCGCTCTGCGCGATGATCCGGTCGGCCCAGTAGTACGACACTCGCGCCGGATCCTGGGCCAGCGAGAAGGCGAACACGCTCGCAGTTAGCTCCGGGAACCACTGCATCTTCATGTTCCCGAAGGAGAGCCCGATGAACACGTTCCGGACGAGATTGAGCGCGTAGATGACGGGAATCGAGACGGCCACGGCGCGGAGTTTCCGCCGCATGGGCGCACGGACGGCCGCGATCAGCCCCAGCATGATGGCCATGCTCCCGATGCCGGTACAGGCGATGACGATCGTGTACGCGACCCGGTAGTCCGGTCCGTGCTGGAACGTGAACGTGTTCCGGAACGACTCGTAGTCCGGATTGACCGCACTCCCCTGGATAATCTCGGGATGGTAACCGAGCAGCCCCATCAGGAACTCGGTGTGGCGGACGACCATCTCGATGAGGACCTCCTGCAGGACGAGGATCGCCTCGAAGGGCAGGTAGACCGCCCCCATCACCGCGACGGCCCGCGAGAGGACGAACAGCGTGTCCCGTCCCCGCCGGAGCAAGACCGCGACGTACAGACAGCCAGGGACCGCGATCAGCGTCCCGATCCCCTCGACGATGCTCTTCTGGACGAACGCGAAGTGATAGATCAGCGTGAACCAGAAGACGGCGAACAGCACCCACGCACCGACGGTGACGGGACGGGCGATATCGCTGTCCGGATCGTACCAGTCCAGCAGTGCTCCGGCGACGAACGCCGCGACCACCAGCCACGCCAGCGGATCCGACCACTGGTTGAGCCACGCCAGCGCACCCAGCACCGTCTCGATCATTCACGCGTGCGTACGGCCAAGGCAGGCATATGTCTTGTCGTTAGGTCCGTACGCCACCGCGCGTGGTGACGCACCCGCAGAACAGCGCTGTCGCTGTCCGGTGTAGCGTCCGAAAGAAAAGCGTCAGTTAGGGCCGGACGGAAGTCCGGTAGTTAGTCGCGGCGGCGGACAGCCAGCAGGGCAGCGGCGACCAGCGCGACGAGGGCGAGGACGGCCGTGAAGCCGGGCCCGCCTTCGGTGGTCGTCTGCTCGTCGGTGTCAGCCGGCGCTTCGGTGGTGTCAGCCGGTTCTTCCGTGGTGTCGACAGGCTCGTCCGTCGTGTCGGACGGATCTTCCGTGGTGTTGTCGACAGGTTCCTCGGAAGCGGGCGAGACCGTGGCCGAGTCGCTGACGGCGGAGCCGTTCAGCATGTAGGCCGTGTCGGTGTCGCCACCAGGCTCGAAGTCGAGGGCCTGGTTGTCGTTCGTGTCCATGTGCGCGACCGCGTAGAGCGTGGTCTCGTTGGACAGCGGGCTGACGTCGATGTCAGCCGTCGTGGTGCCGGAGTCGAGGTAACTCGACGTGCCCACGATTTCGCCGTCGGCGGAGCCACTACGGATGGAGACGAAGCCTCCGTCCGAGAGGGTCGCGTCGACACTCACAGCACCCTCTTCGACCGTCTGGTCGTCGAAGGTGATGTCGGCGGTCGGTGCGTCACCGATGACGCCCTGCGTGTCGTAGTCGTCGTCGAAGCCCTGCGCGTTGGCGACGAACGTCGCGTTCTGCGCGCGGTCGGAGAGATCGACCGTGGCGCTGAACGTGCCGTTCTCGCTAACGACTGCTTCGGGGTCCTCGAGGAACGGACTCTCGCCCGTGGAGCGGAGCCGGATGTTCAGCTCCGTACCGGGGGCGACGCTCGTGGAGCCAGAGATGGTCTGGCCCGCAGAGGCGGCGACGCGGATGACGTCACCGGCGTCCGTGTCGAAGTCGATGGACTGCTCGACGATGGACGCGCGGTCGGTGACCGTCTGCGTCTCGTCACCGATGTCCGAATCCTCGAACGTGGTCCAGTTGGCGACGTACTCCTCACCGTCCTCCATGCCGAGGTTGGCGTTGCCGCCGAAGTTACCCTGCTGATTTGCAGAGTCTTCAAGGTCCGACCGGGTGAGCTGCAGGTTGTCTTCCTTCATCACGACGAAGAGGGAAGAGTTGCGCTCGTCCGGCACGACCTTGATACCGTTGTTGTTGCTCGACGACAGGACCAGCTCTTTCTCCTGCTGGTTCGCTGCCGTGCTCTCTTCGGTCTGCTCGACACTGAACTTGAAGTTCCCGTTGTCGTCGTAGCGGGTGATCGTGTTCAGCGCTTCGGCGTAGTCGTTCGTGCCTTCTTCCACGAACTTTAGCGCGCCGAACATGCTAGTGGACTGGACCTGGTAGACCAGGACGTCGCCCTCCGCGACGGAGTTGTCCCGGGTCAGTTCGCCCTCGTTGGCGAACTCGTAGAGTTCCGCGGTCTCGTCTTCTTCCACGTCGGAGAAGACGTCACCGGGCATCGTCCAGCTCTTGATGTCCGTGACCTGCGGTTCGACGACCTGGACCGTACCGACGTCGAGTTCGTCACCGTTGTGGGTGACGTTGACGTCGTACTGGTCAGGTTCCATCGGACCGGAGATACCAACGTTAGCCGTCGGTTCACTGAGATTGTCAGCCGCACCGGCGACCATACCGAGTTCGTCGCCGTTGATGTCGCTGGTACCAGCGAGACTCACAGTGTCCTCGTTGTCGTCAGCCGAGAGAGCGAGGTCAAGCGTGTCGTTTGCGATATCGTTGCTCTGTGCGAGCGTCCGATTTTCGTCGTCGGGCGTCCAACTGTCAACCTGACCCTGAACGTAGGCCGGGAGGTCGCCGTCGTACCGACCGGCGATGAACGTGTTCATGTTGACCGTAACGACGCCGTCGTCGTTACCGTCTTCAACACGGAAGGTCGCGTTGAAGTTGACGTTGTTGAAGCCGACGTTGACCTTGGCTTCGTCCGTCTCTTCAAGCTGGATCGGGATGACCGCGAAGTCACCCTGTGCTGCCGTGGCGACACCGCCGCGGAGGATCGTTGCGTCGACGTCGTCCTCTTCAGTCACCGAGACGGACGAGGTGTCCGTAACGCCCGTGTCCGTGACCTCGAACGAGAACTCGTAGTCTCCGATGTCGACTGCGGAGAAGTTGGATGTGATGTTGGCGTCACTGCTGACATCCTCGAGGAGGACACCGTCACCGGAGTACTCCGTGTCACTGCTGATGTCGTAGACATCACCGAGCGAGTTATCGTCTTCCTCGAGTTCGTCTTCGAAGATTTCGACGACTTCGCCATCGTCCAGGCCGTCAGCCTCGACCGTCATGTTGTAGCCGGTCCGGGCGGAGTCGGCCTCGAGGTAGATCTCCTCCTGCGCAGATTCGTCGGACTGGAAGCCGACGTTCACGTTCTGCGGGGTGATCTCGAAGGAAGCCGTGGAAACACCAGCATACTGAGCACCGTCAGTAGTGCCGCCATTGTAGCTACCGTTAGCGGCGAAGTTAGCGTGACCAGTTCCGTCCGAGAGACCATTCTCGAAGTTGATCACGGACGTCTCGCTGGCCCCCGTCGAAAGGACGTAGGAACCCTCGAAGTTCTCCGTGTTGATGATAGCTTCGCCGTCGTTCAGTGAGACTTCTGTCGTCAGTGAGCCAACGCGCTGACCGCCGCCGTCGCGGCTCTCAGCCTCACGGACCTGAACGACGTCCGTGTCGATACTCGAATCAACGTTGATCACGAGACGCTGACCCTGCCAGTACGGACCGCCGCTGGAGGTCAGACGCTCGTCATATGCATTACTCTGCCGTTCTGTCGGATCATTATCGCGATCGTATTCGTCGATCACGCTGTCATTCGCAACGGCTGCTCCTGAGAACGCGACCATCGGTGCAACTACCGACAGCACCATCAGCGTCGCGAGGAACAGGCTGCGAACCTTCTTTTTAGTTCCTGTCATAGTTTGTGTTTGTGCGTTTCGGGCGGTGCCAGCAACTTTCCCGTCGGACAGCCGCGGCCCACACGACCGCCGCGGGGAGACTGCCAAACCGTACTCGATACTGTCACCATGGGTAGGGGTACGGTCAGAACAACTGGCCCTCATAATAAATGCTTTGTGGTCAAATTCGCGGGTTGACATCATCCCACACACCCAGATTTCGGGGTTTCGAGGCCCTGATTCCGGAATTTAGCCTCAGATGTGAGGGCGTCAGTCGAACGGCTAACAGGCGTCTGACACGAGCGGCCGGGTAACAGCCGTCTCGATCTGGCACGCAGCCGGGACGGTAGATGCCGGCTTCCGGAGCGGTATCGATCACCAGCCTTTGGATGGAACGATCGCTCGCGGTAACCGATAGGCAGCGAAAAACGAGTACTGAGACTAACCTGTCGAGGAACCGCGAACGACGCTCAGTTCGTCACGACCTCGACTTCGTGGCCGTCCATCGTCTTCGTGAACGCGTAGCGGTCGTCACAGCTCTCTGGGTCGCGGTAATCCTCGGCGTGGCGAGTCAGCAGCGTGTCCCAGAACTTCTGGAGGTCGTCGGCCTGCACCGCGACGTGGCCCCACGCGTCGCCCACGTCGTACGTGCGCCCGTCGTAGTTGTACGTGAGTTCGACGGACATCTCCTCGGGGGCGGCGTCCTCGGGCTTGAGGAAGTAGAGTGCGAAATCGTCGAACTCCTCGCGGCGGAACAGTCGATAGTCGAGTTTCCGGGTGAACCAGCCGATGGCTTCGTCGGCGTCCTCGACGCGCAGCATGGTGTGGTCGAGGCTCCACTTCGCGCCGTGGTCTCGCTCGACGATCTCGATCTCGTGGCCGTCCGGATCCGTCACGAACGCGTACTGCCCGCCACAGGAGTCGGGATCGCGGTAGTCCTCGACGCCCTCGTCCATCAGTTCGTCGTAGGCCTCGTACACGTCCTCACAGCGCACCGCAACGTGCCCCCACGCGTCGCCGAAGTCGTAGGTCCGGTCGTCGTGGTTGTAGGTGAGTTCCAGCAGCGCACCGTCCTCGTGTTTGTCCGCGGGGCCGAGGAAGACGTTGGTGAAGGTGTCGGCCTCCCAGCGGCCGTACTCCTCGTAGTCGAAGTGGGTCCGGTACCAGTCGAGGGACTCCTCGAGGTCCTCGACGCGCATCATCGTGTGATCGAGCGTCGCGTGCATGTCCGATAGGCTGGGGTGGAACGCC
This sequence comes from Halorientalis sp. IM1011, assembly GCF_001989615.1. Classification (NCBI taxonomy): domain Archaea; kingdom Methanobacteriati; phylum Methanobacteriota; class Halobacteria; order Halobacteriales; family Haloarculaceae; genus Halorientalis; species Halorientalis sp. IM1011. The sequence goes on along the minus strand of NZ_CP019067.1, from coordinate 2,766,191 downwards.
GAAAAGGATATCGACGGCCAGATCGCGTGTCAGTCACCGTACCGGAACATCGAGGCCAGATCGCGCCGGTAGTACCGCCAGACGAGCCCCCACAGGAGGAGGGTGCCGAGCGGGACGGCGACGTACCCGGACGGCCGCCGGAGGAACCCGAGCACGAACACCAGCTGTCCGAAGCCGGCGAAGACGTACATCGCCGCCGTGATCCGTGGGTCCTCCCGCAGGGCGAGGCCGAACCGCTCGCTCACCAGTCCGAACAGCGCGTTCGCCAGTCCGACCGCGAACAGTAACACGCCCAGGCCCCACGCGTTCAGGTACTCGGGGAGCCCGGCCGTGTGCCGGAAGTAGAAGTCGGTGACCGTCGTCACTCCCGACGGACCGACCGGAACGAGGCCGAACGAGAAAAACAGGTCGAGGTACTGCCGTCTGAACAGGACGGTCCACGGCAGAAGGCCAACGGCGATGGCGGCGAGAACGCGACGGGAGGGCGGTCGGGCGTCCGAATCGCCCCCGTCCTCGTCGGGTTCGGATCGGCCGTCCATCACTTCCGGGTCACGAGTCGGAGCACGTCCTCGTCTTCGAGTTCGTGGTCCTGGCCGACCTGTTGCTCGTCGTGTTTGGCGCTGGGGCCGGAGACACGGGCGAAGCGGAACCGTTCCTCGAACTCGCCGCCGAGTTTCTCGCAGGCGTCCTCGACGGTGTCACCCGACCGCAGGACGAGGGGTTCGTCGTAGTCGACGCCCCGTCCCGGTTTGTCCATGTAGATCCGGATCAGGCCGAGGGCGTCCCAGATCTTCTCTTTCAGCGCGTCCAGACCCTTTCCCTCCTCGGCGCTGATGAACACCGCCTCGTCGGGGTCGATGTCGTGGTCCCGGAGGTTCTCCTCGACGGTCGGCAGGTAGTCCGGGTCGATCAGATCGGCCTTGTTGACGACCTCGATCGAGGGGAGGTAGACGCGGTTGTCCATCACGCCGTCGATGAGGCGGTCGATGTCGACATCCTCGCCGACGGTCACGTCGGCGTTGACGAACCCCTGGTCGCGGAGGACCTGCTTGATGGTCTCCTCGTCGAGTTCGAGGTCCGAACTCGCGTTCACGTCGATACCGCCTTTCCCCTTCCGACGGATGGTCACCCGCGGGGGTTCGGTGTCGACCCGGACGTCGTTCTTGTATAGTTCTTCGCGCAGGCGCGCGTACTGGTCTATCTCGAACACGTCCATCACGAAGACCACGAGATCGGCCGTCCGGACGACCGAGAGGACCGCCTGGCCGTCACCGCGGCCCTCGGCAGCGCCCTCGATGAGGCCGGGCACGTCCAGCATCTGGATGTTCGCGCCGTTGTACTGGAGCATGCCGGGGTTGACGTCGAGCGTGGTGAACTCGTACTCCCCGACTTCGCTGTCGGCGTTGGTCAGGGCGTTCAACAGCGTCGACTTGCCGACGCTGGGGAAGCCCACGAGGGCGACGGTGGCGTCGCCGTGTTTCTCGACGGCGTAGCCGCCACCACCGCCCGAGCCAGACTGCTGTTTCTCGAGTTGCTCCTTTTTCTGTGCGAGTTTGGACTTCAGCCGGCCGATGTGGGCCTCAGTCGACTTGTTGTAGGGAGTCTCGGCTATCTCCTCCTCGATCTCCTCGATCTCCTCCTCCAGGCCCATTAGGGGACAGTCGGCAACCGCGACTCAAAAGCGCTTTCGTTGGGTCTCGTCACACCGGCCGTCGCCCCCACGGACCGGGAATCGCGCCGAGGAATTATGAGCCACGGGTGAGAGGGCTTCGACGGATGCACTCCGGAACCGGCCGGCCTGTCGCTCCGATGAAAGACCACTCGTACTGGGAGGGAAGCGATGAGTAGCGGGAGCCACGGCGAACGCAAGCCCGAGGCCGAACTCGGCCTGCTCGACGCCACCATGATCGGCATGGGCGCGATGATCGGCGCGGGCATCTTCGTGTTGACCGGACTGGCCACCGAGATCGCCGGCCCTGCCGCGATCGCCGTCTTCGCGTTGAACGGCGTCGTCACGGCCTTCACCGGCCTCTCCTACGCCGAGCTCGCCTCGGCGATTCCCAAAAGCGGTGGCGGATACGCCTTCGTGCGCGAGGTGTTCGACGACCTGAGTTCGTTCCTGATGGGCTGGATGCTCTGGTTCGCGTACATGATCGCCGGTGCACTGTACGCCCTGGGCTTCGCCCCGAACTTCCTCGAGCTGCTCCACGTCTACGGCCTCGCTCCAGCCCCCGGTCAGGTGGGCGCAATCACGCTCCCGGTGGTCGAGGCTGCCGTCCCGGTCAGCGTCGGCCTGGCCTTCACCGCGGTCCTGTTGCTGGTGGCGCTGAACGCCGCCTCCACGGCCGCGAGCGGGAGCGTCGAGACCATCTTCACGCTCGTGAAGGTCGCCATTCTCGTCGTCTTCGTCGCCTTCGGTGCGCTGTCCCCGATGTTCTCGACCGCCGAGTTCCAGCCGCTGTTCCCCGTGGACGGCTCGGCCTTCGCGATCATCCCCGCGATGGGACTGACCTTCATCGCCTTCGAGGGGTACGACCTCATCACGACGGTGACGGAGGAAGTGAAGAACCCGCGGGAGAACATCCCGAAGGCCATCTTCCTGAGCCTCGCGGTGACCGTCGTGGTCTACCTCGCGGTCGTCACGGTCGCCGTCGGGACCCTCGGGGCACAGGGGCTGGCCGAGGCCGGCGAGGCCGGGATCGCACAGGCGGCGACCGAGTTCATGCCGACTGGCCTGCCGGTGATCCAGAACGGGGGTGCGATCATCGTCTTCGGCGCGGTGTTCTCGACGCTGACCGCGCTGAACGCCGTCGTCATCGCCTCGTCACGGGTCGCGTTCTCGATGGGGCGGGAAGGGCAGTTGCTCCCCTCGATCGGCCAGTTACACCACCGGTTCGGGACGCCGTTCGTCGCGATTCTGGCGAGCGCGGTGGTTATGCTCGCCTCAGTTGCTCTGCCGACCAAGAGCGCGGGGAACATGTCCAGCCTGTTTTTCCTGCTCTCTTTCATCGTCGTCAACGGCGCGGTCATCCGCCTGCGCCGCGAGCGACCCGACATGAAACGGCCCTACGAGATGCCGTACTACCCGGCACCGCCAGTGCTGGGAATCCTGTTGAACCTGGTGCTGACGAGCGTACTGATCTGGTACCTGGTACAGACGGACCCGCTGGCGCTCGTTCTCAGCGTCGGCTGGATACTCCTTGGCGGACTGGCGTACGTCGGGTTGAACCGGTATCGGTCGTCCGGGGAGGCCAGCGGATCGCTAGCGGACCCGGGCGCATCAGAAACGACTGCCGAACCCGTTCCAGGGGAGGACGACTGACATGACTCAGGACCTGAACGTCATCATCGTTGGCGGTGGACGCGTCGGTTTCCAGACAACGGCCATCCTCGCGGACAGGGGCCACGACATCACCGTCGTCGAGCGCGACCCGGAAGTGTGTGACGCGATCGCCGACGAGTACGTCGCGACGATCATCCAGGGCGACGCGACGGATCCGGCGATCCTCGAACAGGCCGACGTGGAACGCGCCGACGTGATCGCGGGGCTGACCGCCTCGACCGGCGTGAACCTCGCCGTCTGTCTCGAAGCAAAGGAGATGAACGGTGGCGGTATCCGAACCATCGCCCGCGTCGAGCGCCTGGGCGGCGAGGAGTACACGCGGTTCGTCGACGACGTAGTGTTTCCAGAACGCGCGGGCGCACGCATGGCCGCAAACGAGATCGTCGGCGGCGACGTGGAGAGCATCAGCGACGTGACCGAGACACTGGACATCATGCAGGTCCGGGTGGCCGACGGCGCGCCGGCGGCGGGCAAGCGACTGGCGGACGTGAACTTCCCGACGGGGACGCTCGTCGTCTCCGACGACGACGGCGAGCGCATCGCCGGTCCGGAGACGACGCTCGATCCGGGGAAACGCTACGTGGTCGCCGTCGAGCCTGACGTGGCCGACGAAGTCATGAACCTGCTTCGCGGTTAGGACTCCCCCACCGCCCGCTCCCTGAGCCCCTCGATCGCGCTCGCGTTCTGGATCAACAGCGTCCCGACGATGCTCATGATCAGGACGTAGCCGACCGCAAAGGCCGGCACGACCTCACCCAGCGTCCCCGCCGACCCGCCGGCGGTCGCCGCCAGCGTCGCGAGGATCAGCGAGAACTCACCGCGAGGAACCATCCCGAGCCCGACTCGCAGCGATCGCCGCGGGTCCAGATCGTACACGCGACCGGAGACCGTCCCGCTCAGGAGCTTGCTCGCGGTGGTCAGGACCACCGCGGCCGCCAGCAACAGTGCCACGTCGGCCAGCAGCGTCACGTCGGTCGTCAGCCCGATCGAGAAGAAGAAGACGGCGGCGAAGAAGTCCCGGGAGGGCGCGATCACGTGCTCGATGCGTTCGGTGTGGTCGGTGCCGCTGAACGCCGTCCCGACGAAGAAGGCCGCGACGGCCTCGCTGACACCCATCGCGAGCGCAACGCCGGCGACCAGTGTCGTGACCCCGAGCACACGCAAGAGGAACAACTCGTCGGAGTCGGTCCCGAACAGGCGTTCGACAACGCCCGAGCCGTACCACGCGGCCCCGAACAGCACGCCCAGGAAGGCGAAGGCGATACCGACCGAGGTGGCGGCGTCGGCGAGCGAGCCACCGCCCAGCGCCACCGCCGAGAGGACTGCGAGATAGACGGCGATGAAGATGTCCTCGAAGACGAGCGTCCCGAGGATCGGCCCGCTCTCGGCGTTGGCCACCCACCCCTCGTCGATGAGGGATTTGGTGATCACGGCCGAGGACGAGATGTAGACGATGCCCGCGAGAAACAGCGTCTCGACGGGGCCGAAACCGAAGGCGAACCCGAGCGCCAGCCCGATCCCGAAGTTCACGACCAGATCGATCACGCCGATGGTGGCGATCCGACGCCGATCGTCGAGCAGCTGGGAGACGCTGAACTCCAGCCCGAGGAAAAAGAGGAGGAGGACGATCCCGAGTTCGGCCAGTCCGGCGACGAGGTCGCTATCGGAGACCAGTCGCAGGGACACGTCGCCGACCGCACCGAGCGCGACGGGCGAGAGGTCACCGACGGTGGTCGGGAAGTTCGGGCCGACGAAGATGCCGATCACGATGTACGCGGGGATGACCGACAGGCCGTAGCGGTAGACGACGGACCCCGCGATCGCGAGCGCGGTGATCGCGATCCCGAGTTCGTAGAGTGCGACCGCCATCTACTCGCTGGACGCGTCGTCCTCACCGAGCATCGTTTCCAGTTCGTCCTGTTCGTCGCTGGTCCCGAGCGTGACCAACACGTCCCCGGCGGCGAGTTCGAACGAGGAGTCGGGATTGGGGTAGGTATCCGAATCACGCTGGACCGCCAGCACGGAGACGCCGGTCTCCTGGCGGAGGTCGGCCTCGCCGAGTGTCTGTCCGGCCAGTTCCGAACTCGGCTCCAGATCGAGCCACTCGATGAAGGCGTCGCCCAGCGGCACCTGCACCTCGTCGGTCTCGACGGGCTGGAAGTACGCCCCTTCGAGGATCGACCCGAGTTTGCGGGCCGTCTCGCCGCTCACCGTGAACAGCTTCTCGCTGTCGGCGTCCGGGTCCGGCCGCCGGTACACCTCGCGTTTGCCGTCGTGATGGATGAGGACGACCAGCCGTTCGTCGCCGCCGGTCTCGAGTTCGAACTTCTTGCCGACGCCGGGTACGTCGGTCTCGTAGACGGTCATGCCCGGACAACGGAGGTGAACCGGGATAAATCCAGTGCGGTGACGGCGTCACAGGCGTCGTTCACCGGGGATCGTTTCGATACACCTATACGGAGAGATAGCTTTGATCCGGGTGATGCCCGACGCAGCTCTGCTGCGCGACAGTACACAGATCCTGCTTCCGGAGGAGGCCCTCGACGGGCTCCGGGAGGAACTGGAGCACCGGTTCACGCTAACGATCCGCTCCGAGGAAGAGGGGGTGCGTATCGTCGGCAGTCCCGTCGAGATCAAGGAAGCGAGCGCCTACCTCTCTCGAAACGGCGTCTCGATCCAGTAGTCGGGCGCAGTTCGCCCGGTCCCCCTTTCTGGTCGTCGACCCCCTCGTGACCGGCGTGTGTCCCGTCGACACCCTCGCCGCGGAAAGCAACCGTTAAAAGCGCGCCGCCACGATAGATCCGATATGGCTGGAACCATCGAAGTACTCGTCCCCGGCGGGGAGGCCAACCCCGGACCGCCGCTCGGTCCGGAACTCGGCCCGACCCCGGTCGACGTGCAGGCAGTCGTGCAGGATATCAACGACCAGACCGCGGCCTTCGACGGAACCGAAGTCCCGGTCACCGTCGAGTACGACGACGACGGCTCCTTCGAGATCGAGGTCGGCGTCCCGCCGACGGCCGAACTCGTCAAGGACGAGGCCGGCTTCGAGACGGGCAGCGGCGAACCCCAGGAGAACTTCGTCGCCGATCTCTCGGTCGATCAGGTCAAACAGATCGCCGAGCAGAAACACCCCGACCTGCTGGCCTACGACCTGAAAAACGCCGCCAAGGAAGTCGTCGGTACCTGCACCTCGCTGGGCGTCACCATCGAGGGCAACAACCCCCGCGAGTTCAAAGAGCGCATCGACGAGGGCGAGTACGACGACCAATTTGCGGCCGAAGCCTGATTTCGGCGGCAACTTTTCGGCGGTATTCGTCCCCGTCAGTGACCGGTGTAGCGCTCGGAGCGGGGTTCTGACGGGGCCGGTTCGACGGGTTTAAGTTTCACATTGGCGTCGTTCCGGGTGAGACAGGCTTCGCCTGTTTCACTGACCCGTAGGAGCGTTACGCGTACTACGGAGGTGAACGATGGCAGATCAGGACATAGAGCAAGCAGTATCTAGCGCACTTGAGGAGGCACCGCCGCGGAACTTCCGCGAGACGGTCGACCTCGCGATCAACCTGCGCGACCTAGACCTCGACGACCCGTCGAACCGCGTCGACACTGGCGTCGTCCTCCCCGAGGGGACGGGCCAGGAGACAAGTATCGTCGTCTTCGCGGAGGGCGAGACCGCCCTGCGTGCCGAAGACGCCGCCGACGACGTGCTCGACGGGGACGACCTCGAAGAGCTAGGCGACGACGACGACGAGGCCAAGGACCTCGCCGACGAGACCGACTTCTTCATCGCGGAGCAGGACATGATGCAGGACATCGGTCGCTATCTCGGTACCGTCCTCGGCCCGCGCGGGAAGATGCCCGAACCGCTCGACCCCGACGACGACGTCGTCGAGGTCGTCAACCGAATGAAAAACACGGTGCAGCTCCGGAGTCGCGACCGGCGGACCTTCCACACGCGCGTCGGCGCGGAGGACATGGACGCCGAGAACATCGCGGACAACATCGACGTCATCCTCCGGCGCCTGCACGCCGAGCTCGAGAAGGGCCCGCTGAACATCGACTCGGTGTTCGTCAAGACCACGATGGGCCCGGCCGTCGAGGTGGCCTAACATGAGCGCAGAACGCAAGACAGAGACCATCCCGCAGTGGAAAAAGGAGGAGGTCGACGACCTCGTCGCCACGCTGGAGAGCTACGACTCGGTCGGCATCGTCAACATCGCCGGCATTCCGAGCCGTCAGCTCCAGGACATGCGGCGCAATCTCCACGGCACCGCCGAACTCCGCGTCAGCCGAAACACGCTGATGGCGCGGGCCCTCGACGAAGTCGACGAGGGGCTGGAGGACCTCACCGAGTACATCGGTGGGCAGGTCGGCCTCATCTGTACGAACGACAACCCGTTCACGCTGTACCAGCAGCTGGAGGCTTCCAAGACCTCCGCGCCGATCAACGACGGCGAGGTCGCCCCCAACGACATCGTGATTCCGGAGGGCGACACCGGGATGGACCCGGGCCAGTTCGTCGGTGAACTCCAGGCCGTCGGGGCCGAGGCCCGTATCCAGGAGGGGTCGATCCAGGTCATGGCCGACTCCACAGTGCTGGAAGCGGGCGAGACGGTCGACAGCCAGCTCGCGAACGTCCTCAGCGAACTCGGCATCGAGCCCAAGGAAGTCGGGCTCGACCTGCAGGCCGTGTTCGCCGACGGCGTCCTCTTCGAGCCCGACGCGCTCGAACTGGACGTCGAGGAGTACCGGACGGACATCGAGGCCGCCGTCGCTGGCGCACAGAACCTCTCGCTCAACGCCGAATACCCGACCGCACAGACCGTGGGGTCGCTGCTCGGCAAAGGGGCCGGCGAGGCCAAATCGGTCGGCCTCCAGGCGGCCATCGAGGACGAGGAGCTCATGCCCGACCTCGTGAGCAAGGCGGACGGCCAGGTCCGTGCGCTGGCGGCCCAGATCGACGACCCCGAGGCGCTCCCCGAGGAGCTCCAGGACGTCGAGACGGCCGAACCCGAGACCGAAGCCGAGCCCGAGGAGGGTGACGAGGAAGACAGCGAGGAAGACGAAGCGGACGCCGACGCGGAGCCCGACGACACCGACGACGATGACGACGACGACGGTGACACGGGCGATGCGATGGGCGCGATGTTCGGCTAACAACTAAATACCACCAACCAGACTACCAACCATGGAATACGTTTACGCAGCACTCATCCTGAACGAGACCGGCGAAGAGATCAACGAAGACAACATCACGGGCGTCCTCGAAGCGGCGGGCGTCGACGTCGAGGAGTCCCGCGTCAAGGCCCTCGTCGCAGCCCTCGAGGACATCGACATCGAGGAAGCCGTCGAGCAGGCCGCAGCGGTCCCGGCCGGCGGTGCAGCGGCCCCCGCAGGCGGTAGCGCCGACGGCGAACTCGAAGAGGGCGGCGACGACGAAGGCGGCGACGAGGGCGGCGACGAAGCCGAAGCCGAAGACGACGGCGACGACGACGAAGAAGAGGGCGACGGCGGCGAAGGCCTCGGCGAGCTGTTCGGTTAAACGCGGCCCACCAATCTTCTCCAGTTATTTTTCACCCGGGAGTGGCGACGCCGACACCCGCCCGATCCCAGTGACACTAGTTCCCGGCATGGCCCACCAGGGCCCCGGAGACGGGCGTATCAGCGGTGATTTCCAGGACGTATCTTTATATATCTGACTCACCGAGTCCGAGTCAAGGTCGACTTTCGAACACGATGGAGTGGCAAGCGACACCGTACACGCTGCCGCTCGCGCTCGCGGTGGTGATCGGGACTGTGGGGGCGGCGATCTCCTGGCGTCAGCGAGAGGGACGTCTGGAGCTCTGGGCGATGGGAGTCCAGCTGTCGCTGGCGCTGTGGTCGCTGTTCACGCTGTTGACGGTCTCGGCAGTGTCGCTGTTCTGGAAGCGGTTCTGGTTCGCGCTCTTTCTCCCGACGATCCCGATGCTCGTCGTCACGACTGGGCTGTTCACGCTCAACTTCGTGGGCCGTCGGGACTGGCTCACGCGGCCGCGGATGGTCACAATTCTGGCCTTTCCAGTGGTCACGCTCGCGCTCACCCTGACCGACGGGATTCACGGGCTGTTCCTGACCGAAGTCGCGGTGGATCGGAGCGGGGCGTTCGACGAGCTCACCTACGAATTCGGGATCGGGATGTACGTGATGGGGGCCATCTCCTATGGCGTCGCGATCGGGTACAACACTATGCTGGCCCGGCGGGTACTCCGGTCCCGAAACGTCTATCGAAAGATGAGCGCCGTCGTCTCCCTGTCGACGCTCGCAATCGGAGTCGTGACGGTACTCTCGTTCACCGGACTCAGCCCGTTCCCGCACTTCATGCTGGTCCCGTTGATTTACCTCGGGATCGGCGTGGTCCTCCTGCTGGCGACGGGCAGCGTGACGTTCGTTCGGGCGCTCCCGGTCGACCGACTCTTCGCCGTCGTCGGGTCGCGGTTCGAAGACGACGTTCCCCTGGCCCGGGACTTCGTCGTCGAGGCGGTCGACAACGGGATCATGGTCCTCGACGAGGAGGGTCGGATCGTCGACGTCAACTCGACGGCAAAGCGGATGCTCGGACTGGACCGACCGATCGGCGACCCGCTGACCACCGTCGTCCGGCCGGAGTGGGTGCTGGAGTGCGACGAGATCGGGCCGGTCCTCGACGGGGACGAACCGGTCCACGAACTCGACGACGAGGTGTGGGTCGAGACACCGAACGGTGAGCGCTGTTATCAGGTGACGATCTCCGCCCTGAGTGACGACGAAGCGGCGGCGCGTGCCCACGTCATCCTGCTCCACGATATCACGGACCGCAAACGCCGGGAGGAGCAGTTAGAGAAACAAAAAGAGACGCTCCGGGCACGGAAACAGCAGCTCGAACACCAGAACGAGCGGCTGGACCAGTTCGCCGGGATCGTCTCCCACGACCTGCGGAATCCGCTCAACGTTACGTCGGGCTATCTCGAACTGATCGACGCGCGGATCGAGGACGACACCGCCGCGGTCGACGAGTCGGAGCTCGACGAGATGAAACAGGCCGCCGAGCGGATGGAAGCGATCATCGAAGACGCGCTGACGTTGGCCCGGGAGGGGAAAGCGGTCACGGAGACGAAGGCCGTCGGGCTGGCCGAGACCGCACGGAGTGCCTGGGAGACCGTCGCGACCACCGATGCTACGCTGACTGTCGAGACCGACGCCGTGATCGAGGCGGATCGTGGCCGAGTGCGAACGATCTTCGAGAACCTCTTTCGCAACAGCGTCGAACACGGCCGGGCGGACGTGAGCGTCACGGTGGGCGACCTCGACGACGCGACCGGCTTCTTCGTCGCCGACGACGGTCCCGGGATTCCCGACGAGCAAAAAGAAGCGGTCCTCGATCACGGATTCACCACCAGCGAGGACGGGACCGGGTTCGGACTGGCTATCGTCTCCGACGCCGCCAGCGCCCACGGCTGGGACGTGACCGTCACCGACAGCGAGACCGGCGGTGCCCGGTTCGAGTTCACCGGCGTCGACCGGACGGACGACGACTTCCGAACAGCCGACGTCCGCGACGGTTCGCCCGGTCCCTCGCCGCACGCCGAAGTCGACAACCGACCGGTGGACGAGGACTGACACAACACCGTCCCGGCCGAGCCCTTAAATCGGAAGCCGGGACCAGCCACTCTCGATGGCAGTATCGACCTGGTTGGGTGTCCGGATCGCGGTCGCGCCGTCGGCGGCGGCCGCGGCGCTCGCGTTCGTCCTGGGCGGTGTCGCACTCGGGGTCGTGAGCGGACTCGTCCCGGGCCTGCACGCGAACAACATGGCGTTGCTGCTCGCGGCGGGGGCAACGTCGGTGCCCGGCCCGCCACGGCTGATCGGGGCAGCGATGCTGGCGGCGGGCACGGTTCACACGTTCCTCGACATCGTTCCCGCACTGTCGCTTGGCGTCCCCGATCCGGCGATGGCCGCGACGGCACTCCCCGGCCACGAACTCGTACTGGCCGGCCGTGGCCGGGAAGCCCTGCGACTGTCGGCACTGGGAAGCGGGCTGGCGGTCGCGCTGGCCGTGCCGCTCGCGATTCCGGTCACAGAAGCCGTGACTGCACTCTATCCGACGATTCGGGCACACCTCTCGGCCGTGCTGGCGGCCGTCGCTGTCGGACTGGTGACGACCGAGGGAACCTATCGCGCGAAGGTCGGTGCCGGAATCGCGCTGGCTGCCAGCGGCGTCCTCGGTCACCTAACGCTCGATCTCCCGACAGACGGGCTGGTGAGCGCGGGCGGAACGCTGGCACCGCTGTTCGCAGGGTTGTTCGGCGCGCCGGTCCTCATCGAGGCCCTCGGCGGAAGTGGCGTCCCGCCACAGGACGACGCGACGCTCGCGCTCTCGAAGCCGGCGGTCGGCGGGCTCTCGGCTGCCGGCACGCTCTCGGGGGCCGTCGTGGGGTTCATCCCGGGCGTCTCCAGCGCCATCGCGGCCACGGGTGCGCTACTCGCCGTGCCGTACCGCTTCGGCGCGCGCGGGTTCGTGGTGATCACGAGTGGCGTGAACACGTCGAATACGATATTCGCTCTGTTGGCCTTGCGCGCGCTCGGGTCCCCGCGGACGGGCGTGCTCGTCGCGCTTGAGGAAAGCGGCGCGCCGCTCGCGTTCCCGCTCTTGCTCGCGAGCGTCGCGCTGGCGTCGGCCGTCGGGTTCGTCCTCGTCCCGACGGTCGGTGACCGCTATCTCTCGCTGGTCGGCTCGGTCGCCTACGGGAAGCTCTCCGTGGTCGTATTGGCGCTGCTTGCGGTCCTCTCGCTCGTCCTCGCCGGCCCGATCGGAATCGCGATCTTCGTGGCGGCGACGCTCGTGGGTCTGATCCCGCCTCGCTTCGGCGCGCGGCGTGCGACGCTGATGGGCGTGTTGCTGGTGCCGCTGATCGCGGGGGGCTAGAGGTATCCCTTCCGCCTGAAATAGACGAGCATCCCACCGGCGATGGCACCCATCAGGATCAGGCTGGCCGGGTAGCCGTATCGCCAGGTCAACTCGGGCATGTTGTACGGGCTCCCGGCGAAGTTCATACCGTAGACGCCAGCGACGAAGGTCAGCGGGAGGAATATCGTCGCGATGACCGTCAGCACCTTCATCACCTCGTTGGTGGACTGTGAGAGCGTGTTGAGGTAGATGTCTCGGGCTCCGTTGGTCAGGTCCCGGTAGGTCTCGGTGAGGTCGACGACCTGAACGAGGTGGTCGTACACGTCCCGGTAGTACTTCTCGGTCTCCTCCGCGATCTGGGCGGGGCCGCCGCGAGCGAGGACGCCGACGGCCTCCCGGCAGGGCCAGGCCACCTTACGGAACGCCAGCAGATCCCGGCGGAGCGCGTTGATCTCTTCGAGCGTCTCGATGTCGGTCGAGACCGTGACCGCCTCCTCGATGGCCTCGATATCGGTCTCCAGATCGTCGAGGACGGTGAAGTACTCGTCGACGATCACGTCGACGATCCGGTAGGCAGCGAAGTCTGGACCGCGGTCGAGGATGCGCCTGTCGCCCCCGAGCACCGCCTCCCAGACCCGGTCGACGGGATCGTCGGGAGCGACCGACAGCGTGACGAGCCAGTCCGCACCGACGCAGATCCCGACGGGTTCGGCGCGGATCTCCTCGTCGAAGGGCTGATCGCCCCGGGCCAGTTCGACGGTCTTGACGAGGGTGAAGGCGTAGTCGTCGTAGAACTGAGTCTTCGCCCGGACCTCGTTGTGAACGTCTTCGACGACTAGCGTGTGGATCCCGAAGGTCTCTGCGACGGTGTCGAGTTCGTCCGGGGTCGCGTCGCTGACACGGACCCAGGTCGTCCCCGTCGCGGCATCGGCGGCGGCGAGGTCGTCGTACTCGGTCACGCCGTCGGCGTCGTAGACGGCCGTCGAGATCATGGGACCCGCCTCCTGCGTGGTGAGCGACTGGCGGGCGCAGGTCGCCGGCTCCGAACGCCGTGCATACCGGCCAGTCACACGGACGTATGAAAAACGTTCCCGGGCCCAGAACCGAGCGTGGCGTGACAGCCAGTCGTCAGCCCCGCGTCAGACGCGTCCCTGATTCCGGGCGATTTCCGGCGGAGCGAACCCACAGCGGGCGCTCGGTCGGGTGTAAGGTTTAACATACTGGGGGAGAAATCTCTTCACAACGAACACATGACGATCAATCCACGCGATTACGATCTCGACGAACTCCGGAAGATGGCCCGGGAGCGGGGTGACGGACCCCGCTCCGGCAGTGACGGCGGCAACGCGCCGAGACCCCCGACGAGCGATGGCGAGGAGAGCGCGCGGCCGGATGCTGGCGGCTGGGACGGCCTCGATTCGGAGACGCCGTCACGTGACCAGTTCGAGAACGGACTCTACCGGGAACTGTTGCCCCTGGAAGCGAGTGTCGACGATCTGGAGAAGCCGTATCTCGACGCCCTGCCGGAGAGCTACGCCGCCGAGTACGTCGTCTTCGAGTGGCTGGAGTTCCTGCTCTCGAACTTCGGCTACCAGGGGACCAGCGAAGCGCTCCAGTACTACGAGTCGGTCGGCTGGCTCACCGAGGACGTGGAGGGGGCCCTGAACGACTACCTGCTCGGACTGGAGAGCCCGAACGAGGAACCTCGCGGCGGCAGCGTCGACGATCACAAACTCAGTCTGGTCTACATCGCGCGACTCGTCTCGATGCTGTAGCGAGCGATACCGTTCGGGCCGACGTGTTTCGATTTTGAGTACAGGGAGAGATTATATACCAGAGCCGTGAGTAGCCGCGGCCGATTATGAGCGATGACGAAGACACGGCGTCGGACGGACCAGTTCCGGTCGGGGTCAAACTGGGGAGTACCCGGACTGTGATCGCCCGCCCGGACGGCGAGGGCGGACTGGAGACGATCCGGACGCTGACCTGTCTGGCCACCTACGAGGACCAGCTCACCGGCGAGGAACGGGTGCTGTACGGCGACGAGGCGGCGATGGAGTACCCCGACCGCGCGGAGTTCATGCTCCGATCGGGGCTGCCCGAGGACGACGACCGGGCCGAACTGACCAAGAAGTTCTTCGACGCCCTGATCGAGGAACACGACGTTCCCGAGGACAGCGTCGTCGTCTACGCCATCCCGACCATCGACAACGAGGCGGGCCTCGCCAACCTCGAATCCGTGATCGAGGAGAGCGCCATCGGCCAGGCCGGCGTCCAGAGCTATCCGGAGTCACTCTGTGGCTCGATCCCCGCAATCGGCGACGACCTCGAAGCGATCAGCGAGATCTTCACCGCGGTCAACATGGGCTCGACCAATCTGGAGGCCTCGGCCTACCGTCGCGGCGAGCAACTCACGCCGTTCGCGACGGGCGCGGTGACGGGCAACGAAGTCGATCGGATGATCGCGAACAACGTCGAGGAGGAGACCCAGGGACGGGTCAACATCGACAAGACGACCGCCCGCGAGTACAAGGAGGAACACGCCGACTTCGTCGACTTCGAGCCCTTCACCGACGTGATCCAGCAACCCGGCGGTGGCGCACACGAGTTCACCATCGAACGAAGCGTGATGGACGCCTGCAACGACTACTTAGACGAAGTCGTCGACGAGATCGCCAACAGCTTCCTGCCCGACCTCGCCAACGATTACATGAAAGTGTACCAGCTCGCGCTCGACCAGCCCATCGCCCTCACGGGTGGGATGGCCTGTGTCCCGGGCATCGTCGACGAGTTCGAGGAGCGACTGAGCGAGGAACTGAACCGGGAGGTCACCGCCACCGCGCCCGAGCGACCCGACCTCTCTGCGACCGTCGGTGCACAGCGCATCGCCGCCCACCTGATCGAGAGCGACAGTTACTGATCGCCGGCCCAGCACCGGTGCCACCGGGCGACTCTCGGATCGTCGCTACCCGTCACGGTCGCCGTTCGGGTCCGGGCTGCGGTCCCGCCGGTCCGTCTCTCACCGTTCTCGCGACTGTTCTCGGCTCGCCTGAGGTCGTCGGGCAGATCCAGCGCCAACCGTGGCATACCCCACAGAGAGGCGGTCAGACCACCTAAACCCCAGTCAGACACGCGTCTGCGCTGTGGCGCACACGAGACGTATTCGGCGTAGGCAGCCATTTATTTCTGCAAATATATAATAAATATAATGTCTGACGCTCGTTTGATCGAGCGCATGACTCATTATCAACCAGCATCATTGTATCCCTGCGAACTCATGTTGGCTTCCCAGGACGAGAACGCGATTGTAGACGAGGAGTTGCTCACGGAGACGGGTAGCGGGGGTGTATTCGCGAGTGGCTACCTCGCCGACAAACCGCTCATCGAACACCTGGGAGCCGCCGAACGCGTCGCGTTTCTATTATCGAACAAGAAAAAGGGCGTCAGACGGGAGAGCGAGGAAGACACGACGGTGTACACGCCGGGCGACGGCCACCGGGCCATCGCGGCGATCACCGACACCCGTGTCTTCTTCGTCGTCGGTGACAGCGACGGGACGGGCGACGAGTCCTTCGCAGTCCCGTACACGGAAATCGAGGACGTGAAGACCCGAAGCGGGATGTTGACGAAGGGCGTCGATATCTGGACGACGGAAGGCGTCAAGTGGCGGTTCTCGGTCCGGAGTTCCGTCGACATCGATCCAGCGGTGGAGTATCTGGAACGGGCCGCCGTCGTCTGGTCGCGCGTCGAGAGCCAGCTCGGACACGCCCGCAGACACCTCGCCGACGTCGAGGAACGGCTCTCGGACGGCGACCACGACGCGGCTCGTGACGCCGCCAGCACGGCCAGAGATCACGTGGAGGAGGCCCAGCGGAAAGCGCCGGAGCTTTCGACCAACCGGGACGACGCAGTCTGGGAACGCGTCCACGAAGTCGAGCGACGACTCGACGCCAGCGTCATGAACATCCACGTCTCGCGGGCTGAGGACCACGCGAAAGCGGCCCACGACGAGTGGCGACGGGAGCAGTACAACGAGGCCTACGACGCCTTCCTGCAGGCGCGGACGGAGTACGAACGCGCGCTGGACATCGCACGGGACGACGACTTCCCGGACGAAAGCGACATCCGGGAGAACGTCGACACGGTGACCCAGAGTCTGGACCACCTCTCGAAGTCGCCGCTCCAGCGCGCCGAGACGGCCTACGAACGCGCCCGGGACGCGGACACGCTCGCCACGACCGCCGATCAGTTCGAGGTCGCACTGGAGCGATACCAGACCGCGCTCGTCCTCGACTGGGGTAGCGACGACCGGCGCTTCGCCGGCGACAGCGACGAGTTGCGCGAGACGATCGAGCGGGTCGTCGGCGAGATCGTCCACACGCGTCAGCGGCTGGCCGCGTACCACCGGACGGCCGGCGACCGCCTCCATGCGGCCGACCGGTCGGTGGCGGCGGCCGTCGCCTACGAGAACGCGCTCGACGAGATCGGGCAAGCACTCGGCGTCGCGAAAGAACTGCAACCGGGGCTGGTCGCCGATCTCGAGGCCTCCATCGAGACCCTTACCGACCTGCTCGACGGGCTCGAACCGTCCGACGACGACTTCGAGTTCGTCGGCGACATGGCCGACGGCGACCCGCGGACCCGGCGACTCTCGAACGACTGATACCTCACGGTTTCGGCACGCCAGCGACCGAGACCGGCCGGACCCGGCAGCGATAGAGGGCGGGAGGTATTTCACAGGTCCGCTCGAAGCCGCGAGGGAATGGTCGTATTCCGGGATTTCGACGCCGACGCCTGCCGCGACGCCTACTGCACCGCCGCCCGGGAGCGACTCGACGAGGACGGTCCGCTGGCCGACGCCCGTGACCGCTGGGCGAGGTTCGTCCGAACCAGCCACGGGGACGTGTTCACCGCCCTCGACGCTCCCGATCCGGTCGACCGGGCGTTCGTCGAGACCTGCTACGTCGACTTCCTGCTCGACTGCCTGCTCGATGCCTTCGAGGGCAAAGTGGGTGTGAGAGTCACGAACCGCCAGCCGGGCGTGAACACGGGCGCGTCCGACGTGGCGTTCGGCGACCTCCACGATTGCGTGCTCGCGCCGGAGCGGGGACGGGAGCGGGTGATCGCCGCCGTCGATGACGAAACCCTGCGACGGCTGACGCCGGATCGGCTCAGGGGCCTCTACGCCGAGGTGGTCTCCCGGGAGGTCCGACTCGTGCTGGGGGAGTACTACACGCCTCGGGGCGTGGCTGATCTGGCGCTCGACGCGCTCCCGGCGTCGGTGGCCGACCGGCGCGTCCTCGACCCCGGTTGTGGGTCGGGCGTGTTCCTCACCGCCGCGCTGGATCGGAAACGCGACGCCTGGACGGGCTCGCCCGAGGAGTTTCTCGACGCCGCCACCGAATCGGTCGTCGGCATCGACGTGAACCCGGTCGCCGTCAAGTCGGCCACGCTCGCGTACTGCACCGCGCTGTTCGACGAACTTGCGGCCAGCGACCGCGAGACGATCGCCGTCCCTGTCTTCCTGACCGACGCGCTCGGGCTCACCCGAGACGACGAGATCGAGTTTCGCGGCGACTCGCTCGATCTGCAGTACGATACCCTCGTAGGCAACCCACCGTGGATTCCCTGGGAACGCCTCTCCGAGCGACTCAAGGATCGGTGGCGCGAGCGATACGTCGAACCGCTCGGGCTCCAGCCTCACGAGGGCGTCTCCGCCCGACTGGGACACAGCAACGACGATGTGTCGGTCCCGTTCGCCTGGACCTGCATCCACCGCTACCTCCGGGAGGGCGGGACGGCGGCGTTCGTCCTCAAACGCGACCTGATGCGGGGGCCGGCGGGGGCGGTCCTCCGGCAGTTGCAGGTCGGTGACCGGCCGCTGTCGCTCCAGACAGTCGAAGATCTCTCCGCACTCGATCCGTTCCCCGAGGTCGGCGCGAACGCCGCGATCTACGGCGTTGCGGCCGACACCGAGCCGACCTTCCCCGTGTCCGCGACGGTCCGGACGCCCGGCGACGGACAGGCGGAGTTCGATTCCGGCACGGCGCTCCGGGCCAGTACCGCGACGACGGACACCGAACTCGTCCCCCTGGATCCCGACGATACGACGACACCGTGGCTCCGGGCGGATGCCGAGCGGGCCGCGCTGGGGGGATGCACACACGAGATAAGACACGGGCTGAAAGACGACGCCAACGCCGTGTTCGGGCTGGAGCGGGGGGATCTGGACCGACTGGAGCCCGGACTCGTCTACCCGTATCTCAAGTCGCGACACGTCCGGAAGTGGGGGTTGACGGGCCACGACCTCCGGTTGATCCCACAGGAGCAGGCCGGCGAGGACAACGAGGCGTGGCTTCGCGATGAGTACCCGGAGACCTACGACTACCTCACCGAGCACCGCGAGGCGTTGCTCGATCGGTCCTCGTCGTGGCTGGACCGGGGACCCTTCTACTCGGTGTTCGGCCTCGGAGAGTACACCTGGGCCGACTACAAGGTGGCGTGGTGTCGGCTGGGGTTCAAACCGGATTTCACGGTGGTTTCGACCCGCGAGGATCCGGATCTGGGCGAGAAGCAGGTGATTCCCGGCGATCACTACATGTTCGTCGCGACCGAGGACCGCCGGGCGGCCCACTTCCTCTGTGCCCTGCTCAACGCCGCACCCTACCAGCGGACGCTGCGGGACCTGTCCTCGAACGGGAAAGCCAGCCTCTCGAAGTCGGTCGTCTCCGAACTCGCTCTCCCCGCGCCGGCCGACTGCCCGCACAGCGACCGGCTGGCAGACCTCTCTATCGAGGCACACGAGCGGGTCGCGACGGCCGACGGGGAGGTGGCAGAAGACGCCGAACTGGCGGCCATCGAGACCGAAATCGACCGTCTCGTCGAGGAGTGGCTGGCCGAGGCCGGGGATGTCGGTTCGACGGAGGTACCGGGCGAGTGATTGATTAGGGATGAGCGACAATCACCAACAGTTACGGGATCACAATGGGGGGCAGCACTAATGCGGGGCACGCGGTAACGAGCGACGGCAGTGGGAACGGCTACCTCGACGGAGAGACGCTAGACGACTACTTCGAGGGCACCGAAGAACCCCGGTACGTCCTGACGAACGAGAAGAAGGGGATCGAACACGAGGACGGCGACGGGGAGCGAGTCGTCAAACCGGGCTCGGGGTACAACGCCGTGGCGGCGGTGACCGACGAGCGAGTCCTGTTGCTCGTGGGCGGCAACGACGACGGAAGCGGGCGAAACCGGAGCGTCTCACTGCCGTACACCGAGATCCGGGCCGTCGAGACCAAAAGCGGCGTGTTCAAGAGTCGCCTGACGCTGACCGCGCGGACCAGCGACCGGTACACCTTCTGGGTCGGCGGGCGCGAGGACCTCGACCACGTCGCGGAGTACGTCGAACAGGCGATCTCCTACTGGGTGACCGTCGACCGCAGACTCGAGAAGGCGCGGGAACACCTCTCGACGGTCGAGGACAACCTCGACGACGGCGAACCGGCGACGGCACGGACCGCCATCAACCGGACCGAGGAGTTGCTCGGGGAGGCCGAGCGGGTGGCCGCGGACTTCCGTGACGGCGACCACGCGATGCACCGGCGGATCGCCCAACTGGAGACGCGGCTGTCGCTGGCACGGATCCGCACTCACTGGACCCGGGCGCGACACCTCGCCGGCGGGGCCGAAGCCGCCCGGTCCGCGGGCGACTACGCCGAGGCCTACGAGATTTACCAGCGCTCACTCTCGGCGTACGAACGCGCCACGGAGCTCTCCGAGGACGTCGAGTATCACGCGACCGACGACATGGCCGCGGAAGTGGCCGGTGTCGAGAAGGCAATCGACGAGATCGGCTCCGCTCCGCTCAGGGAGGCCACCGAGGCCTGCGACGCCGCGACCGGGACCGACGACCCCGAGACCGCCGTGGACCGCTGGGAGACGGCGCTAGAGGCCTGTCACGAGGCGCTCACCCTCGGCCTCCGTCGCGGGGACGTGTTCGACGGCGATCCGGACGCGCTCCGCTTCCAGGTCGAGTGGGCCGCCCAGAAACTCGTCGCGGCCCACGAGACCGTCGCGGAGACGGCCCGGGGCCGCGGCGAGACTGCACGCGAGACCGGCGACGCAGTGACGGCCGTCGAGTCCTACGACCGCGCCCGCGACCACTACGAGGCCGCTCGGCGGGTCGCCGCAGAGTTCCGGTCGTGTGACCCCGAGCGGTTCGAGCGCGCACTCGACCGCCTGCCCGAGGACGTCGACGCCGAAGCGGTCGACGCCACCGTCTGACGGTTCCCTCTCCTCTCCCGTCCGTCACCAGTAGCGGCGTCCTCACCCGCCGGGAACCCCCCATCTCGTTTACCCGGCTTCGATGAGAGCCGGATGCGGACACCGAGGCAACTCGGTCCAGGTTGCCGCTGGCCGCCGAGCGTTCCAGACCGGCCATCTAAAGACGCCCGACCGACAACCGGTGACCATGACTACCTATCACGTGACGCGGGGGTTCGAGACGGTCGCGACGGTCAGTGCCGGCACGACCGGGACGGCCAAAAGCGACGCCGCCGACTCGGTCCGGGAATCGGTCCGCGAGGCCGGCGGTGAGACATTCGAGTCGGTCACCGCGGAAGCCATCGACGTGTACGAGTTCCCCTCCGGCCCGTTCGATCCCTATCGGATCACCGTCGAGGGAGCGGCGACGGTGGCCATCGAGAGCGAGGACGAGGCGAGCGCGTCCGAGACCGGCGGCCAGTTGCTCGAGGACCTGCTGACGGCCGCGCAGCTGGACGACTGGGAGTTTCTCGACGAGGCCACCGTCACCGTGGCGGACTGAAAAATCGGTCCGGGCGGGCGCCCGGCTGTTCAGAGATAATCGTCGTCGGGGCCGCCGGCGGCCGGGTCCTCGGCGGTGTCCCACATGTCCTCGGCGAACTCGTCGGCCACGTCCGTCGCCTCCCGGTCGTCGCCGGACAGATTACGCGTATACGCGTCCAGTCCCGACGAGAGCAACTCCTCGACGGCCTCCTCCTGTGTGACGAACTCCTCCTCGACGAGCCGTTCGAACTGCGCGTGTACGTCCTGTGGAAGCGAGACTTCGACAGTCGGCACGTTCGTAGCTATCCCGTCGTTCGATTTCAATCTTTGGGCTACGGTGACAGTTTCGAGACGACACGCCTTTGCGCGGGAGTGGGTTAAGCCAATCCATGGGTCGGCTGGGACTGCGCGCGCTCATGGCCGGCGTCGGACTCTCCTTGCTCGTCGGGTACGGACTCGCCGCCTGGTTGGTCTACGCCCTGTTGGTCTGGTTCTGGTCGAGTCGGCCGCCGCTGGGGACGACAGTGGTCGTCGTCGCCGTCACGACGCTCGTCCTGAGCTATCTCAGCTACCAGTACGGCACCAGTCGGTTGCTCGAGAGCGTCGACGCGACCGCCCTCACTCGGGAGCGCGCGCCGGAACTGTACCGGCGTGCCGATCGACTGGCCGCCGACATGCGCATCGAAACGCCCCGACTGCTCGTCGCGGACATGGCGGTACCCAACGCCCTGTCGCTCGGAAGTCGGCGCGACGGCGCGGTGGTCCTCGACCGGTCGCTGTTTCGCCTGCTCTCGCCGGCCGAACTGGAGGGAATCCTCGTCCACGAGTTCGCCCACCTGGAGCACCGCGATAGCCTGATCCAGACGCTCGCCTACAGCGGCCTCCGCACGCTGGTCGGAATCGTCACCGTCGTGCTGTCGCCCGCCCTGCTCTTTCTGACAGGGGTGGCCCGTGGCGTGGCCTGGATCCGCGGCCGTCCGACCCGGTGGGCCGAGGGGTCGATCGGCCGGTTTCGCCTGCTGATCGGCAACGCCGTCGTCGTCCTCTTTTTCGTGCTCACACTCCTGATCCGCGCCCACTCGCGCCGGCGGGAACTGGCCGCCGACGACCGCGCCGCGTCGGTGACCGGCGATCCGCTCGCGCTGGCCCGTGCACTGGCCAAGATCGACCGGGTACAGGACCCGAACTGGAGTCTGCTCTCGCCGCTGTACACCCGCGGCGACGAGGACGGCACGCTCGGAGAGATTCTCTCGACTCATCCCGCCGTCGACGAACGCATCGAGCGTCTGCGCGAACACGCACGGACGAGCGACCAGCGGATCGTCCGGTGAGTGTCGACGAGTGACCGGCCGACAGGGGTATCCGTCCGTGGCCGAACCCTGTGACAGGATGTGCTTTCCTACCATGCAAACCTGCGGCGAGGACGGTTGTGAGCGCGTCGCGATGACCGGGAGTCGCGTCTGTTTCGGGCACGCCGAGATCGACGAGATCGTTAGTTGAGGACGAACCTTCTTGTCAGTCGACCGCATTTACTCGGGGATGACCGACGAGACGACTGGGTCGAGACTGGTCGACAACTGGCGACGTGTGGCACTCGGTATCGTCCTCGCGTTAGTGGTTCTGCTGGCGGTCGTGTTCGGTGCGATGTGGCTCTACAGCGGCCACCTCTACCGCACCAGCTACGAGAGCGAGTACACCTACGAGGTGACGCTCTCGACCAACGGAACCCTCACGAACGCGACGGTCTACCTGCCGGTGCCGGACGCGACCGACGGCACCGACCTCGGAGCGGCCGCCGTCGAGACCGGGACGAATCGGTCCGGCCCGCTCACCTACGAGGTGGTCGAGACCGATCGCGGCCCGATGCTCGCGCTCTCGGCCGCCGAGTTGCGGGTCACACCTGAGTACTACGAGTTCGTCGAGCGGGACGGGCGCGGCGAACGAGTCGAGATCTCCGAGGACGAGTACGAGCCCGGAAACCCCTCGATGGTGGTCAACGACACGCGAAACGTCCGCGTCGAGGTGACCGTTCCCGTCGACCGGAGCATCGACACCGCGACGCCGTGGGACGATGAACCCGTGTTCGGCCCGCAGGTCGACCGTCGACCCACGGCGTGTGATACTCCCGGCCCCGACCGGATCGAGTGTTACGAGTACGATTCGGCGGTATACGCCAGCTACGACACCGACGCGGACACGGAAGTCTACGCGTCGGCGACGGTGCACGGCACCAACTCGTGGTGGGTCTTCGGCTGGAGCGCCGACGAGTACCGCGACGACGTTACTGTGACCCTCGACGGCCCGCAGGACGACTGGACCGGAGTCACGGGCACCCTCCAGACCGACGTGGACCAGCGCGAGCCACCCTGAGCTACGTCTCGCGGGGTACCACCCGCATCGACATCTCCTGTCGCGGGTGTGCGGTCAGCGTCGGGAGCAGGTCGAGCGGTGACTCGCCCAGAAACTCCAGTCGGTAGCGGTCCGCGACGGTGGCGAGAATCGACCGGGCCTCCAGCATCGCCAGGTGTTTGCCGATGCAGTGGCGCGGCCCGCCGCCGAACGGGAAGTAGGCGAACCGGGGCCGATCTGTCCGGCGCTCGGGGCTGAACCGCTCGGGATCGAACGTCTCCGGATCCTCCCAGTACTCCTCCGAGCGGTGGACGGCCCACTGGGGGAGCATGATGCTCGTCCCCGCCGGCACGGTGTAACCGTCGATCTCGATCGGCCGTGTCGGCGACCGGAACATCGTGTACACCGGTGGGTAGAGCCGCATCGCCTCCTCGATGGTCCAGGTGGTGTACTCCAGCTCGCGCACGTCGGCCATCGTGGGTCGCCCGTCGCCCAGCACCGCGTCGAGTTCGTCGTGGACCCGGCGCTCGACCTCGGGGTGTTCCGAGAGCAGATACCAGGTGTAGGTCAGCGTCAGCGCCGTCGTGTCGTGCCCGGCCAGCAACATCGTCATCATCTCGTCGCGGATCTGCTCGTCGGTCTGCTCGCCGCGGCCCCTCGCACGAAGGAGGATCGACAGGAAGTCCATCGGCGCATCCGGGTCACCCTCGCGGCCGATGTCGTCGCGACGACGGCGCACGATCTCGTCGATCACGGTCTCCAGTTCCGCGACCGCCGCCTCGAACTCGGCGTCGTCGGGCATCGGGACCCAGTCCGGGAGGGCGAAACGGATCGGGTCCGGTTCGAACCGCTTTCCCAGCGGCTCCAGTTGCTCGCGGACGTGTTCGACCCGTGCCTCCTCGAGTTCGACGCCCATCATCAGATCGAGGATGACGTTCAGCGTGACGCCGGTCATCGCCTCCTCTGCGTCGATCACGTCGCCGGCCGCCCAGCCGTCGACCATCGACTCGGCGTGGTCGACGATCCGGTCGGCCATCCCAGACAGCCGCGACATCTCGAAGGCCGGATTCGCCAGGTCGCGCTGTGTCCGCCAGGTCTCCCCCTCGCTGAGGAGGAGTCCCTCGCCGAGCAGATCGCCGAGGGCGTCGTCCTGAAACGCGGGCTTCTCGAAGTTCGCCGCGTCGGAGACGAGGATGCGCTGGATCGCCGCCGGGTCGGTGACCACGTACGTCTCCAGCGGTCCCATGTCGAACCGGGCGATCCCGCCGTAGGCCCGTTCCAGCGCCGTCACGAACGTGAACGGGTCGCGGGCGTACTGACGGGCGCTGCCGAAAACCGGTCGTCCTTTGGGACCAGGTGGCGTCCGGGACATCGAGTTCCCTAGGGACTGTACCACTAAATACCTGGTCCGCACGGGCCGAAAGAACGCGATCGGATCTAGAGGAAGTCGTCGACGCCGATCCCGCCGTCGTCGTCCCCGCCGCCACCGCCGCCGGGAATCTCCTCTGCGACCTTCTCGGCGAGGCTCTCGAAGTCGCGGTTCTGGATCCAGATCTTGCCCGGCCCCGAGAACCTGGCGACTTTCCCCTCGTCGCCGAACGCCCGACTCTTGACGCCGCCCGGCCGAAACGTCGAGTACTCGACGGATGCGTCGAAGGCGACGATGTGGTCAGTGTCGACGTTGAACTGCTCGCCCTGTCCCAGTTCGATGGTCTCCATCGCACCGTAGCTGTCGAGGAAGACCGTACCCGTCCCCGTGAGCTTCAAGAGGAACACGTCGCCGCTGGTGAAGAACTTCGACGCGCCCTGGAACTCGGTCGTCACGTCGACGTTGGGTTCCGATGCCAGGTACGACCCCGAATCGGCGTAGACCGTGTCGTTGTCGAGGAATCGTGCCCGAACGTCGCCCGGTGCCGGCGGCGCGAGATAGACGCTGCCGGGCTGTTGGGCCGTGAACGTGTTCATGAACACCGATTCGCCCCCAAGCATCGACCGCTTGGCCGAGTCCAGCAGGCCCCCACTACCCGTGTCCGTCGTCATCTCGATGCCGGGGTCGTAGCTGACCATCGCTCCCGGCTCCGCGAGGATCTGCTCGTTTGCATCCAGGGCGACCTCTACGTCCGCGAATCCGTTCTTGCCGCGAATGTCGTACTCCATTGTCTGACCGGGGCGTCGACACCCCTGTATCTATCAGTGGTCGTGTAATCCCATATAAACGTACACACTGGCACGTTGGAATCTTCGGAAGATCGCCGCCGATGTCGTCGAGAGGCCGTCGTGTAGTCACGGATCGCCGCTGGCCAAACGGTCTTCCGTCACGCGGCCGTGAATGGCGTATGGCCAACGCAGCCATCGTCGGCGGCGGTCCCGCCGGCCTTAGTGCCGCACTGTTCCTCCAGAAAAACGGGGTCGACGCGACCGTCTTCGACACCGACGCCACCTGGATGCACAAGGCCCACCTGTTCAACTACCCGGGACTCGGCTCCGAGGACGGCTCGGCCTACATGGCGACACTCCGGAACCAGGTCGACAGCTTCGGCGTCGAGCGCAACCAGGGCGAGGAAGTCACCGACGTCGAGTCTACCGGCGACGGCTTCACCGTCACCTCGGCCGACGGGGAGTACGACGCCGACTACCTCGTGCTCGCGACCGGTGCGAACCGCGATCTCGCCGAAGCACTGGGCTGTGACTTCACCGACGACGAGACCGTCGACGTGGACGTGGACATGGAGACCAGCGTCGACGATGCCTACGCCACCGGCGCGATGGTCCGCGCCGAGGAGTGGCAGGCCGTCATCTCCGCCGGCGACGGCGCTGCTGCGGCGCTGAACATCCTCAGCAAGGAACGCGGCGAGAACTACCACGACTTCGATACGCCCGCCGACGCCGACGAAACCTTCGGCGGGATGGCGGGGGAGTGAACCCGATCACGGATCGCCGAGCGTCGCGCCTATCCCACGGTGGCCGCAATGACGGCCGCCTCGGCTTTCCGCAGGAGTTCTCCCGCCGTACTCGGTGCACACTCGAGTATCGCCGCCACGTCCTCGACCGTCCCGTCGCGCGGCACCTCGTAGTATCCCACTGCGAGCCCCGCTTCGAGAGCGGCTCGCTGGCGGTCGGTTAGCGTCGACGGCGACCGCTGGCGCTCGAACTCGCGGACCCGTTCGATAGTGACGTCCCCGAGCGTCGCGAGGTCGTCGTGGAACGCGCTGACCGCCGCCGCCTCACCGACCGCCTCGAACTGCACCGCTCCAGTATCGAGAAAGATCACCGGCGGGAGGAAGATCACCCCTGCCTCGGCGACCGTCGTCAAAATTGCACCCGAGAACTCGTACTCGCGCTGTCGGAGGATCACATATGTCCCGCCCTCGTCCCCGACGAGCGTCCTGTCTCGAACCGACTCGATGGCGTCGACGAGTTCCGCGGTCGCCGTCCGGTCGCCGTCACACCAGAACAGCGCGCTCGCGTCCGCTGTCGGACTCCACATCAACAACTCCGCCCGGGTGAGGGGGCCGTCCCCGGCGAGTCGCCGGTGTAGCGGATGGACGAACCGCTCCGGATAGATCACCGAGAACCGAATCCGTTTCATTCCCCGTCCGACCCCGAGTTCCCCCGCCACCGTCTTAATCGACCGGATCGACTCGCTGTCCGTCACGGCCCCATGTCGTCCCGCAACAGTGACGATCCAGTACGTCACCCCTGCACCGGAGGAGCGTTCGGAGATGGTCGGCGTCGGCGACCGTCTCCACCTGCGCGCCAGGAATCCGCTCGGCGAGTCGACGGACGCCCGCTATCGGGACGTTCGCGTCGGCGTCCCCGTGACAGAAGCGGACCGGCAGGTCGATGTCGTCGAAGTCGATGCCCCACCCCGAAGCCGCGTGCTGGAACTCGGTGACCGCACCCGACCGGTGTGTGGCGAACGCTTCGACGAAATCCGAACGGACCACATCGGCGATCTCATCCGGGATCGTCTCGGCCTCGTCGGTGTACTGAGAGACCACGATGGACGGATCGAAACGCCTGGCCAGCCACGTCTGCCCGCGAAAGAGTCCGCCGAGTAGCGAGGGCGTCCGCGTCGCTAGCCCATGCAGGAGTCGCTGGATCGCAGGGTCGTCCCCCGTGTCGGGTGGTGTCGCCCCGGAGATCACGTCGACCCGATCGACACGCTCCGGACAGGTGGCTGCCGTCGCGAGTGCGTACGGACAGCCACCCGAGAACGCGATCAGCCCGGCGCGTTCGACGCCGACGTCGTCCAGCACCGCGGTCACGACAGTCGCACAATCACTGACCGACCGCGCTCGCCACGGCGACGACGCCCCGAACCCCGGCCTGTCGGGGGCCAGAATCCGGACGCCGCGCTCCCGGGCCGCCGTGTCGAACAGTTCCCCCAGTCGCCGCGATCCAGGCGTGCCGTGGAGGAAGACGACCGGCGTGCCGTCCGGCGAACCGTACTCCGCGTAGGCGAGCCGTCGCCCGTCGGAGACCGAGACCGTCCTCGGACCCTCATCGCCGCCACCACTCTCGGAGCCGGATCGACCGGTCTCTCGTGTTTGCGTTGCCATACCCGTTGATACCAGTCCGTTGCGTGAGAGGATGGTGGCGGATGCATACGGTGGTTTATACGCTGACACCGGAACCGACATCTGCGTGACTCACGGTATCCTTCAAATGTAGGAAGGAAGCGGATGGGTTGGGGCGGATTTGAACCAGAGGAAGACTCACTTCGTTCGTCTTCCAGGGTTCAAACCGCCGACCGCTTCACTCGCGGCGCTCGTGAGTGAGCGCCGCGAGAAGTTCAGTGGGTTGGGGCGGATTTGAACCGCCGGCTTTCTCCGTGTGAAGGAGATATCATAACCGGACTAGATCACCAACCCGGCGCTCGGTGCTACCCCTGCGCCGGACTTAAGGGTTACCTCTCAGGCTTCCGTCTTCCGGTAGGTGTCGATCTTCTCCCGGGCGTCGGCGATGGCCTCCTTGGCCTCACCCTCGGCACGCCCCTGTAGCTCTTTCAGATCGGCCCGGATCTCCGCAAGCCGACCCGGCTCCGGTTCCTCGTCCTCACCACCCCTGACGTCCTCGATCCGCTCCTGAATCGGCTCCAGTTCTTCCACGACACCTTTTTTCGCCGTCTCGCCTGCACGTTTGAGGTAGTATTGTGCGTCTTCGAAGTGTTTGTTCATATCCGTTGGTACGCCGAGGACAGATAAAAGGTTTGTGCCACTACAGTTTTGACCCACCGGAGGGACCACGATCCGATCGACAGTCCACCCGATCACAAGCTTTTTCAATCTTTTAGGCATACCTAAAACCGGCTGCGACCCTGCGGCGGGGTCGGCCACGCGTCTGTCCCAACGCGTCCACCATGCATCCGGCCGACGGGAATTCCGTGGGCATGGTCTCGCCGGCCGGTTTTTCGACACAACCCTATTGGTCGACCGGTGGGTACGAGTGTGCATGTTCACACAGCTCACGGTGCCCACGCCGTTCCAGATCGGGGCGGTCGACGCCTACCTCGCCGGACGGACGCTGATCGATCCCGGCCCGAACAGCGAGGAGGCCTGGTCGCGCCTCCTCGACGCGCTCGAAGAGCGGGGTCTCTCCCATGCCGACATCGAGCGCGTCGTCGTCACCCATCCCCACCCCGATCATTTCGGACTGGCCAGTCGGTTCCGCGACGCCGGCGCGAGTGTCGTCGCCACGCCCGACGCCGCCGGAATCATGGCCGACTTCGAGGGCCGCTTCGAGCGTGAGCGCGCCTTCTTCACCGACTTCTTCGAGCGCTGCGGGATGGCCCGCTCGACCGCCGAGACCGTCACCAGCCTCCCCGAAGCGTTCCTCCGGTACGCGCCCGACGTAGAGACGGACCAGAAAATCGTCTCGGGCGACACACTCGTCGTTCACGACACCGTGCTCGACGTGGACGAAGTGCTCGGCCACGCCGACGGGGAGTGCATCCTCTCGTTCGATTCCGAGGGAGAGCGCCGAGCCATCGTCGGCGACCACGTCCTCCCCGAAATCACACCCAACCCCTTCCTCCTCCCGCCCGACGAGGACGGCGAGCGCCCGCGAGTGCTTCCCGCCTACAACCGATCGCTCGACCGCCTGCGCGACCGGGAGTACGACCGGCTGCTCCCGGGCCACCGCGAGGTGATCGAAACCCCGAGCGAGCGGATCGGCGAAATCCGCGAGGCTCACGAAGACCGGACTGACGACGTTCGCGAACTGGTCGACGGCCCGACCACGCCCGTCGACGTGATGGACGGACTGTTCGGCGATCTGCCGGCGACGGAGGGGTTCGCCGGCATGAGCGAGGCGGTGGGACACCTCGACGTGCTCGAAGACAGAGGCGAGGTGACGCGCCGGGACCGGGGCGGCGTCCTCGTCTACGAACCGGTGTGACCGGGCCCCGCGCCGACTCCAGCCTCAGTACGTCGGGCTCTCCTCGCGGACGCCCTCGCGCTTGTTCACGACGCGCGCGAGCGTG
This sequence comes from Halorientalis sp. IM1011, assembly GCF_001989615.1. Classification (NCBI taxonomy): domain Archaea; kingdom Methanobacteriati; phylum Methanobacteriota; class Halobacteria; order Halobacteriales; family Haloarculaceae; genus Halorientalis; species Halorientalis sp. IM1011. The sequence goes on along the minus strand of NZ_CP019067.1, from coordinate 2,736,287 downwards.
AACAGGCAATCGGAGAGCCGGTTGAGGTAGACGATGGCGGCGTCGTTGACGCCGGCTTCCTCGCTCGCGAAGGAGACCGCCCGGCGCTCGGCGCGGCGACAGACCGCGCGTGCCTGGTGGAGTTTCGTGCCGGGGTCGCTCCCGCTGGGGAGGATGAACCGCTCCAGCGGGTCGAGTTCGTCGTCGTAGTCGTCCATCCACGATTCGAGTTCGTCGACGTGCTCGTCGGTGATCTGTGGGTCGTCTTCGTCGGGGTCGGGGTTGGCGAAGTCCGCCTGCACGACGTGGAGGTGGTTCTGGATCGACCGCAACTGCTCGTCCACGTCGTCGTAGCCCGTCGGACGGACCACACCCACGAGGGCGTTGACCTCGTCGACGGTTCCGTAGGCCTCAATCCGCGGGCTGGCCTTGGAGACGCGGTCCATGTTCCGGAGGTCGGTCATCCCCTCGTCACCGCGACCGGTGTAGATCTTCATATTCGTACTGGGGCTGCCAGCGTCTTATAGCTCCCCCGACGGCGACGGAGTTTACTTCTCGGCCGTCGCTACACCTGTATGGTCACCGGCCGGAGTCCCACGATCACGACGCTCACCGTCTTCGTCGTCGTCTTCCTGCTGGAGTGGATCGCGCTCCCGCTCGGGCTGTTCGGCACGCTGTTCGTCCTGACGCCGCCGGCCAGCGTCGATCCCTGGACGCTCGTGACGAGCGTCTACGCGCACGCGACTCTCCAGCACCTGCTGGTCAACTCCGTCGGACTCCTGCTCACCGGCGTCGTCCTCGAACGCGCGACGACCCGCCTGCGCTATCACGCCTTCTTCGTGACGACCGGCGCACTCGCCGGCCTCGCACAGATCACCGTCGGCACCGCTCTGGGCTCCGGATCCGGCGTCCTGGGGGCGAGCGGCGCCATCTTCGCGTTCATGGGCTATCTCCTGACGGGCAACCGCCTCACCGACACCGTCGTCGTCGGCGTCTCGCTGTCCGGTCGCGTCCAGTTGCTCGTCTTCCTCGTGATCGCCGCCGTCGTCACGCTCACCACCGGATCGGCCCGCGCCGCGCTGATCGCCCACTTCACCGGCCTGTTCGTCGGGTTGCTCGCCGGCCGGGCACACCTGCTACGGGCCGACCGATCCCGTTCGATATAGCACTCAGCCGTTTATTGCCCCACGAAAATCGGGACGTTGAACTGTTCGGCCGTGAAACCGACTGGTATGCCGATGGAACTCGACCGATCCTGTCCGAACTGTGGCGAGGAAAAGACCTTCTACCGGGCGGCGAGCACGGAGCTCCACCTCGGCCAGAAGGTCAAGTGGCACTGCCCGGACTGTGACTACGGCTTCGTCAAGATCAACGGCATCGACACCGGCGCGGAAGCGTGACAGCCGTCCACAGCTAACGTCGTGGGCTTTCGTCCCGTACTGCTGTAACCCTCTCGACACACCGGCGTTCTCCACCGCCAGCTGTCGCCCGCACGACCGAATTCTCCGATAGTTACCCGTCTACCGCCCATTCTCTCCTCGATCTGGCCTCGCGTAGAGTGAATCAAGCGTTAGCGTCGGCCAGAACGGTACATTCGCTGCAACCGTTCGAATTCGAGCGTACGGTCATAAATCAGATAACGCGATATCAAACCATCGATACTTGTGGAATTCGAGACTCGAGTGATTCGAGAGGGCGTGTGGACTGGGAACGTGGATGCATCGAGCGGTGAAATCGCCGAAAACCGTAAACACGATAGTACGAAAGATAGAGGACATGTCCGAATCGCTTACCGAACGTATCGCGTCGCGGTACAGCCAGCGCATCGGTGTATCGCTGGCGACGACCCTGGTCGCAACGCTCGTGTTGGGCGGCATCTTCACCGTCCACGCCGCGACTACCGGGGCTGGAGTTCCGGCACTGGCCGGGACACTGTTCGTGGTCATACTGCATCTCGGCCTCCTCGGGCTCGTCCTCGGCGGGAACGTCGGCGTCGAACTCCGTCAGTTGACGGCGGTCGCCGAGTCCATCGAGGACGGCGACCTCGACGTGACACCCGAATCCGACCGCCCCGACGAGTTCGGCGAACTGGCGGCCACGCTCGACGACATGCGGCTGTCGCTGGACTCCGCGTTCGACGACTCCGAGCAGGCCCGCCAAGAGGCCGAGCAGGCTCGCCAAGAGGCCGAACAGGCGAAACAGGAGGCTGAGGAGATGACCGAGACGTTGCTCGACCGGGCCGACGACATCGGCGACGCGATGACTGCGGCCGCCGACGGCAACTTCACCCGCCAGCTCGACGAGGACGCCGACATCGAAGCCATAGAGCGCATCCTCGTGGCGTACGAGGAGATGGCGGACGGGCTGTCGGTGACCGTCGAGGAGATACAGTCGTTCGCGGGCGAGGTCCAGACGGCTAGCGAGGCGGTGGCCGACGACGCGGCGACGGTCGAGGACCTCAACGCCAGGCTCGCGACGGACATCCGCGAGCTCGCAGAGGACATCGGCGATCAGGCCGAACGGCTGGACGCGGCCGTCAGCGAGGCCAACGACCTCTCGGCGTCGATCGAGGAGGTCGCCTCGACGACCGACGAGGTCTCACAGCAGGCCTCGGACGCGAGCGAAGTCGGCGAGACCGGCGTCGAGCGCGCCCAGCAGGCCGTCGACGCCATCCGCGAGGTCGAGGACGCCGTCCAGCGGCTTGGCGAGCAGGTGGGTGAACTCGACGACCGGATGGACGAGGTGGCGACGACGACGGACCTCATCGACGAGATCGCCGAGCAGACGAACATCCTCGCGCTGAACGCCAACATCGAGGCCGCCCGCTCCGGCGAGGCCGGCGACGGGTTCGCCGTCGTCGCGAACGAGGTCAAACAGCTGGCCGAGGAGACCCAGACCTCCATCGACGAGATCGAGGAGATCGTCACGGCCGCCCGGGCCGACGTGGACACCGTCACCGACGAGATGGCGGCCACGCGCGACCGGATCGGCGAGAGCGTCGGCACCGTCACCGAGACCGGTGAGACCATCGAGGAGTTGATCGAGACCGTCACCGACGTGGACACCGCGATGAGCGAGATCGCCCGCGCCACCGAGGACGGCGCGGCCGCCACCGAAGAGGTCGCCGCGACCGTCGGCGACGTGCGGTCGGCGGCCGCCGACGTGGCCGAGCGATCCCACTCGCTGGCGGACACCGCCGACGATACCGCAGAGACGATGCAAGACGTGCGTGGACGCGCGGACGAACTCGCCAGCCGGACCGCGGATCTCCAGCGGCGACTGGCGACGTTCGAGACCCGCGACGTAGACGACGCGACCGATCACGGGATGAGCGGAATGAACGCCACCGCCGCCAACGCGGGTGGTGACGATGATTAGTCCGACGACCGTCTACGCGGTGACCGGCGTCCTCTACACCGTCGTCTTCGCGGCGCTGTTCCTCTGGCTCCGGCGGATTCCCGAGCAGTACCGCCGTCTCTGTCAGCTGGTTCTGGCGGTCATCGCCGTCTCCGCTGTCGGGATGTTCCTCGATGCGGCACGGGTCGGGATTCTCGTCGTGAACGGCACCGAGCTCACGATACCGACCGTGGTGAGCGATCTGGTCGCCTATTCCGTCCTCTGGGGAATCGCTGCACTGCTCGCCGGCGTCTCCCGCAAGCTGCTGGCCGTCGCCGTCGGGATTCCGCTCCTGCAGCGACTGTCCTTCAGCGTCGCGACCGTCAGCGGCGGCGTCGTCGCGTTGCTCGCGCTCGGAATTTTGATCGGTGGCCACATCTTTTTGATCTACTTCTACCGCAACCGGATCTGGGCGGTCGCACAGTCGCTGCCCGACAAACAGCGGCTCCTCCACTGGAAGTCCCGGAATCTCCTCCTGTTCCTGGTCGGGATGATCATCGTGTTCTCGGTTCTCGCGCTGTTCGGACTGTTCGACACGTTCGTCTCCAACGTCCTCACGCAGTACATGAACCTCCTGATCCGCGCCGGCTTCGCCGGCTTCCTCTTCGCCAACGTCACGAACGTCGACATCGGGGACGCAGCCGACGGCCTCGTCGACGAACTAACCGGTGACACCGGCGGCGACCCCACCGACCCCGAACCGGCCGACTGATCTCAACTACCGCCGCCCAGCGCTCCGTTCAACCCGTCGACCGGAATCACCGAGTAATCCACCGTCAGCGTGTCCTTCGTCGCCCGGATCTTGCCCACGAAGGTCGAGATATCTTCCAGTGAGCCCTCGAGGATGAACAGTTCCATGCAGTAGGCGTCACCGACGTGGTTGTGGACGTTCGACTGGACCAGTTCCTCGTGCTGGTGGCGCAGGTGCATCATCCGCTCCTCGACGCTCGTGGTCTCGTAATTGAATAGCACGGTGACCACACCCATCAGTTCCCGATCTTCGAGGCGGCGGTCCTCGAACTCCCCCAGCAGGTTGCGCGCGGCCTCCCTGACGACTTCGCTGCGGCCGGTGTAGCCGTGGCCGTCCGCGAACTCGTCGATACGTTCGAGCAGTTCGTCCGGCATCGACACGCTGACGACGGTCATATATTAATCCAGCGCGGCTCAGCTATTAAGGATTGGCAAGCACCGGCCGCGTCGGGATCGTCACACGTCGTCGTCCAGCGACTGCCAGGAGAGTCGCGGGTTCCGGGCCGCCGCGACCTGGTCGATCCGGCGGGCACTGGTCTCCTCGGGGGCGGCCCCGAGGGTCGCGTCGTCCTCGTCTGCGACGGCGTCGAAGGCGGCCGCGAGTTGATCGAGCGTCCGCTGTGACTCGATCTCGGTGGGTTCGGTCATCAGTGCCTCGGAGACGATCTCGGGCCACTTCGTCGTCGGCGGGTGGACGCCGTAGTCGAGCATCCGTTTGGCCACGTCGGCGGCGTCCTGCTCGCCCGCGCTCGCGACGAACTCGTGGTGGAAGGGTCCGAACGGGACCTCGTATTCCACCTGCTCGGCGAGGTAGTTCGCGTTCAGGACGGCCTTGGCGCTGGCGTCGCTCAGTCCGGGATCGCCCAGCCGAGCGATGTAGGCGTAGGCCTTGATCAGGACGAGCCAGTTGCCCTCGAAGCCGTGGACCTTCCCGACACTCTGTTCTGGTTCGTAGCGCTCGTACCCGGTCCCACCGGATCGCTCGCGCACGTGCGGTGTGGGCAGGAACGGTGCCAGTTCGGACTTGACGCCGACGGGACCAGCGCCGGGCCCGCCGCCGCCGTGGGGCGTCGCGAACGTCTTGTGGACGTTGTAGTGCATGATGTCGAAGCCCATGTCGCCGGGGCGAGCGCGGCCGAGCAGCGCGTTGAGGTTCGCACCGTCGTAGTAGAGCAGTCCACCCGCGTCGTGGACGATCTCGGCGATCGCCTCGATATCGCGCTCGAAGAGACCGAGCGTGTTGGGGTTGGTGAGCATCAGCGCCGCGGTGTCCTCGCCGACGGCCGCTTCGAGGGCGTCCAGATCGACCCGGCCGTCCTCGGCACTGGGCAGTTCGACCACGTCGTAGCCCGCTAGCGCCGCGCTCGCGAAGTTGGTGCCGTGGGCGGTGTCCGGGACGACGATCTCGTCCCTGTCCTCGCCGTTTGCCTCGTGGTAGGCCTTCGCGAGCAGGATGCCGGCGTACTCGCCGGCCGCGCCCGCCGGCGGCTGGAGGGTGACCGCGTCCATCCCGCCGATCCGGCCGAGGTAGTCCTGCAGACCGGCCATGATCGCGAGTGTTCCCTGTACGGTTCCGTCGGGTCGGTCCGGGTGGACCGCGCCGTCGGGGAGGGCAGCCACGTCCTCGGTGAACTTGGGGTTGTACTTCATCGTACAGGACCCCAGCGGGAAGGGGCCGCTCTCGACCCCGTAGTTCATCTGGGAGAGGCGGGTGTAGTGGCGGGCGAGTTCGGGCTCCGACAGCGAGGGCAGTTCCAGCGAGTCGCGGGTGAGGTCGTCCGGCAGCGGCGAGTCGTCGCCGCCGACGTCGACCGCCGTCGTGTCTTTCTCCGAGAGCAAGGGTTCGTAGCGCTCTTCGGAGTCGGTCCAGCGGGCCTGCTGGTAGCCCAATTGATCGGGTGTCTCCTCGCTCATGGTGCCACCTCCGCCATCGCGTCTACCAGACCGTCCACCGCCCGCTCCGTCCGCTCGGTCACACAGATCTGCAACTGGTGTTCGCCGACGGTGTGGACGGCGTACCCCCGATCCCGGAGGTCCCCCGCGATGGCCGCCGCGGGCTGATCGGTCCGGGCCAGGAACTCCCGGAAGTGGTGGCGGTCGTGGACGGGAGCCTGTACACCCTCGATCTCGTCGAGGCGAGCTGCCAGATCCTGTGGGTAGCGCACGCAATCCTCGGCCAGATCGACCAGTCCGTCCGGGCCGAGCCACGCCGCGTGGATCGCCGTCCGCAGCGCCACCCACGCCTGGTTCGTACAGATGTTGGAGGTGGCTCGTTCCTTCCGGATGTGCTGTTCGCGGGTCTGCAGGGTCAGGGTGTAAGCCCGCCGACCGCCGTCGTCCTCGGCCGCCCCGACCAGTCGACCGGGGACCTGCCGGAGGTACTCCTCCCGTGTCGCGAACATCCCCAGCCCCATCCCGTAGCTACGGCCCAGACCGAGGGTGCTTGCGTCGCCGATCACCACGTCCGCGCCGACGCTCGCTGGTTCCTCCAGCAGCGCGAGCGCCACCGGATCCGAGCCGAGACAGAACAGCGCGTCGTGGGCCGCGGCGAGGTCGCCGACTGCCGACAGCGACTCCTCGATCACGCCCCGCACCGTCGGCGTCTCGGCGTAGACCATCGCCACGTCATCTCCAATCGTGCCTTCGAGGGCATCTGTGTCGACGGCCCCGTCGTCCATCGGATAGGACTCGACGGTGACGCCCACGCCCTCGGCGTAGTTTTCGAGGACCTCGCGCCGGCCGGGTGCGATGTGGGCGGGGACGAGCACGCGGTCGCCCGAGACAGAGCGGACGCGCTGGGCGAGCGTGGCGGCCTCGCCGAGCGCCGTGGCGGCGTCGTACATCGAGCAGTTGGCCACGTCTAACCCAGTGAACTCGACGAGCATCGACTGGTACTCGAAGAGCGCCTGCAGGAAGCCCTGCGCGACCTCGGGCTGGTACTGCGTGTAGGAGGTGAGAAACTCCGAGCGGTCGGCCAGGTGGTCGACGAGCGACGGGACGTAGTGGTCGTAGTGGCCGCGGCCGAGCAGTTCGGTCAGGTCGTCGTTGCGCGACAGCGTGCGCTCGACGTCGCGACGGACCTCGCGCTCGCTCCCGGGGTCGATACCGAACTCGTCGGTAAAGCGGACGGCCGCTGGGATGTCGAACAGTGCTTCCTCGCTGTCGACGCCGACGGCGTCGAGCATGGCCGCCGTCTCCGCCTCGGTGTGGGGTGCGTAGGGGCTCCCACGTGTGTCGTTGTCGGTCATGGTAGGTACCGCAGGACGGCGCGGCCGTCCTGTGAGTCTGAGAGAGTGTTACGTCCGGGCCAAAAAGAGTGTCCCGGTTGGTTACGCGGTGAAGTAGTCGATAGCCTCGCGGACGGCTTCCGTCCGGCCGATGATCGTGACGTGATCGTCGCGTTCGATCCGGTCGTCGGCGTGGGGAATGCGGTTCTCGTCGTCCCGACCGATCAGGCCGATGTAACAGTCCTCGGGGAGGTCGTCCGCCAGGTCGGCGACCGTCCGGCCCGCCGCGGCCGCTGCCGTCACCTCGATCTCCTGAACGTCGCCAGTCCGGTCGAGTTCGGTCATCCAGCGGGCGATGGCCGGCCGTTCGATGACGTTGTCCATCGACCACGCGACCGACATCCCGGTCGAGATCGCCTCGATGTCGAGGTCCTGAAAGGCGTCCTCGTTGTCTGGCTGGTTGACGCGGGCGACGACCGTCTCCACGTCGAATGTGTTGCGGGCAAGCTGGCCGACCAGCAAGTTCACGTCGTCATCGGGGGTCGCGGCCGCGACTACCTTCGCGTTGTCGGCCCCCGCCGACAGCAGTACGTCCCGGTCAGTTCCGTCCCCGTGCGTGACCCGGTAGCCCGCCTCGCGGAGGGACTCGACGGTCTCGGAGTCCTGTTCGACGATCGTGACCTCCTCGCCGCGGTCTTCCAGCCGGTCCGCCAGCGCCCGGCCGATTCGACCGCCGCCGACGACGATGGTGCGCATCGGAATCACGTCAAGCGCCTGCGCGATGTGACGGGCCAGTCCCCCTTGAAAGGCCACGGTCGCGAAGATCACGAGAAAGACGGTACCGACCAGCGTCGTCGCCGCTTCGGGCTGGCTCTCGCCGAGCTGGAGAGCGAACAGCGTCACGACGCTGGCCGGGATGATCCCCCGTGGCCCGATGGCGCTGACGAACAGTCGCTCACGGAACGTGAACCGGCCACCGATCGTCGAGAGAAAGACCAGCAGCGGGCGGACCACCAGCGCGACCACGAGGACGACAGCGATCCCGCCGATCCCGAGCGACCGCAGGTCCGACAGCGAGAGCAGGGAGGCCAGGACGACGAACACGAAGGTCAACACCACGAGCGTCACGTCGCCTTTGAACTGCTCGATCTGTTCGCGATAGGGCAAGTCGACGTTGCCCAGGAGGAAGCCAGCGCTCGCGACGGCGGCGATGCCCGATTCGGCGACGCCCAGCCCGGCCTCGGCCACGCCGTACGCGACCAGCGCCGACGCCAGAACCACGAGCCGTGCGTTCCGTGGCGCGTTCTCGGTGGGTAGTTCGACCCGGGCGAGCAACAGCCAGACGACGCCGGCGACGGCCACGCCTACGAGGACCCCCGCCCCGAGCCGGTAGGTGAACTGCCCGATCAGCGTCGGCAGGCCCTCGCCCTCCAGCAGCAGATACTCGAACATCACGATGGCGAGGATCGCGGCCGTCACGTCGTTGACGACGCCTTCGGTCTCCAGCGTCGTCGCCACACGCTCGCGAACGGGGACGACCTCCAGGATCGGGGTGATGACCGTCGGCCCGGTCGCGATCAGTAGCGACCCGATCAACAGGGCGAGTTCCCAGGAGGTGCCCAGCGCGAAGCGCACGACGAGGGCCGTCCCGAGGTGGGAGATTATCGCCCCCAGCGTCACCAGTCGCAACGTCTCCCGGGGCGCTTCCCGCAATCGGTCGATTTTGAGCGC